>JABDPB010000157.1 GCA_013042995.1 Ignavibacteriaceae bacterium | reverse complement strand
TGCCGGACCATGATAACCAATCATAATTGAATTTGGAATTGCTGCTTTGATCTGTTCCATAATATCATGTCCGCATGGACACCACTGACACCATGTTCCTGTGAATTCCTCAAGCACCGGGTTTCTTTGAGTTTGTGCAAAGGAAGAAGTAGGGCCGATCAATGCTATAAAAGCAATTAGCGAAAGAAAAAGTAAAAGTTTTTTCATTTTAACCTCTCTTTGATATTTAAGGATTAATTTTTTATTTAAGAACACTCATTTTCTTTACGGAAATAAAATTACCAGCTTTCATCTGATAGAAATATATTCCTGATGAAGTTTCAGATCCATCATAAAAAACTTTATAACTTCCTGCAGTTTTAACTTCATCTACTAGAATTGCCACTTCATTTCCTAAAACATCGAATACTTTTATAGTTACTGGTGATGTTTCCGGCACTGAAAATTTTATACTAGTAACAGGATTAAATGGATTTGGATAATTTTGCAACAGATCAAACTGAACAGGAAATGTTGAGTAAGGATCTTCTTCGACATTTGTTGGAGAGCTTAGCCACTCAATAATTTTTTCTGCAAAAAGTGATCTTGTATCATCATTTGCAATTGTTTCAAAGCCAAAAGCTGTGAACACTACTTTACCAGTTCCAGACATTCCGTTATGAATAGATCGAACTGCAACATACTCATCCGGTTTTAGCCAGAAATTCAAGATGCTGTGTGCATTTGTTCCATTTGCATTTACTTGGTTAGCATATTTTCCGTTTGTGTGATTAATTGTGTTTGCACCAGTCCCTCCAGTAAGTCTAAGTACATCTATGCTGTCTGTAATTGGATCGCCATCAATACCTTGAGTTATTGTTGCTGAATGCTCTTTTAATACGTAAGATGAATGTAAATAGTTGTTAAAGAAGCTTTGTGTAGCACTTGAATACCAGGGACTTGTTGGGTCAGCCATTTGATATGCAATATCAGCACCATTTAAATACAGGTTGCCTCCATTATCAAGAAATGTTATCAATGCATTCATTTCATCAGCTGCAATTCCTGGCTCGGTGTCCGCTGTATTCCAGATTATTTTATCAAAAGTATTTATGCTCGCAACATTAGCAGGTATAAAATCACCTGTTATTATTCCGTACTCGGAAGCAAAAATTAACAGTTCATTTTCAATGTAATTTTCATAGTCGTTACCACCATCATCATCAACAACTAGTATATTTAAACCAAAAGTGGTGAATCTAAACTCAACGTTACCGAATGAGCCTTGCTCTGAGTAAAACTGAAGTTCGGTTTTGCCGAATCCATTAATTGAATTGCCATTCACACCTATTAGAACTTCTGTAGAATCACCAGGATTTAGCGTCAAGGTGTCTGATTCACCTAAATTAAATGTCCCATTTACAGTTGTAAATGATTGTGACCATCCGGAAGGACCATCAAACATTAAACTAATATTATATGTGTCTGGCAGTAAACCTGTATTTTTTATGTAAGCTGTATATTCGGCTGTTTGTGAAGATTGGCCAAAATAATATTCTTCCATTTGTGAAATTGTTGCTGAATAGTTTGGATTAATAAACGCAAGTTTTATTGCCTGTTGAATTTCAGCAGTGTAAACAGGTGATTGATCTTTACAAACCATTACTACCAGGTGACAGCTATCCGGAATTACTTCTTCAGGAATAATAAATTGAATTGTTTTGGTAATGGTTTCCCCCATGTTCCAGGGACTACCACCATTTAAATCCTCACCATTTGCTCCGTTTACCATGGCTCTTACAACATGTTTATGAACATAATTAGCTCCTCCGGGACATGAGCCGTTACCTGCCTGGTTAGAAATAAGCCCATCTTCCAATAATATCATTGTCATTCTATAGCCACCAGTTAGGTTTTCTAACGCAGTTACATCAACAATTGCGTTTAACTCTTTGGAGATAGGATTGAAGGCTCTAAGTACATTTATGCTAACAGTTGCAGGAACGCTGTTTCGCTGGCTCATCAAATTTGCCCAAGAATTTCTATCGCCCGGGGCACCGATTCTATCAACAGCTCCACTTGGCCAAAAAGGTACGTTGAACATTCCAATAATGGAATTGCCAGGGAAAAACGAATAAGGGTCACTGCCGTTTGCAGGACCATGGTACCCAATCATTATTGCGTTTGGTATACTATTTAAGATTTGTTGCATCTCTGTGTGTCCACACGGACACCAAGGACACCACGTTCCAGTAAACTCCTCAAGAACTGGATTTCTCTGGGTTTGTCCAACTACGGAGGGAGAAAAGCTGATGATAAAAACTAAACTAATAATTAAAAGGGTAACAAATTTCCTCATATCTCCATACTCCTTTTTTCGATTTCGTAGTAAAAATAACTCTTATTTTTTCAATTCTTTTATTCAAAAGTAGAACCAGATTGAAAAACTTCTTTTGTATTTACGTATTGAATAAAAGTTACCGCGTTAATCTTTTCAAGATTCCAGTTTGAAAGCAGAGCATCTTCAAACTGATAATTAATTTCCCCCGCATTAATTAAGTTTCTTATAGGTTCACCATCGTTTGATGGGAACATTAATCTCATTACATCGAAAAATTTCCTTTCACCGTTTGAACCAGGAGCCTGCTCAAACTCAATTTCGGTTTCAGTCAATGCAGTGTGAATTACTATATCATCCAGATCTATACCTATAGTATCAAGCAATGCAATTGAAACATTGATCAAATAGTCACCTTCAAGACTTCCGGTTACATTAATATCGAAACGTGGAGTAATATTTAGTCTTGCATCAATAGCCGATTTCACACTTACAGAATCAGTTGAGATTGGAAACGATAGTCCGTCTATAACTGTAGTGGGTGCAAAAAGAATCTGATAATAATCCATTCGTCTATCACAAGCTGCTGTATTTGAAAGGTAAAATGGATCGCTGCTTGATGGGAAATCAGTTGGAAATTTAATTACAGCGAGCTTGCTTCTACCGTAGGTATAATTGGATAGGGATTCAATTATTCGATTTGATTCTACACATGGATTGCAGCTTACGTTTGCAAAGTCTTCTAATAAAACAACTTTATTAGCTACCGGAAATTCCGGTGCCGGAACTATTTCAAGATTTAATTGAACATTTCCGGTGGGAACAATATCTGCAGGAGACGATGGTGGATTTGTTTTACAGCTTAACAGAAAGTAAACTAATCCTGGGATAAGTAAGAAAGAAATTCTCCTTTTAATAAAATCCATATCTACTCTTCGATACCCTAAAAACTCATTTGCAATTTTCAAATATTGTGATTAACAAATTATTTATATTAGCCTTTAAAACAAAGGTATTTAGAGAGTAAAATGAGTGGATTTAAGGATGAAATCATAACATTAGTGTTCTTTTTTACTCCTTTTCAATCTTTACTCTGTTTGTGCATTAATTTGATTTTTTAGTGTTTCAAGCAGTATTATTTACCTGTCTTAGCGACGACAATAGCTTTGCCGAAAAGTTTTTATAATTTAGAGAATGGTAATTAAAATTCCGTTTTATTTATCAACAAGAAATATTATTTAATTAGCAACAGAATTTATTATATGAGATGAATATGAAAATTATACTCTTTGCAATTTTTCTTTTATCATTAATTATAGGTTGTGTGCAGCCAAACCCTGCCGAAGGTAATTTAAACGGTAACAGCCCGCCGGAAATTAATTCTATAATTACTGATCCTGTTTTTATTACAGTAGGAACTACTGCAAACATAACTGTAGATGCATCCGATCCGGACGGAGATGCACTTTCTTATTCCTGGACTGTTGCACTTGGAGATATTATTGGCTCTGGAAACCAGGTTAAGTACACTGCTGCTTATTGTTGTGTTGGAGTGAATACAATTCATATCGAAGTTAAAGATTCAAAAGGTGCCTCAGTTAAGGGCACAATTGATATTGACGTAAACCCTTAAAACATTAATGATAAAAAGATTTTCAATCTTATTTCTAATATTGATTTTTGCAGAAAAATTTTTTGCGCAAGCTTGCTGTACAGTTGGCACATCAGTATCGAGCGGTGTTGAAAGGGGTGTTATCACCACAAATAGTATATCCATCGCACTAACTTATCAGCACAATATTTTAAACGATACTTATCAGGGAACCCAAAGCATTAATGACCCGTTAAACCGCAAATCAACTGTAAGTGATTTTTATTTGGAATTAGAGTATGGTTTAGCAGAAAAGATATCCGTTTTGTTAATGGGCGGATACACAAATAAAAGCAGAAGTACAACTTTCTTCGATAACGAGCTGCAAACAAATAAAGAAATTACTTTTACAGGACAGGGTCTGACTGATATTGTTATTCTCGGAAAGTACGAACTAATTACTCCAAACATAGTGTCACCACTTTCAATTAATATCGGCGGCGGAGCAAAACTCCCAACCGGAAGCTATGAACAGGAAAATAACGGTTCAAGACTTTCAATTGATTTGCAGCCGGGAACAGGTGCAACTGATTTACTTTTGTGGACACACGCAGCTTATTCCCTTCCCGCAATTAGTTTAGCTTTTAATATCAATTCACTTTACAGGTACACAGGTTCAAATTTAGATAATTACCGTTTTGGAGATGAACTGCTTGCATCTATAAACAGCACATACAGTATTGCAGATTTTCTTGCAGTAAACCTTCAGCTTAAGGCACGATTTTCAGATATAGATTTTTGGAACGGAAGATTTTTGCCGAGCACAGGGGGAACCTTTTTTGATTTAACTCCAAGCATAATTTATTCAGAGGGCAGTTTTAATCTGAGGGTGTTATTCCAGTTTCCTGTTTACAGAAATGTAGAAGGTATTCAATTAGCGATTTCGGAAAAATTGGGTGCCGAAGTTAGGTATTTATTCAATTTAAATTAAAAAAACCGCTACTCCTTATTAAAAAGAGTAACGGTTTAAATAACAGATTATTAGCTATTAATAATCAGATTCCATATTTCCTTTGGCATGAGCCATCCAAAAACCATTAATGCCAAAGATTTTTGTGTCAGCCCAGGTAGAGATTCTAATAGTCATTGCATCCCTGGAAACTGAGAAAACTTCAATTTTATAACGAACATTTTTTTCTGAAGTTGCATCAAGTAATGTCATACCG
>JABDPB010000078.1 GCA_013042995.1 Ignavibacteriaceae bacterium | reverse complement strand
AGATCTTTTTCAACTTAATTGATCTTTTGCTAATTGCATTATAATCTGCATTCATTCCACGTATCATAATTTCTTTTGTAATGCCTGGAAAAGTTGCAACACGAACTCCTTTTTTTGAGGCTGCTCTACGTGCATTTGTGTGTGTTAATGATTTTGCAGTTGGAATCAAAACAACATCAAATTTTTGCATAAGTTCTGCAACCTGTTTTGGCGGTTCTGTTCCGTTTATTTTAGCAGATTTCATTTCAACCAAAAGTGAATTGTAGCCTAATCTTTTTGCATTTTCAAAAAGCGAGTAACCGATTTCTCTTTTAACTTCATCCGTAATTACAAGTATGCTTTCGTTTTTCTTTACTTTCATACAGACTTTTACCGCAGTTTCAGCAGCAGTATCCAGCTTAGTTAATTTTTTCATTTTTAATCCTTTTTAATTTTTAGTTAAAAGAGATATGAGAAACATTACAAAATAGGGAAGCCGACATTTAGTTGAACAACAGCAGTAAAACCGCCTGATTTGATAAACTTTTCATCAATTGAAGACTGTTGTGTAGGATTAAAAAACTTTGTTCCCTGATCATTAATCAAATCATCAATCGAAATTTGAGTGTAACCTGCTAATCCTTCTATGCTGATGTAATCTTTTATTATCGCCACTATTATTCCAGTGCCAACAGAGTAGCCAATATTGCTTCCATCACTTTCATATTTTCCGATTAAAGATTCGCTATTAGTGCTTACAGTCTCTGTTAATTTTACATTATTAAAATGAATCGCACCGTCCAGCACTTTCCAACTTACTACGTTTGTAAATTCCCATCCAACATCAATTCCAACAGCCCAATTCCGCATATCAATATCCAACGAATATTCACCATTAGTATTTATTCCACCTAAAGCGGCTTTATTTGTTTTATCTAAAGATTGGTAGTACCCTTTTGCAGATACAATGATATTATTTGGGAACGTTGCACGGAAAAAGTTTAAACCAACTCTGTAACCGGTAGCAAATTTAAATTCTTCCATTTCTGAATGAACCGATTCCTGGTTGTTCCACTGCTTTATGAACTCATTTAATCCTTTAGCATCGTATTGCAAGTAAGTAAATCCGCCGTAACCGCCTACAAAACCCAGGCATCCGAAACCAAAAGATTGTGAATGCAATTTTGCAGCCGAAAAAATAAATAAGCCTACAAAAAGAAAACTGAAGTATTTAAGCATAGCATCACCGTAATTGTAGTGCTGAAATCTATTGATAATCTTAATTAAAAGGAATGCCAACCGTTAACACTGCATTGGCAAAAAATCCGCCCTTATCAATAAAATCTTCTATTGAGTTAAGTGCTCCGCCGTTTTTCAATTTCATTTTTTCTATTGAAAAAAAAGAATAACCACCCACTATTTCTATTGACACGTAGGGAGGTGCTGGGTAAAAAACAAATCCAGTATCAAAAGTAAATCCAATATTTGTCCCCGTGGATTCGTACTCATTGAGCACCGAAGTTGAACTTGTTCTAATTTCATTTTTTAATTTTACACTTGGGAATGTCATATACACATCGAGTATTCTAAAATCGAAATTATTGTTTAGTATATATGAAATACTTCCTCCAAGCTGCCAGTTATTTATCTTCAAATCAAGTTCCTGATTGGCATCTTCGCCGTTATATGTGCCAGCAGATGATTGGTTTTCTGTATTTGATTGATAATAGAGCTTAAATCCCAATATTAAATCATTATGCCTGAGTTGAATTATATTTGCACCAATCAACCAGCCGTGAGCAAAACCAAAATCTTTAAAGTTCTCTGCAAGCCCCGGAGTGTTTTGAACGATTTCATTCCATCCGGCAGCTCCGTACTGCTGCACCCCATAACCGCCAAAAATTCCGCTTTGCAGAAGTGAAGAAAAAATACTTCCCATTCCACAGCAATCATCCTGCGCTTTTAAGGATGAAGAGCTAAAAATTGTAAAAATAAACACAGCGAGAAAAAGTTGAACAGTTTTTTTCATTTATTCTCCTTTTTGAGTTATGATGTTTATTTATTATTTAAAAGAATAAATTCCTGCTAGTTTATTTGCTATGAATCATACACCTGTTTTTGTAGTAATGGTTTCCAAACCATGTCCACCAGGACCTCTTTCAGTCTTCCACAATAAAAATGAAAAGAGCAAACCAAGTGACGCCAGGCCTGTAAATATCCACATGCCCGCAGTATATCCTCCGGGATTATCGGGACCTGCACTAAAAGCATCGTTTGTAAAACCTATGAGCCATGGAATAGCTGCCATTCCTACCTGCTGGCAAAGTGTCATAAGCGAATAGCCTGAGCCCAATCTTTTTTGTTCAACAATATATGCAACAGAAGGCCACATTACAGCAGGTATCATTGAAAATGCAACTCCGAGCAAAAGCATTACAATTACAAGCGTTAAGGGCCAGGTGTAGCTGCCGAGAAATGGAAGTGTAACCGAAATATTAGGACCAGGTGGGAAATAAGTTACTACAAGAAACAGCGGAAGCAGTATTAATGATCCAAAAGCCATAAACATAGAACGCTTACCGATTTTATCAACCAGCAATCCGAATAAGGGTGTTGCAACTCCTGCAGCGAGTGGGAGAACGCTGTTCAACATCCCACCGGCATCGCGCGATAAACCATGAGCTTCGATAAAATATTTAATTGCAAACGCACGAAACGGAAACACTGTTGCATAAAAAACAACACACAGAGCAACGATGTACCAGTAAGACTTGCTGAATTTGTACAAGCTTTTCAGTTCAAGCTTTTCTGTCTCTTCAGCCTGTCCTATATTGTACTTTTTCCCTGCACGATTCTCCAGCACCCAATACAAAATTGCACCTGCAACTGAAATTCCTGCTATAAATGATGCGAGCCATAACGGATCCTGCCAGTTTGTATAAAGAGGTTTTGCAAATGAAGGAGACCAATCAGCAGAAACCGAACCAAGACGTGCAATTAAAAGATTAATTCCAAATGCAAAACTGAGTTCTTTTCCTTTGAACCACTTTGCGAGAGCTGTGGTTACTGCAACTATTAGAGGCTCCGCTCCAATTCCAAGTAAAAATCTGCCCGCAAGCATAACATATAGTTCAGATGAAACAGCAGTTAGTATTCCTGCAAACAAACAAATTATTGCAAATACTAACGTTGATCTTTTAGTACCAAATTTATCAATCACTACACCACCGACCAGCAAAACGATTATTGCAGCTATGCTGTAAACTGAGTAGAGTAATCCAAGCTGCTGATCGGTATAATTTAACTGCGATGATAAAAGATCGAAGATAGGTGCAACGCTGTCGTAAACATAATAGTTACCAAACATTGCAAGGCTCACAAATATTAGTATTGCCCAGCGATAGATTGTTGGTGGTGGTGCTTTTGAATTTATTGAATCTGCAATTGAATCATTCATAATTATAAATTTAAATTTTAATCAGTTTAAAATAAAAGGGAACCGACAAAGCTTTTTGTTCGATTCCCTCCTTTAAATTCAAGACAAAACTATTTTACTAAGATTTTTTCTTTGATAGTATTAATTCTCTGTAAGGATATCTAATCAATACATATCCAATAATAATAAATATAGCAACACCCAGGAACCAGAATCCTTCAAAATCCTGCGCTATTCCAAATAGTTCTTTGAGATTTATATCAGCCCCAACAAATGCGGCTAAAAGTATTCCAACCAATGCTTCACCTGCTATCAATCCCGAAGCAAGTAATAATCCTGTATTGTGCACAATATCTCTATCAGAATCTTTTTCAACTTTCTTTTCACTAGCTCTATCAACAATATATTTTGTTAAACCGCCAATAAAAATTGCAAACGTTGTCGGGAAAGGCAGATACATTCCTACTGCAACGAGCATCGGTGAAGGTGATTTAATCATAATTAACGCCACGGCAAAAAACATTCCCGCAACTACAAGAGGCCAAGCCATTTCCCCACCAACTATTCCCTGGCTAACCATGGCCATTAAGCTAGCCTGAGGTGCAGGTAACTCTTCACTTCCAATTCCATTTGCCTGGTGCAAAAGCATTATTGGAAAGATTAAAATTAGTGCCGCAAATACTACTCCAATTAATTCACCAACCTGCATTTTCCATGGTGTTCCTCCAAGAAGCTGCCCTACTTTTAAATCCTGCATCATATCACCGGCAACACCCGCAACCACACAAACAACTGACGCTACAGCCAATGCAGCAATAACTCCAGGATCACCTTTCATTCCAACTAATACCATTAATACTGCAGCAATTAAAAGAGTTGAAAGTGTTAATCCAGAAATAGGATTTGAAGAGCTGCCAATTATACCAACTAAGTAACCAGCAACTGCAGCGAAGACAAAAGCAGCGAATGCCATTACAATTGCAGCGAGAACAGCAGAACCAAATGCCTGTGTAAAATATGTATAGAGGACAATCATTAAGAGAATAAGTATTCCTACTGCAATTAAAACCATTCCAAAGGGTAAATCTTTCTCAATTCGTGAAGCCCCATTTCCACCATCTTGAGATTTGGATGCTTTAATATCTTTAAAACCTTTACCAATTCCTTGAAACAAACTTTTCCTCATACTGAAAAGAGTATAAAAAGCGCCAACAAGCATACCTCCAACAGCAATAGGTTTTACGGTAGAATCATAAGCTGATTTAGCAACATTTACCCAGGTTTCTCCGTTTGCAGTTACATCGACTAAATTGTTATACATTAAAAACAGGACTATCGGCATTAAAAACACCCAGCCAAAGACTCCACCTGAAAATGTAATTGCAGCAAGGCGAAAACCAATAATGTAACCAACGCCTAAAAAAGCCGGAGATGCAGCCGGACTTTGAACAATCATTCCTCCTTTTTGATCAACAGATTTTATTACTTCCGCATCGCTGTTAAGCAAATTAATTTTTGAAGTTGCGAAATGAATAAACCCTTTAACTGAATCTTTAATTAATGTTATTCCGTTTGAGTTTTTAAAAATTTCAATCAGAGCGCCCAAACCAAGAGTTGCGAAAACATACTTGGCACCTGTTTTGCCACCCTGCCCCGCTTTAACAATTTCTGTGCAAGCCTGGCTTTCAGGAAACGGTAGTGCTTTATCATTTACTAGAGTTTTTCTTAGAATTGTTACAATTAAAACACCTAATACACCACCAACAAGCATAAGAAGAGTGCTTTCCCAGTAATTAAACTCATCCCAAACACCGCTTATAACAAAAGCAGGAATCGTAAATATTGCGCCTGCAGCCAAAGCCTCACCAACTGATGCAGTTGTTCGTGCAACGTTTTCTTCGAGAATTGTTCCTTTAAAAATCCTTAACACTGCCATTGCAATAACAGCAGCGGGAAAGGTTGCAGCCACAGTCATACCGGCTTTCAATCCTAAATAAGCATTTGCTGAGCCAAGGATCATTGCAAGCAGAACGCCCAGAAAGACTGACTTAAACGTGAGCTCTTTCATTGTTTTATTTGCTGGAACGTAAGGAGTGACTTCGTGGGAGGAAGAATTGTTTTCAGCCATTACAACATCTCCAGAAAAATAGAGAAATTTGAATAATTAGTGTTGAAAATCTGAAAATATAGTCTGAAAAGCAAACAAATTTGATAGGTATATTTACATTATTGTTTAATAATTCTTAGCACGAAAGTATAATTGAATTTTAATCTTGAAGATATTGAAATAGCTTTTTGGATTCCACCGTTAGTTGCTTTTCTAATTTCTTTTTTTGCCTCGATGGGTGGATTATCGGGTGCATTTTTACTCCTTCCTTTTAACGTAAGCATATTAGGATTTAATACTCCTTCTGTTAGCTCAACAAACCATTTATACAACAGTGTTGCTATTCCTGGTGGAGTATACAGATATATTAAAGAAGGCAGAATGGTTTGGCCGTTGACTGCAGTTATAATTATCGGAACGTTGCCCGGAGTTATACTTGGAACGTTAATTCGTGTTAATTATCTGCCCGATGCAAAAAATTTTAAATTGTTTGCCGCCGGAGTTTTAATTTACATAGGATTTAATCTAATTCGCGATCTGTTGGGTAAAAAAAAGAAGCAGGATAAAAGTTTAAAGGATAAAGTTGAAAACAAAGCACATCCAAAAGTTGTTGTAAAACAGTTTAGCCTCTTAAAAATAATTTACAATTTTAATGATGAAACTTTTAGAATAAACTCACTTGCGATTTTCTTTCTGTGTTTGGCTATTGGGATTGTTGGCGGTGTTTACGGGATTGGCGGCGGCGCAATTTTAGCACCAATTTTAATTACAGTTTTTGCACTTCCGGTTTACACGATTGCAGGCCCTTCTCTGATGGGAACATTTGTAACTTCACTTGCGAGTGTAATTTTTTACCAGATTATTGCACCCTACTATTCCGAACTAAATGTTGCACCAAACTGGATGCTAGGATTTCTCTACGGCATTGGCGGTTTTATTGGAATTTATTTTGGAGCAAGAGCACAAAAATTTATGCCTGCAAAATTTATAAAGTGGATTTTAGTCTTCTGCATTTTCCTTCCGGCAGTTAAATACATCTGGGATTTTTGGGGATAACGATTCTACTGTCTATTTCTACTTTTAGGATGCATAAAAATATTTATATATTCCCACCTTCAATCATCACTTACTAGGATAATTATGGAAACAACTCTTGCACTGCTTGTTATAGCACTTGTGTTAGGCTTTGGCGATTTTATTTCAATTAAAACCAAAGCACTGCTCTCAATGATATTTATAGCCGGATTAGTTTTTATGGTTGGCTTCTGGCTGTTCCTTCCTAAAACTCTATTCCAGGATGCACACATAATTGATTTTGCTTATGCAATCATTCCGCTGCTCTTGGTTTATATGGGGACATTAATGAAGCTGAAAGACTTGAAAGGTGAATGGAAGACAGTAATAATTGCTCTCTCTGCGATAATGGCAGCGGCAGTAATTTTATTTTTTATAGCATCACCAATAATTGGAAGCAGTTTTGCAATTGGTGCTACCGGTCCGATTTCAGGTGGTGTAGTTTCTACAATAATAATGCAGGAAGCTGCTAGTGCCAAAGGGCTTGAGACGATAACAGTTTTTGTAACCGTTTTATTGGTACTGCAGAGTTTTGTAGGATTGCCAATAGCTTCTTACTGTCTGTCAGGTGAAGCAAAAACTTTAATTAAAAAGTTTCGTGAAAATGGTGGTGCTGCAAACAAAGAAAATCTAAAAGCTTTTGAATCAACTGAAAGACATTGGTACCAATTACCGTCGATGCCGGAAAAGTTTCAAACTCCTTTTATTTTGTTGATGAAAACTTTCCTTGTTGCCTGGCTTGCAATTTATGCTGCGGAATTAATGGGTGGGGTAATTAACAAATATGTATTGGCTTTAGTCTTTGGAATTATTTTTTACGAGCTTGGATTTCTGGAACAAAAAGTACTGGATAGAGCAAACTCGGCCGGAATAACACTTTTTGCATTGATGGTTCCTGTTTTTGCAAGCCTGCCTAAAGCAACTCCGGAGATGATTGGATCATTTATTCTTCCAATTGTGATTGTATTTGCCCTTTCAGTTGTGGGAATTACTATCATTTCTTTTATTCTTGGAAAGATTTTGGGTTATTCATGGAGACTTTCACTTGCAGTTGGAGTTACTTGTTTATTTGGTTTTCCAGGAACTTTCATAGTTGCTGAAGAAATTTCCGATGCTGTTTCTCAAAGTGCGGAAGAAAGAGAATATCTATCTCACATAATCCTGCCCAAAATGCTGGTCGGCGGATTTTCTACTGTAACTATCGGATCTGTCTTCGTCGCGTCTTTTATGGTAAACTTTTTATAAATAAATTGATGCAAAAAAATATTTGGAGATAAAATGAAATACACAGCGGAAGTTGAAATAAACCAACCGGTAAACAAAGTGGTGGAGTTGTTTGATAATCCTGATAACATGAAAAAATGGATGGAAGGCTTGCAAAGCTTCGAAACAATCAGTGGAACACCAGGACAAGAAGGTGCAAGAGCAAAATTGCACTTCAAAATGGGTAAACGTGAAATTGAAATGATTGAAACAATTACGAAAAGGAATTTACCCGAAGAATTTACAAGCACTTACGAAGCTAAAGGTGTCTTCAATATTGCAAAAAATTCTTTTATCCCGATTGACGAAAACAAAACTAAATATGTAACTGAACAAGAGTTTCAGTTCAGAGGTTTTATGAAATTGATGGGTGCTGTTATGCCGGGTGTATTTAAAAAACAGACACTAAAGTATATGAATGCTTTCAAAGAGTTTTCAGAAAAACAAAATTGAGAGGGGAGCGAATGGCAAAAGCAGAAAATAAAACAAAACCTACAAAAAAAGATGTCGAGAAATTTCTAAATAATATCAAAGATGAAAAGAGACGTGAAGATTGCTTTAAGATTATAAAATTGATGAAGCAAATAACAAAAGCCGAACCTAAAATGTGGGGCAGCAGTATTGTTGGTTTTGGAAATTATCACTACAAATATGCAAGCGGTAGAGAAGGAGATTGGTTTGTAGCAGGATTTTCTCCAAGAAAACAAAGCCTTACGATATATGCAATGACCTACCTGGAAAATTACCCTGATATATTAAAAAGATTAGGAAAATATAAAACGGGTAAAGGATGTCTGTATATAAATAAACTAGAGGATGTAGATATGAAGGTGTTAAAAGAGCTGATTATAACCTCAATTAAGAAGCTTAAAAAGAATAAATAATACTTATGAAAATCATTTTAGTGCACAGTGGATGATAAGTATAAAACATTTTGGAAAATATTATTTTTAATTGAGGCAAGCTTATTAGCCATATCCCTAATTTTACCAATTACTCCAAGTAAAACGGGTTCGGATAAAAGTTTAGCGGAATACTTTATTGAAAGTCCAAATTATTTTGAACAAGTGTTATTTAATCTAGTCTTTATTAACCTGATTGTTGGATTCATCTCAATTATAGTGTTAATAGTCCGGAAAGTTAAACGGCTCAACAATTAAAATTTCATTTTTCTCATACCAATATGGCATAACGCAAAATCATATTTTACAGGATCTTTTGGATCAAATTTTTTTAAATTTTCAGTTATCTCTTCGGCCATTTTCCAGTTTACATTTTTTTGTTTTGTTAGTTTAAGTTCTTTGCAAACTCTTGCAATGTGAGTATCTACAGGTATAATAAGTTTTTTAGTAGGAATTTCATTCCACAATCCAAAATCAAGCTCATCTTTTCTAACCATCCAGCGGAGAAACAAATTCATTCGTTTGCACGCACTCCCCTTTTCAGGCAGAGGAAACATAAACCTTATTCCCCTGCTTATTTCTCCAAATTCTTTTTCAGATTTTGATAAAAAATAATTTGAAAAGTTTGTTATTGTATTTTTTAGATTTAGATGATTCTCTTCAAGTCCAGCTAAGAAAAGATTCTCTAATGATCCATATTCATTGTATGCACTTTGCAGAAAAACAAACAATTTGCACACATCGTTTTCAGAATAAAATCTGTGTATTAGTGATTTGCTTTTGACTGAGTATTTATAATTTATAATAAACTTATGAGGTTCGTTTTCTGCAATCTTCAGAAATTTATTTAAGGAGCTATTTATTTGCTTTACATTTCCATAAGCAAACACAGAAGCAATAAGCGCCATTACTTCAATATCTTTTTTATCACTAAACATGTGGGGAAATTGAAGTGGATCAGGTTCAAGCTTTGATCTATCGAACGATTTGTAGTGATATTCCAGTTTTTGTTTGAGATTCATTTTCAAATAAATTAATATTGTATACAAAAATAAGGTTACTTTAATTAACAGAGTTGCAATGATGTAAGGCGTTTACATATTCAACAAAAATAACAAAATTAAACGGAGATAATAATGCCCGTAAAACCAAGCGAAAAAGAAGAAGAGTTTTTTGCGCGAGAGGAATTTGAACAGAAAAAAAAGGAACAGGAAGAATCGCTTAAACGATTAGAACAAGAAGAGAAGAAACGATTAAAAGACCTTCATTATATGCGTTGTCCAAAATGTGGAATGGAATTGATAGAAATTAACTATAAAGATATTGCGGTTGACAAATGCTCATCCTGTGAAGGCATTTGGCTGGATGCGGGAGAGCTTGAAGCAATTTCAGAACTTGAAAAAAGGAATCTAAACAAGTGGTTTGGTGTTTTTAAAAAATAGCAGACGTTATTAATAAATTTCTTCGAATTTCACGTTTAATACGATTAGATTAAATTTTCTTCTATAAAAATTAGTGAAACAACTATATATAAAAACTAGAAGGGAATGGCGTAAGTGGCTATCAAAAAATCATAGTAAAGTTAGCGAACTACAGCTCATATTTTATAAAAAAGAAACGGGCAAAACTTCAATGGATTACGATGCGGCGGTAGAAGAAGCGTTATGTTATGGATGGATAGATAGCATAGTTCATAAAATTGATGGTCAGAGATATTCACGAAAATTCACACCCAGAAACAATAACAGTGTCTGGTCCGAATCAAATAAAAAACGCGTGAAAAAGTTAATTAAAGAAGGCAGAATGACTGAGTTTGGTTTAGAAAAAATAAACGCTGCTAAGAAG
The DNA here is from genome assembly GCA_013042995.1 of Ignavibacteriaceae bacterium. Taxonomy (GTDB): domain Bacteria; phylum Bacteroidota; class Ignavibacteria; order Ignavibacteriales; family Ignavibacteriaceae; genus IGN2. The sequence continues at coordinate 1,113 of JABDPB010000078.1, read as the reverse complement.
AGTGGTTGGTGGAATAAAATAATTGAAAAACCACAAATATCTTATGATGCTCCGAAAGAATTTGTTGCTGCATTAAACAAAAACAAAAAAGCAAAAAGCAATTTTGATACATTATCATATTCAGATAAAAAACGTTACTACATGTGGATAAACATTGCAAAGAGAAAAGAAACAAAACAGCGCAGGATAAAAGATTCAATTGAACTGCTTAATAAAAACAAAGAACTCGGATTAAAATAGTCTCTAGGGAATAAAATTATGAAAGTATTAAAACATCTTTTTGAAAACAATCGCAAGTGGGCTTCCAATAAAATTAAAAATGATGCGGATTTTTTTAAAAGATTATCACAGCAGCAAAATCCGGATTATTTATGGATTGGTTGTTCCGACAGCCGTGTACCTGCAAATCAAATTGTAGGATTGCCGCCGGGTGAAGTTTTTGTCCATAGAAATGTAGCAAATTTGATTGTTGAAAAAGATCTGAATTGCCTTTCCGTAATTCAGTTTGCTGTTGAAGCACTTAAAGTAAAACATATTATTGTATGCGGACACTATGGCTGCGGTGGTGTAAAAACTGTTATGGAAAATAAAAAAATAGGTCTGATAGATAACTGGCTAGCAAACATTCATAAAATTAAAGAAAAGTATGATTCAGAACTTTCAGAAATAAATAATACTGCCGTTCAACTTAGTAAAATGTGTGAACTGAATGTAATAGAACAGGTTAAAAATGTTTGCAATACAGAGTTTGTTCAATCAGCTTGGCAAAACAACCAGAGTTTATCTGTACACGGTTGGATTTATGATATTAGTGATGGTTTACTTCAGGATTTGGAAGTTTGTATTACATCACATTCTGAACTCAAAGACGAAATTGAAAAGGCAATAAGAAATATTTTTACATATACGAATTAGAAGTTCAGGCTTGAACTAATATTATTCCGATTCGAGTTTCTCAAATTCAATTACATTTAGTTCTCCAAGCGCATTGTAAATGCTATGGCCCATGAACACCCATTCACGCAGACCACCTTCCAAGTTAGATACATTTTTGTATCCCATTTGCATTAGCGAGTGTGCAGACAAAGAGCTTCTTAAACCACCCTTACAATA
>JABDPB010000153.1 GCA_013042995.1 Ignavibacteriaceae bacterium | reverse complement strand
TCCATATACAGCTATTCCACCACCATTATTAAAAGTCGGACTAGAGACAACATTGTTTTCGATCAGATTGTTTTCGATAATTACTAGTCCTGTATCTAGATATACAAGCGAGTAAAGGCTGATACCTCCACCGTATGCAGTTGTAGCAGAGCTTTTAGCTAAGTTATTGCGTATAATATTATCTTTAATAATTAGTGGACTTAGGAAAACAGAAGCACTAATTCCACCTCCTTCAGCACCAAAAGACGTATTTATATTATTATTTTCAATTATGTTATTTAATATTTTCGGAGAAGCTTGATCTATAAATATTCCTCCGCCCATCCGAAATCCGTATGCCAGAGCTCCTTCTCCTCCTGTAATTGTAAATCCACAAAGTACTGATGTTGTATCCTCACCTAGCTTAAATGCAACCACAGAGGCAATTACTGGATTTGAAGGCTGTGAACCATCAATAATTGTATTCTCAATATGATCTTCATTACCATCAACAAAGAAATGACTTGCAACTGTAATAGCCTTACCATTGTAATCTATGTTCTCGTAATATGTACCCTCTGCAACAAGAACTATATCTCCATTACTTGCAGAATCTATAGCCTCTTGAATGGTAGGATAGTCCCCTGGAACATGAATTGTGACCTGCGGGTGAGAATACTGTAAGGCAAGCAAGAAAAGAAGAATAAGTAAATACAAGATTTTCATAGTCCCTCCGACTTTTTTTTGAAAAATTGCTACTTGCTGACATTACAAATAAAATACATTTTAAGGTGCAGTAACTATCACTTATGTCCCAAAAGCTTGCACTTATGTCGCATTTTTCATTTTTCTGCTGACAATTTATTAACTGTTTTTATACAGCAATTATTAATGCCTACTGAAATTGAATGCAAAACAGCTTCAGTTTTAGAATTATTATAATGCAAGACGGGATAAGCAAAGGAAGAATGAATAAGGTTTGTATGTTCCGGAATGTGTTGTATTCTGCTCTCAAATCTATCATTAAGGACTAGAGAAGTATTACAGAATTAATTTGAAATTAATTTGCTGAACAAACCAACAACTTTAATAAATAAGCAGTCTATAAAATTACCACAAGATTTTACAGTTTAGATGAAGTAATTTAAAATTAGATCAGAGTAACAGTTGAGCAAGCTATTTATGCATTGGAATAAATTTTCTTTTTAGACTTCTTTCTTATGATAAACATTATTGCAAAAGCTAGAACAAGTGGAAATAGAATGTAGAATATAAATTCTGTTACATCATAAGAAGAAATTGGTATCCGGTTTATTGTAATCATTGTTCCATCCGCTGCTTGTTGAATCTGCTCAAATTGAAGAGGTCTGAAAGGCCAAAAATTTTGTTTATGGATTAGAGTGTTTTCAAAATAAATCAGTAAGCACAATTGAACCGCTACCCAGATAAAATAGATTCCAATTGAAATGTCCGCAAGAATTTGAATCAATCTTTTCATGATCATATCCTCATTAAACAAATAGAAAATTTATAAATAATCTGAGTGCTATCCTGCAACTATTGAACCGATTTTTTCCTTTTAATAAAGCCTATATTTGAACGTATTTCCCCCCTTTAGTTCCGCAAACCGGACATTTTTCCACTGGCTTTCCAAATTCTATATGTCCGCAAACCGGGCAAAGATAAAATTCTGCTTCAGCAAGATCTTCACCGCGCTCGGCTGCTTCCAGTGCAAGTGTATATAATTGTGCATGAACTGCTTCCACATCCAGTGCGTATTTAAACATTCGCTTTGCTTTATGATCATCTTCTTCAGCTTGTTTTAGCATCGGAGGATACATTTCATCTGTTTCATAAGTTTCTCCTGCAATCGCAGCCTTTAAATTTTCAATTGTGTTTCCAATTGAATCCAATGCTTTTAAATGTCCTTCTGCATGAATTCTTTCTGCTTCTGCAGTAGTACGAAATAATTTAGCGATATTCGGATATCCTTCTTTTTCAGCGCTCTTAGCAAAAGCACGGTATTTTTGGTTTGCCTGACTTTCACCAGCAAAGGCATCGCTTAAATTTTCTTTTGTTGTAGGCATTTTGCTCTCCTGTAAGATTGGTAATCTTCAAATAATATTTGAAATGAACACTTTAAATATAAACTTTAGAAAAGTAATTTTGATGCAGTTGAATAAACAAGCCTCTAAGTAAATAGAGGCTTTTGTTAAATTGTAAAGAAAACAAATAACTTATTTTAAGACTATCATCTTTTTAGTTTCTGAAAAACTACCTGCAGTTAAACTATAAAAATAAATTCCACTTGAAAGACTACTTGCATCAAACCCAAATTTATACTTTCCTGCCTGCTGATAATCATTTACTAAAACTTCAACCTGTTCACCAAGCAAGTTGTAAATTATCAATTTAACATTTTCTGCTTGTGGTAATGAAAGCTCAATCACTGTGCTTGGATTAAATGGATTAGGATAGTTTTGGGCTAAACTATATGTCGCAGGAATTTCTTCTTCACCTGCAACACCAACAGTTTTGGGAAAGAAATATTCAAGTGCATTATCCAGATGTGCTCGCCAGCTGCCCCAGCTATGTCCTTCGTGCCATTCGTTCCAAACGAGATCGTATCCTTTTGTTGTTAATCCATCTTTAAACAAACGAGCTGTTGTCATAATCCCCGGTTCATAAGTCCCCCAATCCAAATACCAATCAATCTCTTCAAGATTTCCATTCAAGACTGAATTAAACACCTGCCTGTTTTTTACCCAGTACGACGGCGAGTATGGAGCAGAAAGTCCAAAACTTTGAGGATTGTTATAACAAATCTGGGTCGTAATTAGTCCGCCAAATGATAGTCCAGCCATAGCACGATATTCAGGTTGAGTATAAGTTCTATAAGTTGAGTCAACATGGGGCATTAACTCGTTTACTATAAAGTTTTCAAACAATTGCGTTTGATTGAAAGCATATTCATCATCCCTGTTCACAGGAGGAACGAACACAGCAAGTATGGGATTCATTCTGCCTTCTGAAATTAAATAGTCAATTATATTAGGTGCGCTACCGAGAGTTGTATATTCGAGTCCATCGTGAAAAAGCATAACCGGATATTCATAATTTGGATGTGCATCATATCCCGGCGGGGTGTAAACTTTTATTGTTCGAGTGTTAGCAAGAACCGTACTAGTAAATGAAAAGGTATGTAGAGTTCCGTGTGGAATATTTGGATAGTATTCTATCTCCGGCGGTTGAACATAATCGGGCATTGCTAATTCAGAGTTTGGTCCGAATCCCCCGCTTACCTGGTTTGGATTTAAGGGATCGAGTATCCAGCTTGCTCCATTCAAAACAAATTTATAATCTAGTCTTGCATCCGATTCAAAGACTGCCTCTCTGTACCAAAAGAGTGTTCCGTCCAACTGTGTCATCGGAAAAGCATTTTGATTCCATCCATTCGCATCTCCGGGAACTGTTACGCTGCTTGTTGTTCCCTGATAAATATAATAGACAATTTGTTCTTCTTCTATAAATGGAAATGATGGTGCCGCATTCATAAAGCTATCAATTATTGCTTGCTTCTGATTGTTTGGAACAGAGTTCACTCTTTCAACAAAAGCTCTGAAAAGCGGACCTAAAAGTTCTGCTGAATTATTCATTGAATCGTTACCGCCGTATGCACCCATATCATTTCTTAGTGTTCCAAGTGCAGGAAAAAGTGCATTACCAGGGCTTAACGGATCTTCCGGATCGTTATAAATTGAATCAGGATTTCCTGCATCAATACACGGTGAGTTAGGCGAATTTAAATAATAATTTACTTGATCAATAAACATTGGATCAATATCTAAATTGCCCGTACCAGTAAACCCACCTTCAACATTTGAATAATTTACAAATGCCCCGCCATCAATTTGCGGATTAGTCGGCGGTAAATTTCCCCAGATAATTGAGTTTAATATTTTAACTGTAGAACTAATTGTTGATATTCCTGATCCACCAAGCGTTCCCGCATTTGAGTTGTTTGCTATAGTGTTGTTTACCATTTCAACAACACGTCCCGAAGATTCAACTTCTCTTTTTATTCTTTCAGAATTGAATACACCATTAATTTGTTCAATTTTGACGGCGATGTAGTTGCGTGATAAAAAGAAACTTGAGGTCCAGCCAAGTCCACTTTCTTTATTAAAATTTCTGTATTGCTCTTCAAGAATTGCAGAATAATCAACTAAAATTCCGCCGCCCGATTCAACAGCCGTGTTTCCTGCAATCAAATTTCTACTAAGATAAGGGATGGATACATCTAAAAATAAACCACCACCATAAGTTGCATCATTATTTTTAATTACATTAGATGAGGCATCAACACCATAAGCAAGTGAAAAATGAATTCCTCCACCAAGACATAAACCATTTTGAAAAATATTATTTGTTATCACGTTGTTATTGACCATGCTTACTTCGTCTGCAGTTGTTTCTGCCACAGTTATTCCTGCCCCTATGCATAGGTTTACAGCATCTATAGTATTATTAAGAACATTATTGTTAATGATTTTTACCCTTGCCAAAATTGTTAATATGCCCCCACTTGAAGCCACAGCAAGTTCATCTAAACCAGTAGAAATGACTTCGTTGTTTCTAATCGTGTTGTTGCTAATTAATACATTGTAAACGCCCGGTGTATTTTCAATAATAGCAATTCCGCCACCAAATGCCCTACTGATTGATGAAACAAAGTTGCTGTCAATAATATTATGTTCAATTATTAAATTCCTATTATCAACTGACACAGCACCGATTCCACCTCCCGCAGCTACCCTTACATCTGTTCCAACAGTATTCATCTCGGCGCTGTTACCAATAATTCTGTTGTAACTTATTTTTGCTCCTGAATTTTCGATACCAATACCACCAGCAATTCTGTCTGTTTCCTCACCGGGTACAATATACAAAGTTCCTGTTCCACCTGTAATTGTGAAACCGGTTAATACTGATGTTGTATCTTCACCCGATACAAAATAGACAACTGTACCACTATCAGGATTGATATGCTGGCTTCCATTAATAACAGTATTGTAAATGTGATTTGTATCTGCATCCACAATAAAATTACTTGCAACTGTTATTGCTTTTCCACTGAAGTTGATGTTTTCATAGTAAGTTCCATCATCAACAAGAACTATATCTCCATTATTTGATGAATTTATTGCAGATTGTATTGTAGAATATTGATTCGGAACGTGAAGAGTATCTTGGGCAAGTAAATTTAAGTTGGAAAGAAAAAGAAATATTAAGAAAAGTAAATATGATTTCATCGCAAACCTCATTTTTTTTATGAATAAAAATTCACACATACTTAAAACAAAATCAAGCAATAAATGATTGACGGTTAAATTAATAAAAAAAGCCCCGATCAATCCTTTCTGATCGGGGCTTACTTTATACTTTTCAAATCTTACTATTTTATCAAGATCATCTTTTTTGTTTCTGAAAATGGACCAGCTTTTAACTGATAGAAATAAGTACCACTTGGTAGACCATCTGCTTTGAAAGTAACCTCATAAGTACCTGTACTTTTTACTTCATTCACAAGTGTTGTGATTTCATTTCCTAAAACATCATATACCTTTAAACTAACAAATTGGCTATTGCTTATTGTATACTCAATAGTGGTAGTTGGATTAAAAGGATTTGGGTAATTTTGCTCAAGTACGAAATTGTCCGCAATAGATATACCCTCATTCTCCACTCCAGACACTGAATCCAAATCAATTTTATACATAGATCTTCCGTAAGTACCTGCAACTAATTCATTTGTTGCTGGATGGATTTCAATATCTCCAACGGGCAATACAGGTAATCCCTCTCCAAGAACATACCAGCTTTGCCCTGAGTTATAACTAAAATACATCCCCACATCATTTCCTAAATACAATCTTTCAGGATAAAGGTTATCAACTACAAAAGCATTTACCGGGGCATCTGGCAGGTTGCTGCTAATATCAGTCCAGGTTGTTCCTTTATTTGTACTTCTAAAAACGTGCGGCTGTGGATCTTTCCACTTTAAACCGTTAAAAGTTGCATAAACTATATTTTCGTTTGTCGGATCAACTGCAACTCGGGTAACCCATCTTATCGGAAGTCCATTTGAAATTTCTGTCCAGTTAGCAGCATTATCATCAGAAACCCAAATATGCGAATCATCGGTTCCCACATAAATAACATTTGAGTTTGAAGGCGCAACGGCTATTGTTGTAATTGTACCTAATCTTCCACCTGAATAATCTGTTAACTCAGGACTTACTTTACTCCAGTTCGCAGCACCATTTGTTGTTCTGTATAAATAATTAGTTCCATAATAGAGAACAGAACTGTTATTGGGATCCATAATAACAGGTGTATCCCAATTAGTTGGTTCATTAGAATTGATTCCGTTTGTTGCATCGAAAAAACTATTACCACCGTTTGTAGATTTTCCAAGGTTTCCAAATTGGGATTCAGCATAAATTATATCAGAATTTATAAAATCAACTAAAACATAAAAACCATCACCACCATAAATGCGCTGCCAATTATCAAGTCCACCATCTAGTGTACGGTTTGTTCCATTATCCTGTGTCCCACCGTAATATGCAAGCGAGTTATTTGCATCTAAACCAATTTCGTAAAACTGAGTCGCAGGAATCTGAGCAGGATTTGACCAGACCACTCCACCATCAGTGGAAATATTTATTCCACCGTCATTTCCATTTATAATAAATGATGGATCAGTTGGATTAAATGCTAAAGCGTGATGATCAACATGCAGTTGCCCTGGTCCGTTATAACCATATATTATCGGCCAGGAGTTTCCACCATTTGTTGATCTCATAAATGCAACATCCATTACATAAACTATATCCGGGTCTGTAGGATGAACGCGAACTTGCCCAAAATACCAGCTAAATCCTGCAGCACCATTATCCAGTTCATCATCTGGATCAACATCTGTCCAACTATTGCCAAAATCTTCTGTTTTAAAAAGACTGATTATTTGAGAACCATTTGTAAAGAGTGAATAAACAATTTGCGGATTGCTTGGACTGATTGCTAGCCCAATTCTTCCTACATTTTGATTATTTGGATTCGGCAAACCTGCGGATGAGGGAATAAAACTCCAATTATTTCCACCATCTGTGGATTTATAATTTCCACTGGATGGACCATAAAGGTGTGAGCTGGTTGGTCTACGTACTCTTTCCCACATTGCTACCATCATATTATCTGGATTGGAAGGATCCATAATTATATCAATTGCTCCTGTGGAATCGGAAACAAATAAAGATTGATTCCAGGTCGTTCCACCATCTGTTGATTTATATAATCCTCTTTCAGGATTTGGAGAAAAGTACGATCCAACCGCAGCTAAATACACAATGTTAGTATTATTAGGGTGAACAATTATTCTCCCTATGCTGACTGTTTCAAATAATCCTAAATAATTCCAGCTTGCTCCTGCATCAGTAGATTTAAATACACCGCCACCAGGAAAATTATTGTGTCCTCCATTTGGCTCGCCAGTGCCCACATAGATTATATCGGAATTAACTGGGTCAATCGCAATATCACCAACAGTAAGTACTGCTTGGTCATCAAAAACTGGAAACCAGTTTGCACCCATGTCGGTTGATTTAAATACACCACCCGTTGCAAAACCAGCATAGACTATATTTGAATTTTGTGGATTGAATTCGAGGTCAACAACTCTGCCACCAACATTTACTGGACCGATAAATTCCCACTGAACAGCAGACTGTCCCTTTGAAAGACGTAGTTTTTCTGTTTCTTTTTTTAAAAAATGTGCCTGTTCAATAGCATCAAGATACGCACGCGGGTTTGCATCTAAATATGGAAATGTTCGCTTTAAATATTCCCATTCGTAAGGACGCAAATCTCTCTCACCATTAATTTTATCTAATAAAAAATATTGGCTCGAATATGTATTATTTGAGTAATCTACCGAATTGAAAAAGTAGAAAGATATAATTGTAAAAATAAAAGGTAATATTAATAATAATTTTTTCACTCTAAATCTCTATAATTATTGTTTTATTATTTAATTAATAACATTTTTTTAGTTTCAGAAAAACTGCCGGAAGTTAAATTATAAAAATAAATTCCGCTCGGTAATGATGATGCATCAAATTGAACTTCGTAGTATCCGGGAGATTTTTCCTCATTTACGAGTGTTGTAATTTCATTTCCAATTACGTCGTAAACTTTTAATAGAACAAAGTTCATTACTGAAGATCCCACAGTTGGAATTGTGAACTTAATTTTTGTAGATGGATTAAATGGGTTTGGATAGTTTTGGTAAAGAGCAAACTCATCTGGCACTGTTTTATTCTCATTATTATTAACAGAACTTGCATCCAATTCTGCCACGGCTAATCCAAGAATGTGCTTAAAACCAGTTGGGCCTATAATCGTACCTTCCCCTGTAGACGTGTTGATTGAAATAAAATCATTTGTTTCATTTGATGTCCCGATCACTCCAAATAGATTGCCATTTTCATCAAAAGCGACAGAATTTGTTATTTTGCCCAAACCTGTATGCCCAACAATAGTAGTATCACCGTTTGAAAGATTCACTTTAAAGATAAGATCATTGTTTGGAGGTAATAGAGAGCGAGATGTTGCCCAGAGTTCATTTGTTAAAGGATGAAATACAATCGATGAATAAGAGCCTAAAGCATCATTTAAAAAACTTGTGTTACCAGTTGCGATATCAATCGCATAAATTTCTCCATTTTTAGTTGCAGCGTGTAACGTTCTAGTCAAATCAAATGCAATGCAGCTTAAATTTGGAATATTTAATGTATAAAGTAGATAGGCATCTCCCATTTGGGAATTAATTCGTACTAATTCGGAAGAAGTTGTTCCGGCTGAGAGTCCATACATAATCCCTGACTCTTGATCGATGGCAATACTTTTAATTGCATTGAATAACGATGCTCCAACAGTCGTTCCTGCTCCTGTTGACTTATTAATAGTTAATATGCTGCCGTTATTTTGCTCTCCAGATGAAGCATAAAAAACTTTTGATAACGCTGGGTAAATGTTGTAACCATTTCCTGCTAATATATATCCTTCAAAATTCGGGTCATTAGTTGAAATTGGATAGTTAACAAGTGCATCTCCAGGTTGAGTTGGTTCAAAAGAAAATTTTAGCTCTATTGAATCGTAAGGTTCAAGGCTATAAGGTACGCTTATATTTGTTTCTAAATAAAAATCTTCAAAAGATGGTGGTAAAACAGTAATAGCTAAATCAACATCACCATAATTTGATAAAAATAGTGTTGTCTGTTGGCTCTCGGTACCAACTTCGATATTCCCAAAATTTATTGAATCAGGATTTGAAAAAGCATAAACACCGCTAAAAGGAACCATTCTAACGTGACCTACATAAGTTCCCCAAGTGTTTGTAAAAGATGCATACTCGCTTATCATCCAAAAATCCGAATCGGTCTCCGGATCTAAATAAATTCCAAAATAATCCCCCCACCTGTTTATTGTACCGCTGTATGTGACCACATAATTGCCTTTTCCCTCTGCCAGTGATGTACTTGTACGCAATCCAGGCGGATCGTTTGCATAACGAGTTGAATAGTACGATCCGATATATTCAGTATCAGCAGATCGGCTAAAAGTAATTGCTACGTTATGATCTTTATCAACCATTAGTGCAGGGAAAAGATAAAAATAACCCTCTCTTCCATATTCAACATTTTCAACCATTGTAACAGTGCTCAAATCTATCTTCATATATTTAATTGAGGAATAGTTTGGATGTTGAGAATTCTGAATATCATGCGCCGCATAAAGAAATCCGTCTCTTATAACCGGTCTGCTGGTAATCCATCCAATGGTTTCAAGTCCTAAGCCTCCGCCTAGCTGATTAGCAAGTGGCGGCGATGTATAAGTTTGAACCGGAAGGACTTTTCCTTTGAGGTTTGGAGCAGTCAAAGGTTTGTCAATTGTATAAATCGCATAAAAGTCTGCACTCACAGGATTGCCGCCATATATTCCTCTAGCCCAGTAAAACCATGCACCACTTCCTACGGTATAGGATACTCCCGGATGAATACAGTCTAAAACAGGAGCAGTGGATCCTTCACCCGGTTTGCGAATATCCCAAATATCAGTATAAGTAAGTGCCCCACCATTGCTTGAGTAAAGTTCTGATTTGTCAATTATTCTTATCTTGTTGTACTGATGCCCTTGACCTGAAAAATCTATGCATCGCGTCATTATATAAATCGCTTCTTCATCAAAACCGATATGCGGATAATCTCCCCATGTATTTGATGCTACTGTACCGTGCATTTTTGTATTGAGTCTGTACATATACCAAACGCCTAATGGATTCTCATCATCAGAATACGCTATTAAATTTCCTGCAGTTTGTGCACCGCTGTTTACCTGCATCCAAACAAGAACCCACCTCTGCTCGTAAAAATCATAAATTACTTGTGGATCACCGTTTTCATCTGGCCACGCAGGTGCCCACCAGGCAGCAGCAGGAATATTCTTCAGCACGTTACCTTCTTTATCCATTATCCAAAAGAGACTGTTTGCACAAATTATTATGTGGTTTGGACCAGCAGCAATTACCGGATCAGGGGGTATAAAATTTGTCATAGGAATGCCATTAAAACTATTTAACAGTACAGGAAAATCATCTGTACCGTACTCTTTTAGATCAGAATTTGAGTCTTCAATGTAAATTAATTCAGGTTTTTGTGTGCCACTAGAACCATGAATCATATCACCATACTTATCTGGTATTCTTTCAATCGGAGGAATGATTTTAAATTGATTTCCACCATAAAATGGCATTTCATCTGTAAAGAAATCAGTGTTTTGCATCCCTCCACTGCTAACACCATTGGTTGATGGACCTTGGTAATAAACTGAATCTAGTTGGGAATAAGATTGAAAAGAAAAAAATACTGCTAAAAGAAGAATAGTAAATATGTTTTTCATTGTACGACCGTGTATTTAATGCCGAATAAGCTGCAATTTAATGAAAATCATTTTAAGAAATGAACCATAGAAATGGTGCTATAATAAAAAAGCCCCGATGGACTCGGGGCTAATCTAGTTCAATATTTCTGAATTAAAATTACTTCAGTAATACCATCTTTCTAATATCTGCATATTCATTTCCATCTATTCCAAAAGCATTAAGCTTGTAAAAGTAAATTCCGCTACTGAGTTTTGTTCCATAATCATCTGTAGCGTTCCAAACTACACTGTGATTTCCTGCACCCCTTTGTTCGTTCAATAGTGTAGCAACTTGTTGTCCCAAAATATTGAATACTGATAATTTTACATCAGAAGCTGCAGGTAATGAGAACTCAATTGTTGTTGACGGATTAAACGGATTAGGATAATTTTGTTTAAGTGTATAAGACTCTGGAATTGAAATTTCCTGTTCTTCCACATCAGTTGCAAGCAAGAGTTCAACATACTTTGCAATCGTTCCCATCTCTCCAACTGCATATCCCGTAACCCAGAAATTGTCATCAATTTGAATCAGCTCAACATCAATTCCATTAAACGTATTTGCTTGCGAATAATCCATTGAAAAGTTATCACCCTGGTTTTGGGTTTTTAACACTTCGTTTCCAAAAACAAAATACCATCTTCCATTAACACCTTTAACAGAAGAACCAGCAACAACAGTTCCACTGATCTGATCAGGAGCAGCAGTCCAGGTCATCCCACCGTCAGTTGTTCTATCTGTTGCATCACCGCTTGCAATTCCATTTTGATCATCGGTAAATGAAACAGTTACGACATTTGTAAATGTGGTTGTACTTGATTGCCATGTGCTTCCGCCATCTGTTGTTTTGTAAATTGTTCCATCATTTGTTCCAAACCAGCCAGTCTGATCATCTGCCCAATCCATAGAATTTATAAATCCAGTTTCAGATCCATTTTGCGCAAGTGTGCCTGCAGAAGTCCAGTTTGCACCCCCATCTGATGTTTTTAAGAGTACCCATTGTCCTCCAACCGGATTTCCCACAGCAAATCCTTTATCTTCATCAAACATATGAATTGCATTAAGCCGTGCATCAGGAGAAGTATCTTCGTAAACAGTTCCCCAGCTTGCACCAAAAGATAGTGTTCTACGAATACGCGTGAAGGTTGGAGAGTTTACAATTATATAAGCTTTCTGATTACTCACTGCAAATACACTTGTAACATCTCCATCTTGATTTGCAAACGAAACATCCCAAGTAATTCCACCATCAGTTGTTTTGATTACTTTACTGTTTTTAGTGCCGGCATAAGCAACTAGTGTATCAACTATATCAATTGAGATAATTGATGAATCTAATCCTGTTGTTTGCAATATCCAGTTTGGAAGCGGACCTTCTTCAATAGAAAATTCAGCATCACTAACATCAAAAACTGAAGAGTTGTTGTTATCTGAAACACGTATCAGACAAGTAGAAGAAATATTGTTCGGTACAATCCATATAAATTCATCTTCATTAGCTGTTGTGCCAATGTCAGTCCAACTGCTACCTCCATCGTTTGAGAATTCTAATTTAATTGTCTCAATAAATATTTTTTCAAATTTAATTGGATAAGCTGTCCCAACATACAGAACCTCTCCTCCATTTGGTTGTACAACAGTTGTAGTTGGATTTGTAACAAGCAGATCCACGTCTCTGACGTGAACAGGTGTTCCATTTGGACCTTTGCCTGCAACTCTTATCGTATAATTATCTGGTGCTGCATTGTTAGAGATTATTCTTAACATAACAGAACCGGGGAACGAACTGATCGTATTACCTCCCGGATATTCAAAAGTAAAGTTTCCTGAAGGTATTGATTCTGCAGAAATCTCAACGGTTTTATCGTAAAGTTTTACTGCTGGAACGTTAACTAAAACATCGAGTGTATCAATTGGTCTAAGTGTATCAGCTGTTTCATCAATAGTCATAGCGAAATCAGGAAAATATGCAACAAAACTACCAAAGCTGCCAAAACGAAAATCCGACCAGACTGCCATTGATGTTATTTCATTTGAAGTGATTGCATCATAATCTCCCTGGTAACGTGGCGTACCACCACCACCGCAAGTCGAGCAATTAATTCTAAATTTAGAAGTAGATAAATTTTGATTTACTGCCCACGTAACACCACCGTCATCTGAATAAGAAGCATATACTTCAGCACTGTCACTGGTTGGAGTGTTTCTTGTATCAAACCATTTAGCATAAAGCCTACCTGTCTCTTTATCGCACCAGATAGATGGATGCCATTGGTGATTATTCGTAGTATTAGGATCATCATTTATTACAACTGCTGATGACCAGGTAACACCCTGATCGGTAGAATAACGACAAAATATATCCGGTTTATTACCGTTTCCAATTGGAGTATTGGAAGCGTAAACAAGATAAAGCCTTCCACGATGTGTTCCATAACTATTATCAGCAGTAATAAACGGATACGGTCTGGTTCTCATATTTTCAACCGAGTGCCTGCCGTTAACCAAGGTACCAACAAAATTGGCAAAAAACTGCTGAGATTTTAATACAAATGTACTTCCACCGTTTGTCGATGCATAGAATGTATAAGTAGGTGTAACAGTGGCTCCAGAATTTGTAACCACGTACACAACACCTCCCGGTACATCACCTCCAATTACATCTGCCCCAACAGCTACCATCATTCCAGGTAATGTTTGAGTATTTGCATTAAAGGTGTTTTGCCAGGTCACACCAAAATCCGTACTGCGCGTAAACCTGCCTTGTCCACCGCCAGCGGTCATAGTTGAATAAACATAATTTGCATATGGTCCGCTTGTTTGGTCTGCTGCAATCCAGTTTTTATCAACACCTGTAATGGCAGTAACCGAGGCCGACCATGTAGCACCATTATCGGTAGAAACAATTACTTTACAGCCTTCAATATTGCCTGAACCGAACATATTTTCGTAATATAAATTACCAAGACTATCGTAAGCAGTTACAGGATCTCCACGCATAACTGCGCCAAAATTTGGAGTTTGCGAAAACCACTCATATCCATTGTACGTATAATGGGTTGCATTAGTATTAAACGCGTTAAAGTACTCTGTGGGATTCATGGGATTCATTGATATGTGAGGTTCGGCAAAATCAACACCCACCTGGAAATTCTCAAATCCTTCTTCATCAACCATAACTTCTCTGCCCAAAGGCGCATTTGAAGGTATTGACTCAGGTATCTCTAATCCAAGGGTGTTATCAAAATTTGGATTTTGCTGCGCAGTAAGGCTCACTGCAATAAGATAAAATATTGTAAAAAATATAAACGGGAATTTGTAGCTGAAAGGTGCCATGAGGGATACCTTTTTATTTGTGAAAAAATATTAAAGAGTGAAAAAAATCCCTCTAAGATACAACTCAGAGGGATTAAAATAAAACCAAATTAAATGAAAGTTACTTTACTAAAATCATCTTTTTAGTTTCAGAAAATTTACCAGCTTTTAATTTATATAAATAAACACCACTCGGTAAATTACTAGCATTAAATTGCACTTCATGGTTTCCTGTCGGCTTTTCTTCTAATACTAAAGTTTTAACTTCTTTACCCAGAATATTATAAACTCTTAAATCAACAAAGGACTTTTCGGGTAAAACAAAATTAATTATTGTTGATGGATTAAATGGATTAGGATAGTTTTGTCTAAGAGCATAATCAGAAGGTACGGAACTGTTTCCGTCATCTTCAACACTTGTAACTCCTGATTCTGAAAAAGCAAGACCAAATATGCTCTTAAATCCAACAGAACCTACAATAGTACCGGCTCCCGAAGAGATATCAATGCTGATAAAATCAGCTACATCACTTTGAGCGCCAATTATTCCATACAAATCTAAATTGTCATCGAAAGCAATTGAGTTGGTTAATTTACCCAATCCAGTATTTCCAATCTTAGTAGTATCGCCGGTTGAGAGATTCACTTTAAAAATTAAATCTTTATTCACTACTATGGAACGTGTCGTTGCCCATAGATCATTTAATACGGGATGAAATGTAATTGCGTTATACGATCCTTCTGCATCGACAACAAGATTTGTATTACCTGTTACTAAATCAATAGTATGAAATTCTCCATTAAGTGTTACAACATAAAGCGTTCCCGAAGTATCAAATGCCATACTATTTAAAGTGGGAATGTTAATTGTGTGCAACAAGTACGAATCGCCTGCAGCAGCATTAACTCTAACTAATTCTGAAGATGTATTATCAGTCACTAAACCGAATAACACTCCGGTTTTCGGATTAACTGATAAGCTTTTTATTTCATCAAAAAGCGAAACACCTATATTTGTACCAGCTCCGGAATTTTCATCAACTGTTAAAATATTTCCACTGTTTTCAGTTCCGGATGATGCGTAAAATGTTTGATCCAAAGCTTGATAAATTTTATAACCGTTTCCAGTAAAGTCAAATCCGTTAAAACCGGGATCGTTACTGGTAAAATTGAAATTCTCTGATACCATTCCAAGCCCGGATGGTGTAAAATTAAATTCTAGCATGAGCGAATCATAAGGAACAATTGTGTATGGCAAGCTGATATTGGTTAGTAGATTAAAATCTCCTGCAGATGATGGAACTGCAGAAATAGTTAAATCCGCATCACCATAGTTAGAAACAATTGCCGAAAAAGTATTGCTCGTATTTCCAACTTCTGTATCGCCAAAATCAATATTTAAGGGACTGCCAAATGTGTAAACACCGCTGTAAGGTGCCATTCTTATTTGGGCAATATACGTACCCCAGGTGTTTGTTCCCGCGGCATACTCTGTGTGCATCCAAACATCAAAATTATTTGAAGGATCAAGATAAGCGGCCATATAATCTCCCCATCGATTTCTACCGCTTGCAACGTTATTATAGTTTCCCTGCCCTTCGGCAAAAGATTGACTAGGACTTAAACCCGGAGGATCACCTACATGTTTGGTTGAATAATAAGCACCAACATATTCAGTATCAGCCGATCGGCTAAAAGTAACTGCGATATTTTCGTTATCATCAACGGCAATGCTTGGATAGATATAATAATATCCCTGTGCACCCAGTTCAGCTTGTTCAAGTATTCCGTAAGTTGCCAGATCAACAATGGTGTACCTATTGCTGGCATTTGTAGGATAGACTGAATTTCGAACTGAATGTGTCATATATAACTTTCCATCCCTTACAATTGGTGCAGTTCTGCATGTACTTCCACCGGACTCTAAAGGTGTTCCACCACCTAACTGACCAGCGTTCGGAGCCTGACTATAAGAAGAAACTATTATTTTACCCTTAATTGTAGGCGCGGATGAAAGAGGATTTAATACTCTGTACAGATAATATGAATTCCAACCTCCACCGTTTGCCCAGAAGAAATATCCACCCTGCCCGGCTGTGTAACTAAATGTCGGATGGATAACATCTGGTCTGGTAGGGTTACCAGGAATGCTTGGGATTCCAATATTCCAGAAATCTCTCCATGTTACTGATCCACCATTGCTGGAATATAGTTCGCTTTTAGAAATAACCCTTATTTTGGAACCAAAAAATCCAGATGAAAACCCAAAAATTCTAGTCATTATATAAATTGCTTCATCATCAAAGCCAATCTGAGGATAATCTCCCCAGGTATTAGTTTGTATTGTGCCGTGCTTTTTTGTATCTAATCTGTAAACATACCAGACACCCAGGGGATCGCTATCATCTGAGTAAGCAAGTAGATTTGCTGCAGTCTGATTTCCTGTATTAACCTGCATCCAAACAAGAACCCATCGATCTGCAAAGTGATCATAAAGTACCTGGGGATCTCCAGATTCATCGGGTGAAACCGGACCCCACCATGCAGCAGCACTAATGGTTTTTAGTATGTTACCCTGCTTGTCAAAAATTCTGAAAAAGGAAGGAAATCCATTAACGCATGCTACTATGTGATTTGGACCTGCCGCCATCGTTGGATCAGGTGGAATGGCATTAGTAGCATCATATCCTTTAAAGCTATTAAGAAAAATCGTTTGTCCACCGTTTCCGCTTGGATTATCTGATACTCCTGTATCTTCAATATAAATTGTCTCAGGATTTAAGGATTCATCAACAACGGGCATTTCTCCGTAATAATCAGGGGGAATAATTCTCTGTGGAGTCTCTATTACCTGATACTCTCCATTTGATGGTGGAATAAACTCATCTCCAAAGTTATCTGTATTTTGCATTGCACCACTACTAACACTGCCTACAGAAGTTTGATAAATCACAGTATCTAATTGCGCAAATGAAGAAGCTGAGAAAGCAAAAAACAAGATCGTAAAAACAATGTGGCTAATTAATTTCATTTTGTCCTCTATTTTTTGGAATTTAAAATTGTTATGAACTTAAATATATCAGGAGTAGAATTCAATTTACAATTTTCCCCTGATTTTGATATGGTAAAATTTTCGAGTAGTTCAAGAATTATTTTCTGGATTCGTAAGTTTCGAGTAAATATTTGGCAACCGCATCTGCTTCATTAGGTTTTAAGCCCGGATTTGGCATTGGGGGATATTCAGGATCTATCTTTACAGGATTGCGAATAAACGCGACAAGTTGAGCCTCATTACCTAAATATTTGGGAAGCACATCATTATGTGCAGGTCCTACCAGCTTTTGATCCCATTTATGGCAAGATGCGCACCTCACCTCATAAAGTTCAGCTGCATTGATCTCGATAATTATTCCTTCGCCTTTAAGTTCCGCAAAATAGTTATCAAATTCAGCACTTAAGATAGCACTGTGGAATTTTGTAGAGGTCATCATTGCTTTTTGATCACTAATGATAAAAGCAGCGATGGAGAAAATCAGGGCAAAAAATAAGAGTGCAGCAGTAGTTCCTTTTATTTGCTTGGTTAGTAGATAAAGAAAGTGATATCCGAAAAACAGCAAGATTAAAGAAAAAATAGAATATGTAAACACCGTGCCTGTAAGTGAATTCTCAGGCATACCAAATAAGATAATTAATAAAAATAATGGGATAAAAACTGCATTGTAAAAAGTCACCCTGATTATTTTTTGTTTTACGAATAATGAGTATTCCTCATCTTTAATTCTTTTCTTTTTTTCATCCTCTAGAAAAGTAAAAAGAATCATTCCACCTGTAAGAGTGAGAGCGAAGAATAAATAAAAAATAAATCGGGATACTACATCCCACGAAAACATTCCAACAATAAAACTATCAGCATTCCAATTAGTATATACCGATGGGATAGTTATAGCAGTGACAAAGAACCACAATCCAATAAATAAGAAAACAACTCCAAATATGCCTGCTTTCTTACTAATTCTATGACTCTCATCGCTGAGTTTATTCACATCTTCCAGAACAATACGGTCCGATAAATCTTTTTTTGAAATTGAAGTGAAAATATTATTAAATGAAAGTGAATACCTGTAGCTATAAATAAAAATCAATGCAACTGTTACAGATAATAAAGCCAAAACAAGATAATTTAGATTTGTTATTTCGGAATTGTGCAATAGTTGAGAGTAAATAATTATAGCAGTAAAAACCGGAGCAACTCCCAAAATGAAGCCAACACTTTTATTAATTGTAGTAATTTCAATAATTTCTTTAGCCAAACGTGAATGGTAGTCGCTGTTTTCTTTGCTACCTTTTTTATCGTAAATAATTGAAAGAATAGTTCCACCAAAAACTATACTGATAAAGGGAATAAATAGAAACAAAAGAATTAAAAGCATATAGTGTAGTAGCTCAATATGCTCGGCTGACTGTGGTAAAACAAAATTGTTTAGAAATTCCATTTGAAATTTAAAAGATTATAAAAATAGTTTATCAATTGAGACCAGCACAACTACAAAGAGTGCAAAATAATTAATGTATCCAAAAGTCAGTCTGAATA
>JABDPB010000148.1 GCA_013042995.1 Ignavibacteriaceae bacterium | reverse complement strand
TTCTGTTTAAAAGATTTGCCGATATTGATGTATTTGACATTGAAATTAGAAGCAAAGATCCTAAAGAAGTAATCAGAACTGTGCAGGATTTAGAGCCAACCTTTGGAGGAATAAATCTTGAAGACATTAAAGCTCCAGAATGTTTTGAGATTGAAGAAACGTTAAAAGAGACAATGAACATTCCTGTTTTTCATGATGATCAGCACGGAACTGCAATAATTTCGTGTGCCGCATTAATTAATGCAGTTGAGATAGCAGGCAAAAAAATTAATGAAGTAAAAATTGTTGTAAACGGTGCAGGTGCATCAGCAATTTCCTGTTCAAAACATTATGTGATGGCAGGAGCGAAAATAGAAAATATTTGGATGTTTGATACAAAAGGCTGCATTACAAGAGATAGAAATGATTTAAATAAATACAAAGAAGAATTTGCACAGAGCAAAGGATTTTCTTCACTTGAAGAAGCAATGAAAGGAGCAGATGTTTTTATCGGTCTTTCTGTCGGTGGAGTAGTAAGTAAAGAAATGGTAAAAGGAATGGCGAAGGACCCAATAATATTTGCAATGGCAAATCCGGATCCTGAAATTATGTATGATGAAGCAGTTGAAGTTAGAGATGATTTAATTATGGCTACTGGCAGAAGTGATTTTCCAAATCAGGTGAATAATGTTCTTGGATTTCCGTTTATCTTCAGAGGTGCACTTGATGTTAGAGCTACATCTATAAACGATGAAATGAAAATGGCAGCCACCAAAGCCCTTGCAAAGCTTGCAAAAGAGAAAGTACCTGAAATGGTTATCAGAGCTTATGGAGGAGATGATTTTGCTTTTGGAAAAGAATATATCATTCCAAAACCATTTGATCCAAGAGTTTTGTGGTATATTGCTCCAGCAGTTGCACGGGCTGCAATTGAAACAGGTGTGGCAAAATTAACAGATGTTGATTGGCAAAACTATGAAGAGGAGCTGAAAGAAAGACTTGGCCTTTCAAATGAACTGATTCGTGTTATGATTCATAAAGCACTTGAGCAACCTAAAAAAGTTGTATATCCCGAAGGTGAAGAAGAAAAAATTATTCGAGCTGCACACATCGTTCACGGTGATAATATGGCTTATCCTGTCTTGCTTGGAGATAAATACATAATTGAAAGTGCAATTGATAGATTAGACTACGATAAAAGTGAGTTTGAGATTATCGATCCTGAAAAGAGCGAAAAAAGATTTGAGTACGCTGAAGCATTTTACAACAAAAGGCAGAGAAAGGGTGCAACTCTCAGGGATTCGAAAGAATTAATGAAAAAACCCAACTACTTTGGTTCTATGATGGTTGAACGGGGAGATGCAAACGCACTTATCAGCGGACTAACAACAAGTTACCCCATTACAATTCGTCCTGCGCTGCAATGCGTCGGTTTAAAAGAGGGATTTAATATAGTATCAGGTTTATACATAGTATTTTCAAAACAAGATGTTTTCTTTTTTGCTGATACTTCAGTAAATGTAAATCCAACTGCTGAACAGCTTGCAGAAATTGCAATCTCTGCTGCTGATACTGCTAAAGAATTTGATGTAACACCAAGAATAGCAATGTTGTCATTCAGCAATTTTGGAAGTGCCCCGCATCCTGAATCGATTAAAGTTAAAAATGCGGTTAAGATTGTAAAAGAACTTCGTCCTGATTTATTGATAGATGGTGAAATGCAGGCAGATACTGCAGTAGTTCCTGAAATTGTTGAAACCGAATTCCCATTCAGCAACCTAAAAGGAAAAGCAAACGTGCTTGTTTTCCCAAATCTTAGCTCAGGTAATATTGCTTATAAATTAATGTCACGCATCGGTCAAGCTACTGTGATAGGTCCTGTTTTGATGGGAATGAGAAAACCTATTCACGTTCTACAGCGTGGTGCAACCGTAGAGGACATTATCAATATGACTGCAATTGCAGTTGCTGAAGCCGGTGCAAAGAAAAAATAACTCTTAGAGGGAGGATTGTTTTTTTCCTCCCTTTTCATTCATATTGGTTTTAATCCTTCCATTTATATTAGATTGTATTTAACCGATTTGAATTTTAATTTTCATCTCATTTTATAAATATTTACACAACTTATTTATTATATTTCCATTCCAATGAAAGAAATTAGAATGCTCGCAGCAATAATGTTTACCGACATGGTGGGTTATACCGCTATGATGCAGGAAGATGAAAAGCGGGCAAAACTACTCAGAGATAAGCATAGAAAAGTATTGGATGAACTTGTAGCTGAACATCATGGTAGAATACTGCAGTATTATGGGGATGGAACTCTAGCAGTTTTTGGAAGTGCAATTGAGGCGTCAATCTGTGGTATGAAAATTCAGCAAGAGTTGCATAAAGATCCAATAGTACCGTTGCGAATTGGAATACATGCCGGCGATGTGGTTTATGATGATGAGGGTGTTTATGGAGATGGAGTTAATGTTGCATCTCGAATAGAAAATTTAGCCCTACCTGGCAGTGTTTTAATTTCTGATAAAGTAAATGATGAACTGAGAAATCACAAAGAGCTGAATACAATTTCTTTGGGATCGTTTGAATTGAAAAATGTAAAACATCCCTTAATCCTTTTTGCAATCAATTCTGATTCGATAACAATTCCATCAAGAAATCAACTTGCTGGCAAGGTTGCCTTAAAAGATAATTCGATTGCAGTTCTTCCATTTGTGAACATGAGCGCCGATAAGGAGAATGACTATTTTAGTGATGGTATAACAGAAGAAATTCTAAATAATTTGGCAAAACTTGAGGGGCTAATGGTAACTTCAAGAACTTCATCTTTTGCGTTCAAAGGAAGAAATGCTGATATAAGAGAAATTGGGAAGCAACTTGGTGTAAAAAATATTTTAGAAGGAAGTGTAAGGAAAGCAGGTAATAAAGTCCGCATTACTGCTCAGTTAATTGATATTGAAAATGGGTATCATAAATGGTCAGATACTTATGATAGGAGTTTGGAGGATATTTTTGAAGTTCAGGATGAAATCGCTACATCTATAAGTGATAAGATGAAAAAATCATTGGAAATCAGCAAACCAAAACTTCAGGTTACAAAAATCCCCACTGATAATATTGAGGTTTATAATCTGTACTTAAAGGGTATGTTCTACTGGAATAAATGGTCACCTGAGCATGTGCAGAAAGCAATGAAGATTTATGAACAAGCAATTGAGTTAGAGCCAGATTTCGCTTTAGCTTACACCGGACTTTCGGCATGCAATGTTTATTTAGGAGCAGTAGGAGTTTTGCCCCCCAGGGTTGCCTATCCAAAAGGAAAACAGTTTGCAATGAGAGCTTTAGAACTTGACGATTCTATTCCAGAAGCATATGTATCACTTGCAATGGTGTATTATTTTGGAGATTGGGATTGGGATAGATCAGAAAAGTGCTTTATGAGAGCATTAGAAATCAATCCAAATTATGCAGACGCGCATCAATATTATAGTATGCTGTTGGAAACTCTTGGCCACAATAAAAAAGCTCTCAAAGAAGCCGAACTTGCGTTTCAGCTTGATCCATTAAATGCTCCTATTAGTTCAATGCTTGCTTTTACCTATTATAATCTAAATATGCTGGAAGAATCTATGGAGCAATATGATAAGACCTATGAAATTGATCCTGATTTTGGTGATACATGGAGTGGAAAAGGTTGGCTCTATTATAAAATGGGAGAGATCGACAAAGCTATTGAAACATATGAAAAGGTCTTTAAAATTCCTGGATTCAGGCATAAATCTTTAGCAGGGATTGGATATTTGTATGCAAAAAATAGTGAGATTGAAAAAGCGAAAAAATTTTTAAGGGAGCTGGAAGAAATGGAAACTCCCGAACTACCATTAGATGTTGAAAAAGCAATTATTTACGCAGGTTTACAAAATTTTGATAAAGTATTTGAGTTTTTAAATACTGCAGTTGATAATAAACTTGGTGGGATGAATTTTATAAAAACCAGATACTGGAAAGATATCCATCAGGATCCACGGTACATTGAAATCTTAAAAAGAATGAAATTACCTTTTGAATAGTTAGTTCAAAATTAAATTCAGATCTACTTTTCCTTCTTAAATCTTATTTATATTTTCATCTAAGTCATTTCAAATTATAATTCAATATTTCTCTTATTAATTCGTTAACTAAAATATTCAGCAGATTTTTTCCATTTGTTTTAGTTTTGTTTAGTAATCATTTACCTGCTCAGAACAACACAGAAACGGCTGAAGAAAATCACAATATAGTTATTGCTGGGAACTATCAAGCAAGCAGTTTTAGCCGTTTTTTTAAGGGTGATCACTGGAGAAATTTATGGATAACCCCAATCAAAGTTCCTATTCTAGATTTAAAATCTTACGCAGGTGGATTGACTCCATTCAAAAAGGGTGGTGGACTTCAAACAAGTTCGTTAAAATTCTTTGGTGCTGATGGGAAAGAATATAAATTTCGCTCAATTGATAAAGACGTAGGAAGAAGTTTGCCTCCTGATTTCCAAGAATCAATAGTAGCTGATGTTATGCAGGATCAGGTAAGTGTAACTAATCCTGCTTCTTCTTTGGTTGTTGCAAAACTTATGGATGCTTTAAATATTCTAAATGCTCCACCAAAAATTTATTTTATGCCTGATGAGGAAAATCTCCTTGAGTTTAAAGATGAATTTGCAGGCATACTTGGTACGATGGAAGAAGATCCCGAAGATTATGATGATAAAAGTCTGAATTTTGCAGGTGCTGACAAAATTGTTGGTACTTATAAGCTTTTTGAAGAACTACAAGAAGATAATGATGAGTTTGTTGATTCTCCTGAATTTCTAAAAGCTAGACTGCTTGATATATTGATTGGTGATAGGGATAGGCACGCAGGTCAGTGGAATTGGGCTGGATATAAAGTAGGTAAAAAGAGAATTTGGAAACCAATTCCAAAAGACAGAGATTTTGCCTTTCCGTTGTACGATGGTTTGCTTCCACGCTTGCAGACTGTTGCAATGACTTCGGCAGTTCATTTTGATTACGAAATGCCTTCAATGCTGGATATGACTTGGGAAGGAAGACATCTCGATAGAAGGCTTTTAAGTTCACTTGATAAACCTATTTGGGATTCAGTAGCCAATTTTATGATGCAACAAATTACTGATGAGATAATTGAAGAAGCTGTATTGCAACTTCCTGAAGAATACTACAAAATTGAAGGTGAGCATTTAATATCAAAACTAAAATCAAGAAGAGATCAACTAAGATCCGCATCCGATGAATATTACAATTGGGTTTCAAAATATGTAGATGTCTATTGCAGTGATAAAAACGAATTTGCTGAAGTTAAAAGAGTTAATGATTTATTCACAGAGGTGATTATCTTCAAAAGAAATAAGAAAACGGGTGAAAAAAAAGGTGATGCGATTTTTTATCGGTTACTTAAAAATACTGTGATAGATGAATTGAGAGTTCATTTAAAAGGAGGAGATGATTTTGCCACTATTACTGGCGAAGTTAATGAAAGCTGCCGTGTAATTATTGACGGCGGTGAAGGAAAAGATGAACTACACGATAGTTCACGAGTTAATGGTTATTTTTTAGGCTTCACACCTTTCCCTTCAGCAAAAAAGAAAACTGAGTTTTATGATTCGGGAAAGAAGACAACTTTTATTGAATCAAACGGTACATATATCAATCAGGATGAATATAAAATCCCCGATGATCCGCAGGAAAGATATGAACCTCTGATTGAAAACAGGTATCACGATTACGGTGTGCTTGTTCCTTTTGAATACAATACGGATGACGGACTTATTTTTGGTATTGGTGGAAGAATTAACTATTACGACTTCAGACAAAAACCTTATTCAACAAGACTAGATTTATCTGGCTCCTACGCCACAATTTCTCAGCGTGCTGAATTTGAATTTTTAGGTGATTTTAACAATTTGATAGGCGGAATGAATGTTAAGGTACCCGCTAAATTTACTGGATTGGAGATCACACGCTTTTATGGAATTGGAAACGAAACGGTGCGGGATGATAGTCTTCTTGAAGCAAATTATTACAATGTTAATCAGCAGAACTTCAATACTGGATTTTATTTGAAGATTCCGGTTCTTGAAAATGTAGATGTGTATACCGGATTGCTTCTTGAATTCATTTCTGTTCTGCAGCAGGAAAATAAACTAGTAAACGAATTGCAGCCGTATGGATTGGGCTTTTTAGATTTCTTTGCCCTCTCAACTTCACTGCGCTTTGATAATCGTGATGATAAAGAACTACCGTTCGAAGGTTACTATTTTGATTTGTATGCTGATGTTTACCCGCAAACATTAAACAACAAAGATTTCTTTGGAAAGATTATTTTGGATGGAAGAACATATTTTTCATCACATTATATAACCGATTTTACGCTTGCTCTTCGTGCATATAGCGAGATCGCATGGGGAGAGTATCCTTTTTACAAAGGTGCATCAATCGGTGGAAAAAAAACTTTGCGGGGTTTTGCGCGTGATAGATATATTGGCGATTATGCATTGATGGGTTCAGCTGAATTAAGATACTATCTTGCAAAAATATATCTTTTAATTCCCTCTAAACTTGGAATGAATTTATTTACTGATACAGGAAGAGTTTTTCTAAGCGGCGAATCATCAAATAGGTGGCACACATCTTTTGGTGGAGGTTTTTGGGTGAGCATTCACGAACGAGCAATTAATTTTTCACTTAACTTTGCTAAATCACCTGAAACTTTTAGGTTTTACTTAAGTATTGGGCAAATGTTCTAATTATTTTTAATAAATATGAGCTTAGGAAACAACATCAATTTAGTTTTATTAGTTACTATTTTTCTAAGATGCAGTCCATCACTGGTTGATGATAAATCAATATTAAATTATTATGGATTAAATAATAGTGATAATAGAATAATACATCTACCAAAGGCACTTCAAGAAGTTTCTGGGCTTGCATTTAAGGATGACAAGTACCTATTGACTCATAATGATGAAAAAGGAATTGTATTTAAGATGGATGTGCGTAGTGGAGAAGTAGTCTCAGAATTTTCAATCGGGGAAAAAGAAATTGAAAGAGATTTTGAAGGAATTGCGGTTGTAAAGGATTCTATATTTTTAGTTACAAGCAAAGGAACGATCTTTAAATTTTCTACTCCCGGTAAATATGATAATGTAGATTACGTAAAAATAAATACTCCTCTTTCATCAAAAGATGATGTTGAAGGACTATGCTATGATGAAAAAATAAATTCCCTTTTGCTAGCTTGCAAGAGTCAATCTTCAGAAGAAGATGCAAAATATAAAGCTGTATACGAATTTAGTCTGACTGAAATGAATTTAATTGAAAAACCAAGGTATTTAATTTCTCTAAAAGAATTAAAAAAGAAATTTGATATTAAAGATTTTTCACCATCCGGAATTGAGATAAATCCTATAAATAGAAACATATTTTTAATTTCTGCAAATCCTGAAGTGATAGTTGAATTGAATAGCGAGGGTGAGGTACTCAACGCTAAAGTAATTGATGATAAAAATCATAAACAACCGGAAGGCATTGCTTTTTTAAAAGACGGAACAATGATACTTGCTGATGAATCAAATGGTAAAAAGGCAAAGCTAACATTCATTCATTTTAATAAATAATAACTAAACTAATGAAATTTATCTTATTAAAGATTACTCTCTACTTATTTTTCGCCCTTACTGTGAAAGGGCAATCAATTTTTTGGAACTCTTTAGAGTCAAGTTTTAAATTAAATTTAATTACACATCGCCTAATATTAATTGGTGATGCTGGTGAGCCTGCAAAAGATATTAAAGAGCCCGTTCTAGTTGCACTTGAAAAATATGCATCGTTTAATCCCGATAGTACACTAATTGTATTTTTAGGAGATAATATTTATCCTAATGGACTACCAAATGAAAATGAATCTGGAAGAGAAGAATATGAGCGGCGACTTAAAGAACAAATAGATGCGATTGTGAATTCTAATGCTTATGGTGTTTTTATTCCTGGGAATCACGACTGGAAGAGAGGAAGTGAAGGTGGCTGGGAAAGAATAAAAAATCAAGCAAATTTTATCTTAAATTATGGTTACAATAAGGTTATATTTTCTCCTTCAAATGGCTGCCCTGGCCCAACAGTATTTGATTTTAGTGACAATATTCGGTTGATTGTACTTGATACACAATGGTGGTTTCAAGATAAAGATGAACGACCAGGAAAGTTGGATAAACTTTGTGAGCAATGGTCGGATGAGACAATTTTAACAGCTCTAGATAGTATTCTACAAAGTTCGATTAATATGCAAGTTGTAATTGCTGCACATCATCCCTTAAAGACATATGGGCCCCATGGAGGATATTTTGGTTGGAAAGATCATATTTTCCCTTTAAGAAATCTTAACGACGCATTATGGATACCTTTACCCATCATTGGTTCACTATACCCACTTGTAAGAGGGAGTGGTGTTTCTAATCAGGATTTACCAAACAGTGAATATCAAAAGTTAAAGAATGATTTGGAGTCTATTCTTTCAAAATACAGCGGAATTGTGTATGCTTCTGGACATGAACATGTATTGCAGATATTAGATGGTAATCATGAAAATATTTATGTAGTGAGTGGGTCTGGTATTTGGGGGCATGTGGAAGAATCACTTTCGGAAGGAGATGATACAATATTCTCTGGGCAACACGAAGGATTTATTGTTTTAGATTTTATATCGAATGGAAAAATGGAACTAAAGGCAATAAAAGTAACTGATGAAAGGGGGAATTCGCAACAAGTATTTTCAATGTGGTTAAATTAATTATTGATGAAAATTTTTTCATACATAAACCTGGTTATTTTATTAAGTGCATTTTCGATTGCACAAAACGATTATAAAAAAGAGTATGTTACTTTAGTTCCAAATGAAAAATATGGGGCAGGAGGATTTCACAAATTTTTATTCGGTGAGCATTGGAGGGATGTGTGGACTACTCCAATTAAAGTCGAAGTTCTAGATTTGAAAAAGTTTGCTGGGGGACTAGTTCCTTTAAAGAAGGGAGGGGGAATGCAAACAAAATCACTTCGGTTTAAAAGCAGCGATGGAAGAATTTGGAAGTTCCGTTCTCTCGATAAAGATCCTTCAAAAATTTTACCACCCGAACTTCAGGAAACTGTTGCTGAGGATATAGTTCAGGATCAAATTAGTTCTGCAAATCCAATGGCACCTTTTGTAGTACAACCCTTATTGGAAGCAGTATATGTATTGAGTGCAGAACCGTTTCTAGTATATATGCCCAACAGTAAATTGTTAGGAGAATTTAAAGAAGAGTTCGGTGGAATGTTGGGTATAATTGAAGTGCATCCCGATGAACCGGATAAGGAGGGCGAGCCTGGATTTGAAGAAGCATTAAAGGTTAAAGGCACATATAAACTTCTTAATCATCTTGAATATAAAAGAAAACAAAAAATTGATTCTGAAGAATACCTAAAAGCTCGCTTAATGGATATTTTATTAGGGGATTGGGACAGGCACATGGATCAATGGCGATGGGCAGAATATGAAAATGAAGAGGGTAAATTATGGTATCCAATTCCGCGTGACCGAGATCAGGTATTTTCAAAATATGACGGTGTTTTTCCTTATTTTGCTGCTTACTTAATACCTCAATTAAATCACTTTGGATATGATTATCCGCAAATAGAAGATCTTACCTGGAACGGAAGATTCCTAGATAGAAGAGTACTAACTGGACTCGATAAAAATTCTTGGGATTCGGTAACAACTTTTGTTCAAAATAAGATAACACACAACTTAATTGAATTTGCTGCAACAAAACTTCCACCTGAAATTTATCCTCTTTGTGCTCCAGAAATAATTGAGAAACTAAAATCTAGAAGAGATAAGTTGCAAAAAGCATCTGAAGAGTTCTATAATCTTGTAAATAAATATGCAGAAATTTATTGCAGCGCTGAAAATGATTTTGTAGAAGTAAATAGAATTGATGACAGTTCAACGGAAGTTATAGTCTACCGAAGGGACAAAGATTCTGGTAGAAAGAAAAAGGATCCATTATTTCACAAAATTTTCCGTAATGAAATAACATTAGACATAAGAATTTTTATGAATGATGGAGACGATAAAGCAGTTGTTACAGGTGAATGCGATATTAGTCCTGTTCTGAAAATAGTCGGAGGACATGGGAAAGATGAAATTGTGGATAGTTCGATTGTGCATGGTTATTTTTTAACAATTACGCCCATTCCCATAGTGCAGCGAAGAACTTACTTTTATGATAGCGGAAATAAAACTAAAGTAATTGAAGGTCCTGGGACCGTATATGATGATTACAAATGGCCTGATCCAAAAAATGATTTGGAGAAATTTGAACCGCAGCAAATAGACCGAGGACACAACTGGCTTCCCGTTCCAATTTTTGGTTTAGATACAGACTATGGTCTTACTCTGGGCGGTGGAATAGCTCTCCATAGTTATGACTTCAGAGCCGTACCAAAAGATTATACGCAACAGCTAACAGTGAGCTATGCAACTAGGTTTGGAAATTTTGCTGCTGGATACGAGGGTAATTTTTATTCGCTGATTAGAAATAGTAAACTCAGAGTCTTACTTGCATTTAGTGAGCAATTTGTTACTCGTTATTTTGGTTATGGCAATAATACGGAGTTTAATGCTGATTTAGAGAGTAACAATTTTTATCAGGTTGATCAAAGATTACTGACATTGTATCCAACAATTTATTATAATTTTTCCAAACGTTTTTCAGTAAATTTAGGTATCTCATTCATTCAGACAAAAACATCTTTAGTTAACGATACACTTCTTTCAGAATTTAGACATGGTACTTATGGTTTAGGAACGCTAAATCCGCTTGGTATTCATTTGGGATTAGAAATTGAAGGAAGAGAAAACATTAATCTTCCGCAAAATGGTTACCTCTTAAAATTAAACAGTTCATTTTTTCCTGCTGTTGACAACGTACCTGAAAACTTTTACAGAACCAGTTTTGATGTGAGAACCTATTTCACTCCTGAATTTATTTCAGTTGCAACTTTAGCACTCAGAGCTGGTGGCACCAAAGTTTGGGGCAAATATCCTTTCTTCGCTGGTGCTACCATTGGAGGAAAGGATAATGTGAGAGGTTACAATGATAAACGATTCACTGGAGATGCTTCGCTTTTTGGACAGGTAGAATTAAGATTATTTATAGCTGAAATTACATTAATTTTGAAAAGTAAATTAGGCGTAGATCTTTTTGTTGAAGCAGGTAGAGTCTTTACTCCAAATGACAGTTTGAATAAATGGCATCCATCTTATGGTGCTGGAATTTGGTTGGATTATTTCCATTCAGAAATCATTCCCACAGCTTATGTTGCATTTTCACCAGACAGGACTACATTTGCTTTTGGATTGGGGATGGGATTTTAATTCAGTTTTTTAATGTATCTGTAAATTTCAAATTGGCTTCTTGTTTTCTTTTCACTCTCTTCTTTAAGATATTCATTCTTTTGGTCCTTATCGATAACCCTTGCTTTCATATTATCACTCGATTGTATATCAATGAATTTTTGTAATTGTATTTGTATCTCTTTATCATAAACAGGGAAAGCGACTTCAATTCTTCTACTCAAGTTTCTTTTCATCCAATCTGCAGACGAAAGAAAATATTTTTTATTACCGCCATTATGAAAAATAAATATTCTTGCATGCTCTAAAAACCTATCAACTATGCTGATCACTTCTATGTTCTCGCTCAATCCTTTTATACCAGGTACTAAACAGCAAATTCCTCTTACAATTATTTTTACTTTTACACCTGAATTTGAAGCTACGTAAAGCTTGTTAATCGTTTTTCTGTCTTCAAGACTGTTCACTTTTATTATAACTTCGGCTGGTTTTCCTTCTTTTGCATTTTGAATCTCATTATCGATTAATTTTGTAAATGATTTTCTCATCTTAAACGGAGCAACAAGTAATTCCTTTGCTTTAACTTTATCTTTTTTCCTTTCCAGAAAATTGAATATTCTTGCTGCATCTTTACCAAACTGTTGATTCGCTGTTAGGAGTGCGTGATCACAGTAAATTCTTGTAGTTTTTTCATTAAAATTTCCCGTAGCGAGGTAAGTGTAATATCTAGATTTATTATTCTCTGTTCTTTCAATTAGGCAAAGTTTTGAATGTACTTTTAGTCCAGGAAAACTAAAAAATACTTTTACTCCAGCTTTCTTTAGAGCATTAGCAGATGAAAAATTGGATTCTTCATCGAAACGTGCTTTTATTTCCACAAATGCTGTGACTTTTTTGCCGTTTTCTGCAGCTTTGACCAAAGAACGAACGATTAATGACTCATCGGCAACACGATAAAGTGTGATCTTTATAGAATTTACGTTTACATCATCTGCAGCCTCTTCCAAAAATTTCACAATATATGCAAACGATTGATATGGAAAGCTTAGCATTACATCTTTTTCAGAAATCACATCGAAAACTGACACAACTCCTTCTAAATCTTTTGATGGCAGCGGAGGCATCGATTCATTTTCCAGATGAGGTTTATTAATGTTTATCAGTAGCATTGGGAAAGTGAAAAAATCATTAAAGTTATGATACCTTCCACCCGGGATTAAGTCGTTTCTATCTAATTGTAGCGAAGTTCGCAGATACTTTAAAAAATCATCCGGCATTTTTGCCTCGTACAAAAATCTTGATGGTGCAGCGGTTTTTCTTTTTGCAAGTCCTTTTTGAATCTTTAAAAGCAAATCGCCAGTGAATTCATCATCAATATAAAGTTCCGCATCTCGAGTAAGTTTTATTGAATAACAACTTTCGACTTTGTAGCCTGGAAGTAAGTCATTTAAATGCAACCGGATAATATCATCGAGGAAAATAATATAATTCTTATCCTTATCTGAAGGCAACTTAACAAATCTGCACAACCGGTCTGCAGGAATTTCTACTATTGCATACTTATAACGGGGTGATATACTTTTTTTCTTTTGTTTTGGAAGAAGTCTTAGCGCAAAATAGATTGATCTGTTGTGGAGAAAAGTTGCAATTTTGTTTTTATCTAAAATTATCGGTTGGATAAACGGTACGACCTGGTCGTGAAAATAATTACTTATAAACTCTTTGTGAATATGCAGAACACTTTTATCATCAACCAAATAAATGTTTTCGGATTCAAGTTCTGGAATAATTTCTTCTCTGAATATTTTACCAAACTCTTCCTGTTGCAGATGAACGGCATCTAAAATTTTCTTTAAAAGTAAGCGTGGATTAAATTCAAGTTTTTTCTGAGTTGTATCTTTAAGTGCAAGTAAGCTTCTTAACGAAGCAACACGCACCCTAAAAAATTCGTCCAGGTTTGATGAATAAATTGCTAAAAATTTTAATCTTTCAAAAAGCGGAACGCTTTTATCTTTCGCTTCCTGCAAAACTCTGTGATTAAAAGAAAGCCAGCTTAGTTCTCGGTTGAAATATTTTTGTTTTACCATAGGTGAATGACAGGATTACATATATCTTTTAGGATAATCGAAGAATAGCACTTTGGCCGAATTCTTATCAATATCTTTCCAACTACTATTAAATTCAAGAGCTATAACTCCACATGTTGGTAAGTTGTCAATATACTCTTTTGAAAGGAAATTGTTCAGCATTGTAAAACCTGGATTATGTCCGAAAATCATTACTGAATTATATTGATCATCAATCTTTTTTATAAAATCAACTAACTCACGGCTCGAAGCTTCATAAATTGCTTCATCAAAAATTATGTCATTTTTTGGATAGCCAATTTGTTCTGCAATTGCTTGAGCAGTTTTACTTGCACGCTTTGCAGGACTTGAGAACATTACATTTGGTTTTATTCCCTTCTCACTCAGCAGCTCACCCATAAATGGTGCATCTCTCTTACCCCTTTTATTCAAAGGTCTTTCAATATCATCTAATGATGAGTCTTTCCAACTGGATTTTGCGTGTCGGACTAAATACAAAGTTTTCATTTAAGGATATCTCATAAGTTTATATATTTCTGCAATTAGGATTGTTAATTAAAAATGAATCTGCAAAATAGTATTTGGGAGCACAAAATAAAATATGTGTGATGAATATCACCGTTTTCCTTCAAATAATAGAATAAATTTTACCTAGTAGTATAAGATTTATTTATCTGATAAAAATTTTAGGTCTTAATTATAATCAGAATTTGAAGTAACTTTCATCAAATAACAAAAGTTGTATATGAGCACAGAAAAAATATTAAGCGACGTAAAAAAGTTCGTTGGGACGAAATTTAGAGAGGAAGGACAGGATGAAAATCTTTACCATAATTTAACTCATACTGCAGAAGTGGTAAATGCTGTGCAGGAAATTGCAGAAGCTTCTGGAGTTGGTGATGAAGATATGGAAGTTTTATTAATCGCTGCATGGTTTCACGATCTTGGATTTATTGATAGGTGTGATGGACACGAAGACATCGGAAAAAATTATGCAAAAATATTTTTGGAAGAAAAAAAATATCCATCAGATAAAATTCATAAAATACAATCTTTAATTGAAGCTACACGGCTTCCAAGAAATCCAAAGAATTTGATGGAAGAAGTTATTTGCGATGCTGATTTATATCATCTCGGAACAAGTGAATTTAAAACAAAAGGTGATCTTTTAAAGAAGGAAATTGAAACTAAACAAGGGAAAGAAATTTCGGATGAAAATTGGCTGGACATAAGTCTGAATTTTTTTGAAGAACATAAATTTTACACAGATTATGCAAAGAACAAATATGAAATTCAGAAGAATATAAACAAAGCAAAAATTGATAAAGTTTTAAATAAAATGAAAAAGAAAAAAGAGGGTGGAGAGAAAAAAATGGAATCAGCAGATCAAAAAACAGAAAAAAAAGAAAAGAAAAAGAAAAAAGAAATTGATAAGGGGGCTGGTAGATCAATTGAAACAATGTTTAGAAATACCATACGTACCCATGTGGATTTTAGCTCCATGGCTGATACGAAAGCAAACATTATGATCAGTGTTAATACACTTGTATTAACAATTATTGTAAGTATTATGGTTAGAAAGCTTGATACAAATCCACACTTAGTAATTCCAACAGCTGTATTAACACTTACAAGTTTATTCACTCTCATTTATGCAATACTAGTTACTCGCCCAAAAGTAACTTCTGGTACATTCACGGAAGACGACATAAAAAAGAAAAAAGCAAACCTTTTATTTTTCGGCAATTTTCACAAAATGGAGTTATCTGATTTTTCCTGGGGTATGAGGGAAATGATAAATGATAAGGAATTCTTGTACGACAATATGATTAAAGACTTTTATTACTTAGGACAGGTTTTGGGTGAAAAATATAGAAAGCTTAGAATCAGTTACACAATTTTTATGTGGGGAATAATTATTTCGGTCATTGCTTTTGCAATTGCGTTTTTAATGTTCCCCGAAGGAACAGACCTTGGACCAATTATTGAATAATTAAGTATAATTATTTAAAAGATTTAATCTGTTTTAATTCTTGCATCTTCAATTATAACCGGAAAAAAATACCCTGCTCCGAAATCTTTATCAATAATTACAGCTCCCTCTACAATTATAACATCGCCAACTTTAACTTGATCAGCTGATGTTACAACTAAATCGTAATCGTTTTCAGCTCCTGTTCCATCTTGAATGTGAATCCAATTGCGGTTCATTATTTGCGGATTGAACTTAACAACTTTACCTTTTACTTCAATCACTTTATCTTCCAAATCTTTTTTCTCTGCATAAATTTGTTTTATAGTGTAGCCATCATCGAGTGGTTCAACTTTTACATTTTGTTTAGAAATTGTCATAGCCCCGGAATGGACCTGTTTCATATGATCGGGTGTAGCTGATTTCCGCGCGTCTTCTACAAAAAGTAAAGAATTAAAAGTTCTGTCAATCGTCTCACTCTTAAAATCCTTCATTTCCATATATTTTGAAAAATAAACCGTTTCACCTATCTCTATTTCCATTTGCGAAACGGCAATCCAGTAGTTCTTTTTATTTTCACTAACCTGGAGGTAAGTGTAGTTATTCGCATTTATTTTATCAACCACCATTGCAATGTGTGCTTCTTTTTTAGCTTCTTCTGTGGTTGAATTATCTTTTTCAATTTCTTCTTCCGAATTACATGCGGTAATCAAAAATACTGCAGTTAAAAGAATTGTTAGTAGTATCTTCATCCTGTATTTCCTTTCTTAATTATCCCTCGTAAATATAACTACTTAATCAAGAAAAAATATGTCGTTTTTTCATGCCTTGACTTATTTATATTTTATTATTTGACAAAAAATGGTAGCGAATATTAGCACTATAATTGCTAAATTTTATTAAACAAATTAATAATCATTTCTGGTCAATGAAGAATCTTCAAAAATTGTATTATTTAGTTCTGCTATTACTTTTCAGCGTAAATATTTTTTCTCAAAATTACTGGGAAAAAATTGCAAGCCCTACATCAAACGATCTTAACACACTGTTTTTTATTGATAGCTTGAGTGGCTACGTTGCAGGGGATTCGGGTTTAATTCTTTATACAAGTAACGGTGGGGGAAGTTGGATTCAGCAGCAAAGCAATACAAACAGAAACATAATTGATTTGTTTTTTCTAAATGAAAATTTAGGATGGGCTGTTGCATGGTCGGAAGGAATTTTTCCTTTTTCTACATTTATATTGAAAACTATGGATGGTGGAAATAACTGGGATGCAAGCCAGTTCCGGCAAGATAATGTTTTAATGTATGCAATTTATTTTCTGGATTCGTTAACAGGATTCACAGGTGGAAATCCAGGTGCAATATTTAAAACTACTGATGGCGGAGTTAATTGGGATTCTACAGAGATTGCAAATGCTCCGTTTGCATACTTTCCTATATTAAAATTTAATTTTTTTAATGATGATTATGGTTTTGCCTGTGGTGGTGCACATGATATTGCCGGTATAACTTGGAAAACCACAAACGGAGGAGATTTTTGGGAACCAATTGATACAGCGTATACTCCTCCGGATGAATTGTGGGATATTTATTTTATTGATTCTGCAAATGTGATAGCAGCTGGAGGTGATCCGGAATTATTCGGAGTTGGATTGCTGCGTTCTACGGATGCAGGTGCAACCTGGAGTTACGATGAACTTGGATTGATCGGAATGGCTCGTGCAATTTCATTTAGAACAGATTATGAATGCTGGTCGCCAGTTCCCATTCCAGAATCAATAATTGAATCAAAAGATACTGGCCGCACTTGGATATTTTATACTGCACCTGAAAATACTAGTATTTATGATTTGGTTTTTACAGATTCCCTAACAGGTTATGGAGTTGGAGAGCAGGGAGCAATTATTAAATATAAATACCCGATAGTTCCTTCTGTTACAAATGAAACTACTACGCTCTCAAAAAGTTTTAATTTGTACCAGAACTTTCCAAATCCCTTTAATCCAACAACCACAATTCAATATTTTATTCCTGTAAATGGATTTGTATCGCTGACAGTTTATGATGTTTTAGGTAATGAAATCGAAATGCTGGTTAATAATTTTCAGACTTCCGGCAATTATGAAGTGAATTGGAATGCAGCAGAATTACCAAGTGGGATATACTACTACAAGTTAGAAGTCGGAAACTTTACAGCCTCAAAAAAGATGCTGCTGTTACATTAAATTTATATCAATTATTTTCCGTAATTATTTGTACAAAACCTTTCTTACTCATTTATCAACGAAGGAGAATCATCTTTTTAGTTTCTGCGTATTCTCCAGCCGTAAGTTGATAGAAATAAATTCCACTTTTTAGATCCGGGATAAATTGTGAAGAAAATTCAACTTTGTATTTTCCAGCAGGTCTGTACTCATTCACTAAAGTCACCACTTCACCGCCAAGTGCATCATAAATTTTTAATGTATTCCAACTGCCAGTTGGCGTTTGCCAACTTATTATTGTACTCGGATTAAACGGATTCGGGTAATTTTGATTGAGAGAAAACTCTTTAGGAAGTTCATTATCCTTTTCAACATCTACAGTTGAAATATCAACTTTTGCGCTCCATATTTGATAGTTGCCAGTTGAGTTATCCATCCAAACAGGAAAAAGTTTCTCATTAGTGGATGTAATCGAAATGTTATCGCCCTGGTATCCTTGTCCTAATCCGCCGATTGGAAGAGGTTTAAAGTTGTGGTCACTAATTTCAAATTCACGCCAGTTATTACCTCCATCATCAGATCTTGCTAAATACACAGCTGCTGAATCACTCGTAGTATTTCGGTCATCATAAAAAAGAACATTCAACCCGCCAAATTTATCCACGTGAACAGCGGGGAAATACTGTATTGCTCCATTGTTCAATGCATCCTGGTTCACACGAATTCCTGCAGACCATGTTAAACCTCCGTCTGAGGAACGATTTAGGATTACATCAGGATCACTGCCCGCGGGTGGAAGATTTTTTTGAGTAGTAATAATATAAATCCATCCGCTTCGGGCACCGCCAGTTGTATCAACCGCTATTCTTGGCAGCCCATTTACACGTATATTTCCTTTTTCACTTAACTGTCCCGTTATTCCATTTACATCAAATGAATTTTCTGTTACATTCCAGTTTACTCCGCCATTTGTAGAATATGCAGTTCCTACAAAGTCTTCCGTGAATGGAGAAACACTAGTTACTCCAGCCCAGCAAATATGAGCTTTTCCATTTTGTCCCATTGCAATTTCTCCACCTGCAGATCTTTGAATAGGATTATTAATTTGAATTGGTGCAGACCAATTTTGTCCACCATCATCGGTAAATGAAAATAAGACAGGAAATGGCGGAGCAAATTTTACCCAGGTTGCATATGTCCTCCCGAAATGGCTGCTGCTTGAATATGCATCAGTAGCTAATGTTGCTCTTTCTAGATCACCATCACTAATTAATTTTTGGTTAGACCATGTAACTCCATTATCAGTAGAATAGTGAGAGTACAAACCAGCACCGGTTAAGCTGCTTAGTCTTGTTAATATAAAGGTACCATCCTTATCAATTGCAATACCGGGGTCGCCTCCGTGAAAATTTAGCGGCTGACCACTGCAGGTATCGCTTCCTCTCCAGCTGTTTCCACCATCAGTAGTTAAATAAATACCCTCACTTACAAAAAAGGGATTGAATACTAACGTATTCGCTGAAGAAAAAAGTATATCAGGATTTTCTGGACTGGTAACAATAAAAACTTCGGTTTGGCTTACGTTACTTGGATAAATTCTATAATTATCTTCAATAATTAAGCTTGTTGTCTTTTCTAACTCCTGAGCATACACATTTATTTGTAACGTGCAGATTATAAGAAATAAGAGAGGAATTTTTTTCATTAATTGCTCAAAGATTGTACATATTGTTTTAATCAAAGATAACATGGTTGGATTAGATTTGCATGTTAAAAAGAAAGGTTTGATTATTTATGGAGTATAAAAACTATTTCGGTAATCAAATACATTTCAAAAGCTTTCGTCCATTAGTTAAAATCTATTTAAGCGGGAAAAACCAGTTCACACCAACTCCTATACTTAATAATCTGCTGTTATCAATCGAACTACCGGAGCCGTAGTTTATGTATTCTGAGTCTCTTACCCAATGATATCTAACATTAGCATCAACAGAAAGCTCTTCGTTTAAAGGAAAAAGTACACCTCCGCCAAACGCAAAACCAGGCTCGCTTCTAAATTCTGACTCATCAACCTGAATGGTTGAACCACCAAGCGTATAACTTCCACTAATGCTAGTACTGTAAGTATAAAGACCGCCTTCAAGTAGACCGTAAAATCTCATTTTAGGTCCTGGTGATACTAGTCTCAAACTAAATATTGCAGGTATCGCACCAACCCCACCAGAAACATTTATAGTTCCTTGCTGTCCGCCACTCGTAAAATCTCCGTTAATTTTACTTTCATTTATCGGGACGTGTAAATAGCCAAGCACAAGTGCCAATCGAAAATTTTCAGTTATATCATAGTAAAATCCAACTAAACCTCCGAAGCCGACAGAATAATCTTCCGCATTTTTCCCAATTGGAAGAACGAAGTTTCCAGTTACTTCGGTTCCATATCCTGTTTGTGAAAACGATAGTGAAGATATTAGAGCGGAAAGTGTGAATATCAGTATCAGATTTTTCATTTTGTATTAGTACTCCAATTATTTATTAATAAATTTAAACATTAAAATGTTAAGCCAAGAATAAGTTTTATTCTAAGCGAAGATATTTCTGCATTTTGTCCCTGATAGATAAAATCTATTTCTTCACTTGGAGTTAAAGGTATCATTGGTATAGAAATATTATCACTGGCAAATGCTAGACTTAATCCAAATGTTACTTCAAGTTTTTTGAACTTAATTGAAGCTCCGCCGGTGATATGATAAAAATTCCAGTTTGACACTGAGTGATTACTTCTTACGTCTCTATCTAAAGCGGAAAAATCGGTAACAAACGCTCCATAGGTTGTGAATTTTTCGTCAATAAGATATTCTAATCCCAAACCTAGATTAAAAACCGGTTTAAGTGCATGAGCTAAATGATTGGTCAGTAAAACATTACCGGTTTGCGATACAAATTGGTTTGTTGTTAGAACATTATATTTATCTATTTTGCCGTAATATTCGCTGGAAAAATGTACTTTAACCTTACTAAACCCGTAGTAAATCCCAATTCCGAGTGCAATTGATGAGCTGTAATCGGAGGAAAGGTCTGTCTGATAATCTGAAAGAAGAAATTCATCTGGTATATTGTCACCATCAATATCAATTCCACTTGAGTGAAGATTAATATCCGCTTCACCGGAACCAAAAATATTGATCGAAGGTGTGGTAATCGTTAAACCAAATCTAATTGACTCAAAAGTAAAACCAATACCGGCTTTCCATAAAATTCTTAAATTGTAGTAATCAAATTCCCTCGTGCCTGAAAGTACGCTAACGCGGCTTAAGGTGTCAAGTGATTGTACATTAATAGAATTTCGCGAACGATAACTTCTAAATGCAAAATAATTTGAAATACCAATCCCTAATTCATTTTTACCAGAAAATGGGTGAGACCAGCTTATTCCACCCCAGTATTCATCAGTACTACCTTCATATAATATTTCGTTTGATAAATCGGATGAACTAGAAACTCCCACGTAGCGGTTTTTTAATCGAGTATCAAAAGTTTGGCGGGTAAGAAACGAAAATGCAAGATTACTTTTACCCAGCCAATCTGATGATAAATTTACTACAATAAAAGAAGGAGATGGTCTGAACTGGGATTTTGAAGTTCCCTCAGTTAATCCTCCAGTTGGTTTTGTTGATAAGTTTATGAATTCGAAAACTCTTGCTGAAAATAAAAAACTCAAATCATCTGATAAAGAAAGTTTTCCAGGATTGTAAAAAGTCGCACCCAGATCATCCACGCTGCCAATTACAGCACCACCAAGCAATGTAGATCTTGTTCCGTAAGTTTGTGTCCAGTAATGCGCATCCTGAGCTGTCACTGAAACTGAAAGGATTATTATGAACACTAAGCTAAATAGAATAATTAACTGTTTAATCATACAAATACTTGAGAATAGAAATTGCTATGAGTAATTTATCAAATAAAAGCTTTTATTACATATAAAAATTGAGGAACATAATGAGAATGCCAGTATTCAAACTGTATTTTAGCGTAACATTATTAAGCCTGTCACTTTATTTCTTCTCAGGGTGTACTGCTGTTTCTACAGAGTCGACGCTAATGAAAGATCTAGAAGGTGTTAAAATGACCTCAACAGAATTAAGAATAAGATTAAATGAATTTGGAAAATATTTTGCCGGAACAATAGAAGAAACGGCTGATGAAATAATTAAAGGTACTGATAATGTAGAAGTAAAAAGAAATGCTTTAGAATGGAAAATAAACGTAATACCGCAAGCCTTGGCATCATTAGTGATTATGGATCCTGTAGCTGCCGGTACGGATTTCTATGCATTATGTTTGCAAATGGATCATTTTTTTAGATTGGGAAATGGAAAAAATCTATTTGAAGAGCAACAGCAATTAGCCCTTAATGCTAACGAAAATATATTAAATGAATTTAGAAAAGTGGCAGATGACTTTAGAGATTATAAAGACCGGGATGAAATTGAACGGTTTTTAGCAGTTTGGGTTATACAAAATCCTATAAAGAATTTAAAATTCAACAGGAAATCAACTCTGGATTTAATGGCCCAGGCACTGGGAAGTGAAGAATATGGATTAGGGTCTACGGTTGGAAGCATGGCTGAAGGTATTCATGACCTGAGAAGACAGGTAACCATCTACACCGATTTTCTACCGAAGCACGTCAAGTGGCAGTTGGAATATGAGCTTTACAACTTAATGGGCGATTCAACATTTGAAAATACATTTAATAATATTGACCGCGTTGTTTATTCAACGGAGAGAATCACAAAAGTTTTAGAAGAATCACCTGAGCTTTTAAAAGAACTACAAAAATCAACTATGGCAGAGGTGAATAAACAGCTTTTAATAACACTTTCAACATTAGCAAATGAGAGGGCTATTGTGCTAGATGCAATCACTGCAGAAAGAGTTGCAATTATGCAGGACATTTACCAGCAGAGAATAGAAACACTTGATAGAATAGACACACTTGCGCAAAGTACCATTAATCAATCTACACTTTTTGCCGGTGATGTGATAGACAAAATATTCTGGAGATTACTTATAGTACTTGGAATTGTATTTATCGGCGGAATTATAGCTATTAAGCTTTATAGAAGAAAGACTTAAAATTCAATTTCCATCTTTTCGCGGGCAAGAACGCTGTCTTTAAATCTTTCCTGGCATTCTATTTCTCTTTTCTTAAGAAATTCATCATCGTGATCCGGATCGTGATGGGTGATGACTAGCACTTTTACATTTGCTCGCTCTGCTACCTCTAATGCCTGCTCATAGCTGCTGTGTCCCCATCCTTTTTTTTCTTTTAATTCTTCGGTGGTGTACTGAGCTTCATGAACTAAAAGATTGGCATCTTTTGCAAGTTTAACTACACTATCATCAATTGAATCACCATGCTCAACATCGGTGCAGAATACAAATACCTTTCCATCTCGTTCAATTCTATACCCATAAGCTCCCCCTGGATGTTTGTGTTTATTTGTAGAAACTATAACAGGTTTTGGATCTTCAACCTCAGGCTCCAAAATCTTTTTTGTTTCACTCAACAACATAAAGTTAAAATTTGCCCCCATCTTTTCAAGCTGCACCGGGAAGTACTCTTTTTGCATCTGTGTCTTAAATATTTCTTCAAGACAATTAATTCTTTTTCCCCACCCGAGTGCAAGTAAATTAATATTTTGATTTTTTATAAATGCTGGGGCAAAAAAAGGAAAGCCCTGGATATGGTCCCAATGAAAGTGGGTTAAAGCTATAAAGATTTCTTTCTGCTGATGTCCGGATGATAAATAATCTTTACCTAAATCTCTGATTCCGGTGCCTGCATCAAAAATGCCTATGTTATTTGTTTCTTTGACTCTTAACTGAACACAAGTTGTATTACCACCAAATTCCTGGAATTCAGGGGCACATACCGGGATGGAGCCACGTGTTCCGTAAAACTTAACTTTCATTTGAAAAGATTTTTACTTGAAGTAACCTTGCCGAGATAATTTAGAGACCAATTCACTACCGAACGATTTGATTACATCCGAAGCTTTTTCAGGATCAACTGTTTCAGATATGCCACTCCATATAAGTTTTTTATCATTTGTTTCGTATATGTTTGTCTCCAGGACTACTACTACATTCTGAGAAAGATATCCCGAAGCATTGGCATATTGAATACCGGCATAGTAGTATCCATAAAAACCATAGTAATTATTATATGGAATTGTGTACAGATATCCGGCTTTGTAATCTCTATTTTGTTCCAAACCTACTAATCGAGATACAACCACAGCATCCA
Organism: Ignavibacteriaceae bacterium; assembly: GCA_013042995.1. Classification (GTDB taxonomy): domain Bacteria; phylum Bacteroidota; class Ignavibacteria; order Ignavibacteriales; family Ignavibacteriaceae; genus IGN2. The sequence goes on along the minus strand of JABDPB010000148.1, from coordinate 716 downwards.
TTTCAAGATTTTCAAAGTATTTTTCAAAAGTAGTTGAATCTATAACTTCATCGTAAGGCATATGATCCATAGAGGGTGAGGCAGTAACACCACCATCATTAAAAGCCTTACTCATTCCATCTTCAAAATTTCTCCGTAATAATGGTCTATCTTGATTGAATATCCCGAGAATCAATACTTTATCAATATCTCCTTTTTTATACTCCTCATCTTCCCATTCACCAATTATATCAGTCTTTGCGCTGCTGCAGGAAGCTAATGATAATAAAATCGATGCTAAGAATAATATAATTGTTAATTGAATTAAAATTCTTTTCACTATTACCTCTGATTATATCTATTAAATAAAAGTCTTCTGTTAAAGGGCTATATAATTTATCATAAAATAAAATATTGCAGATAATATTTTATTTAGTTTACTCCAATTCCTTCGCCTTAAAATCCTGTATGTATATTCCAAGAGCAAGTTCAATTGCTTCCTGTAAACTGTTCACAGTTTCAGGAACAGCTCTATATTGTGATGCAAAATTTTGAGATTTCTCAAGTGAATTGTAAACAAATCTATTTTGCATCTGTCCAAAGTAGGTTTCCATATTTATTATATAGTCAAAATTTTCATTCTTCACGTAAATATCAATATCCTGCCATTCTCCTTCAGCGATTTTATACCTATACTTATATATTTCAGTAAAAGCATCCTGTCTTACTTTTTCCAG
>JABDPB010000076.1 GCA_013042995.1 Ignavibacteriaceae bacterium | reverse complement strand
AAAAAAATGTTCCGGTGATATTAGGGACTCTTGTAAGCAACTTAAAAGATCAAAAGCCGTTTGAATCTGTAGCGGAGGAAGACTATCCCCCATCACAAAACATCTTTGAGAAAGCAAAAACAGAACTGAAAAAAGGAAACATTTGGCAAGCTGATTCACTTTTCAGGTTTGCAAAAGATTTGGATGCTCTAAGATGGAGAGCCCCTGAAAAGCTTAACAGGGTTATCGAAAGGCTGGGAGCTACCTTTGACTATCCTGTTGTGAAACTGGATTCTGCTTTAAATGCCCACAGCTTAGAAGGAATTGCAGGCGATGATATGATTACAGACCATCTTCATCCAAATTTAAGGGGATACCAAATTATTGGGAAAGAAATATTTGATACGGGCATAAAATCAAATATTTTTGTAACCGATTTGCAAAATAATTTATCATTTAACATTCAGGATAGTATAACAATAAGTCGTTATCAGTTTACAAATCTTGATTCTACAATAGCCCAATATCAAATAACAATACTAAAAAGTGATTGGCCCTATACGAACAAAACATTTTCAGATGAAGAAAAGCTAGCAGCTTTAAATATGCAAACATACTCCGATACTCTAGCGTATTTGGTTGGTAACCAAAAATTAGCGTGGGAAGAGGCTCACCTACGGCTAGCACAAAATAAATTATCTATTGGTGATATGGATTCGTTCTTTAAGGAAGTACATACTGCTATTGATGAATATCCCTATGATCCATATCCTTATGAGTTTTTAATTAGTAAGCTAATCAATGTGAAGATGTTCGATGAAGCATATCCATATCTTCAAAAATTGAATGAAATAAAGCAGAGTGCATATTCAACAAAATGGCTTGGAATAATTGATTTGCTTAATAATAAAGTAGATTCGGCAATAGGCTATCTTACAACAAGTATTAATTATAATGCTTCGGATGCACACACACTTTATAACTTGGCAGGTGCATATTCAATGAAAAAAGATTATAAAACAGCTCTGGAAATGATTAACCTTTGTTTGCAACTGGAGCCAGACTATGCAATGGCAAAAAATCTGCAGCAGCAATTATTAAATGCAATCAGTCCAAATAGGTAAGGGATTTATATTTTGCCGCTTACCAATAAACAAAAAGAATTTATTAAAAAGAATTTTGATTCGCTCACTGAAAAACAAATTACCAAACGGTTAAATGCTCCCCTCTCCGAGGTAAAACTTTTTATAAACGAAATCAAACCACCTCCTCCAAAATGGTTTTACTTGTCTTTTATAATTATTCCGGTTCTATTCTTTTTCCTCTTAGAAATTGGTTTAAGGGTGTTTAGCTACGGAATTGATAACAGAGTTTGGGTTGATATTTCCAGTGATATGCAAATACTTAATCCTGATATAAGTAAAAGATATTTCTACACCACTAAAAATGCACCTTTCTCAGTTGAGTCTTTTATTTACAAAGAGAAAAAGGGGAACAATTTTAGAATTTTTGTATTAGGAGCAAGTTCGGGTGCCGGGTATCCATATTTATCGAGTGCTTCATTTAGTAAGTTTATACGAAAAAAATTGGAAATATTATACGCTTCCACACAAATCGAAGTTTCGAATTTCAGCATGGCTGCAATTAATTCCTATGCAATTAGAGATTTGGTTCCAGAACTGTTAGAAAAGCAACCAGATTTGATATTAATTTATCTTGGGCATAATGAATATTACGGAGCTCTGGGAGTTGGCTCACTTGAATCCTTTGGCTCATCACGTTTTGTAGTTAAAACAACATTATGGTTGAATAAATTAAAATCAGTTGAACTTCTTAGAAATCTAATTACCAGTATTACAGGAATATTTTCCTCAAATGATATTGTAACCGGTGGTACACTCATGGCTCAAATGTCTAAAGACAAAATGATTGAGTACGATTCCGGCGTTTATTGGGACGGAATTGAGCAGTTTAAAGAAAATTTAAGTGACATATTTTCTATCTGTGAGGAAGCAAATGTTCCGGTAATAGCAAGCACGCTGGTGAGCAATCTGAAAGATCAAAAGCCTTTTGTTTCTGTGATTAATTCAAACTATCCGTCAGCGGAAATGATATTTGAGGATGCGAAAACAAAGCTAAGTGTGGGAGAAGTTGATTCAGCAAAGCATCAATTTATTTTTGCTAAAGATCTTGATGCTTTAAGATTTCGCGCACCTGAAGAAATAAATAATGTTATTATTCAGTTGTGCAAGGAGTTTGGGTATCCGGTGATTAGAAGTGATTCAATAATAAATTCAGCTAGTGGAAACGGAATTGTGGGTGATGAATTAATGACAGACCATTTGCATCCGAATGTTAAAGGTTATCAGTTAATTGGTAATTTATTCTTTTCATCAATGAAAAAAAACAAATTCCTTCCACAAAACGAAATCCCCAACATTGATGAAAAACTTGCGGACAGTCTTCTTTTTGCTTATTACAACTTTACCCAATTGGATTCAACCATTGCTGAATTCAGAATAAAAATCTTAAAAAACGATTGGCCTTATGTTGATCCTGAAAATAAATTACCACGAAATATTTTGTTTAGTCTGAAAGATGTAATTGACAGCTTAGCCTTACAGGTTGTAGATGGATTAATCTCTCGCGAACAAGCACGTTTAAAGTCTGCTGAGTATTATAAAGCACAAAATAATTTTGAGTTCTACAGCACTGAAATGGCAGCATTAATTGAGGAGTTTCCTTTTCTCATAAAATACTATAGTTCAACTGCAAAGGAATTAATAAAAGCTGGAAAGTTTTCTAATGCTTATTATTTTTTGAAGCGTGGTTTTGATAAAAAACCAAACGCATTCAATACAAAATGGCTTGGGATTATTGATCTTTCACAGGGATTTGTAGATGAGGCAATAACTTATCTTGAGCAAAGCTTAATCTTAAATGATAACGACGCGCAAACCTATTTTAATATTACAGGTGCTTATGCTCAAAGAAAAGAATTTAACAAAGCTCTGAATTCGATCAACCGGTGTTTACAGCTAGATCCCAATTTTTCACGAGCAAAAATAATTAAGCAGCAGCTTGAATCAATATTAAGTAAAAGCAGTGCTGATGAATAAATCCTCCATAAAAGAAAAACGCAGAAGAAAAAGTTCACCCTTCTGGTTTTATCTAGTACTTATACTTTTTCCTATTATTTTCTTTGTTGTTCTAGAAATTTGTTTGAGACTCTTTAATTACGGAAGAAACGATGAAACCTGGATTCAGGTTACTGAAACTAAACAAATGCTTAATCCTGATGTTTCTGGAAGATATTTTTATAATTTAAAGAACCTTCCGCAATCGAACAACGATGCATTTGATATTGTAAAAAAAGAAAATGCATTTCGTATTATGGTGATGGGGGGCAGTAGTGCTGCCGGTTTTCCATACTCACCCAACGGTACTTTTTCGCGTTACTTAAGAGACAGACTTGAACTGATGTATCCCAACTTACATATCGAAGTTGTAAACATCGCAATTACCGCAACCAACTCTTACACCATAAGAGATCTTATACCAGATGTGATTGAACAAGAGCCCGATTTAATCCTACTCTATGCCGGGCATAATGAGTACTATGGTGCTTTAGGCATCGGATCTGCAGAAAATATGAGTGCATCAACAGGACTTGTAAACTTTATTATCCAATTGGACAAGTTTAAAACTGTTCAACTAATCAGAACATTATTAAGCTCTGTTGGGACAATCTTTAACAGTGAAGCAATTATTGATTCAGAGCGGGGTGGAACACTAATGGCCCGGATAGTAAAAGAAAAGTTAATCACTTATAAATCTGAAATGTTTGATACAGGAATTAGTCAATTTGAAAATAATTTTGAAGACATTCTTTCATTCACAACTGAAGCCAATGTTCCAGTAATAATTGGAACAGTTGTTAGTAATCTGAAAGATCAAAAGCCATTTGTATCTGTGAAAAGCGAAGAGTATGAATCTGCAATTAATTTATTTCATAAAGCACAAAAGTTTTATATTGAAAAAAAACTAAGTGATGCCGATTCACTTTTTCGACTAGCAAAAGATTGTGATGCTTTAAGATTTAGAGCACCTGAAATAATGAACACAATAATCAAAAAACTCGCTGTAAAGTATAACTGTGGATTGGTAAATGTTGATTCGATATTTAATAGTGCTAGCCAAAATGGAATAGTTGGTAATAATTTAATTGTTGATCACTTGCATCCTTCAATTGAAGGGTATTTATTGATGGGCAAAATTTATCTTGAAGCAATGAGGAAAAATAGCTATCTGCCGAATGAAACACTGATCGAGATTTCAGACACAAAACAGGATAGTATTGTTATTGATAACTTCGCTTTTTCAAGGTTAGATTCAATTATTTCTGCGATACGATTGAAAGGATTACTTAATGATTGGCCATTTAAAGAAAATCCAGATTATACATTCCTCCAGAATTTGAATTTAAATAACAAAATTGATTCGATTGCGTACAGAGCAGCAGTAGAGAATTTAAATTGGGAAAAATCTCATCGTGAAGCTGCTGCATACTATCTTTCTCTAGAAGATTATTACAACTTTGCCCAAGAATATAGAGTACTAATTTCTCAATATCCCTTCAAAATAAATGACTATGATTATGCAACATCCGTATTGATCAATGCTAAAGAGTATGATCTTGCATACTTCCTATTAAAGAAGCGATATAATGAAATGCCAGATGCATTTTCAACGAAATGGCTCGGGACCATAAATCTAAACAAAGGAAATATCGAGAAGGCAATTAGTTTGTTACTTGAAAGTATTGAATTTAATAACTCCGATGCGCAGGTTCATTACAATCTATCGGGTGCATATATTCAAAAAAAAGATTATATAAGAGCTCTGGAGGCAATTGAAAAGTGTACTGAACTAAATCCGCAATTTGCAGGTGCACAAAATTTAAGAAGTGAGCTCACAAAAATTTTGAGGCAATAAAAAAAGCCCCGCAAAACGGGGCTTTCAAATTTTAATGACTTAATCTCAAGAGATTATTTCATTAGGATCATTTTCTTGGTCTCGGTAAAGCTTCCTGCAGTAATCTTATAGAAATAAATTCCACTTGAAAGATTTGCAGCATTAAAATCTACCTGATAAGTTCCGACAGACATATTTTCGCTAACAAGCGTTGCTACCTGTTGTCCAATTGAGTTGTATACATTCAAAGTAACAAACTCTTCTTTGGGCACACTGAACTTAATCATTGTCGAGGGGTTGAAAGGATTTGGATAATTCTGATCCATTGAATAAGTCCTCGGTAATGGGTCTGATGTGGGTTCTACATCAGTTACAAAGTCTTTTTCTCCCATAATGCCAAAAGTATCTAAAGTTTCGGCATAGTATAAACTTGAGAAAAGGTTAATAATGTGATTAGCACCAATAGCGTTTTCGTTATCATTGCCACCACCATTATTCACACTATCCCCATAATTGATACCAAACTTATAATTAACATTAAATGTAGTATAAGCAGGGAAAGTAACCGTGGTTGAGAAAATGTTATCACCGGCAACTTTATCACCATCCATTCCAGCGTCGTTCAACTCAATCATAAGTCCTATTTCACTGCTTGGCCAGCCTAAATTGGGCCATTGAAGAGGTGATGTTCCACCCGCCATGTGCACTGTGTTTATGACAGGGAATGGTAGACTATTAATCGCTGACACGGCACCGGTTACATCAACCTGGAATAAAACCTCAGAATCCTGGCCTGTAACAGTGGATAATGTTCCATCGTTAAATGGACGTGAAACTGTAGCTGAACCAGCATCATAATCAGCCTGAGTTAAGATATATAGTTTATCATCTCCACCTTCCCATGTATTGGGTGTGTAGAAAAATTTGTAAGCGACTATTGTATCACCCACTTCAGCTTGAAGTATAGTGTCAGGCATTTCACTTACATATTTATTGGGATCCAGTACGCTCGGAACGAGATCGTGACGTCCCCAACCGTTAAAATTTCCTCGGGCTGCAACTGTATCAGCTGTGTTGTATCTTCCCGAAAGAATTTCAATTTCCATATCACATTCCCAGTTAACAAGAATATCCTTTGGCTGAGCGAATGTAATACCTGCTAAAAATAATAAGAAAGCAATGAGTAGTAATTTTCGCATAGAATTCTCCTTTTGATATTGATTGATATTGTAATTTTTGTTTTTGCCCCTATTAAATATAGAAAATTTTTTAATCAAAATTACTGTATCCAAGGTCAAAATTTAATGCCTAGTGAAAAATGTTGCGTATAATCCAGCACTCCAAAATCCTGGTAAGCATAGTCTACTCTAACTCCAAAATTGCTAGTAAAATCATAATTTAGGCCAACACCAGCGGTAAGCCCTTCTTCAGAATTGTTTAAAAACAATGATTTATAGCCAACTCTGAAAGCAATCAAGTTATTAAAAATATATTCCATACCAACATTTATAGATTCATCGTTATCATTTGGATGGAGTGCATCTGCAGCCAAAGTCAATCTATGGTCGTCAGAATCTACTACATCCATAGCAAGTCCTATTCTGAATGTAAGAGGCAGAGGGAAATCATCTGTCTTTAAATTTGCTAAAATTTGGTCATTATTGCCGCTACTGTTTGGATCAATGTCATGTTGAACCAATAAATCTTTTCCATCCATATTCATTGCTGATCCAAAGTTTGTTATAGTTGCTCCAATTCTTAAACCATAAATATCGGAATGAAATAGAACACCTAAGTCCAGTGCAATAGAACTCGCCGATGAATTCCAAATATTTTGTTGAATATATTTTACAGTGCCACCTAATGAAAACCTGTCGGTAAGATTATATGCATAAGTTAAACCCATTGATAAATCGTGTGCAGAATAGAATTGACCCGTACCATCTTGTTCAGCCAATGTTGTAACTTCAATATCACCGTAATCAAGATATGTGAGGCTAAGTCCTATAGTGCCTGCACCGCCAAGCTTAATCATGGCTCCAGCCCAGTTATAATTTATATCAGCGAACCATCTTGAGTGAGAAAACATTGCTTCATTTGTATTACTCCGCGATGCGCCTGCCGGATTCCAATATAATGAACTTACATCGTTTGCAGTTCCAACAAATGCACCCCCCATAGATATTGCGCGTGGGCTGACAGCTATATTCAAAAATGGCGCAGCAGTGGAGCCTATTTTAGATTGCCCAATTAAACAGGCAGTGCTTATTAAAAACAAGAATATAAATTTTTTCATAACTTCATTCTCCGCTATTTAATTAAGGCAAACTTGCCAATCTTTGTACCTATATTAGGTGCTTCAACAACAAATACATAAACTCCAAATGCAACATCAATATTTTCTTCGCTCCTTAAATTCCAAAAGATATCCCCTACATATAGGCTTTCACTTAGAAGCGTTTTAACCAATTCACCTCTAACTGTAAAAATTGAGATTTTCGATCCTGGTGGTATATAAGTAAATCGGATTTCCCTTTCTCCTCTTCCACTGGATTGGAAACTTAGAAGTCTCTCTTCACCTGCATGAGTAACAATGTACGGATTCGGTACTACTTTAATTTTATCTAGTTCTGCTTTTGCCAGACTGTTATCTAATGTTGCTCCCTTCATCGTGAAAAGAAAGCTATCTTGTTGACTAAATGGTTTTAATGTTGAGATATTAAGTGTTCCAGCATTTTCAAGTGGTGCACTTGCCGTTCTGTATCTTATATTTATACGCCAAGTTCTAACATATCTTCCCTTAATAAATTCTTTAAACCATAGACTATGAGTAGTACTGATTGTCCCTGTCACCAGATATGCAAAATCAATATATTCATTTCTAGTAAGATTTTTTACTTTGAAATTTGCTTCTCGAGAAGGGACAATATTACTTGATCCCGGTCCTACAGTATCTGCAACAGAAGTATCCACAATAGAACTAAAAAACTCAATCACATAATCATTAGGGACATTAAATCCGTTGAAGTTTGGATTCAGCGCTTTGAAGGGAAGTATGTCAAAGTCAGGTGCAGGCTCAGATGGTATGTTCTCAAAACCAGTTTGTAGTGAATCCAGGAGTATTTCATCATTAAAAAGCTGCACTCTAAATCCCTGTCTAACTGGTGTTTCACCAAAAAACCTTGTAGACTTATCAACCAAAATCTGGTATGTAGCAGTGTAATAAGGACCAGTTGCCGCAATAGGTGAGCCATTTACAAAAATTGTATCTGTACCTTGTGGTAATGGAATGGAATCTTTTGGGTTAACTATAAAGGTTTCATTGGCAAGTGGTACGAAAACTGTATCAGGTGTTTGCAAATCTAGAAGAGACCAGTTAGCAGTTTCACTGGTTAAACCTGTATCTTCGAATGTAATCTGATAATTAAAATTATTTTTAACATCTGATTCATCTATTAATTCAACGGCTGCATCACCAGTACCAAAAAAGTTTTCTGATTTTTCCAGATTTTCTAAAAATGCATTTGAATAACCAGCCGGTCTTCTTCCGGGTGTAATAAAACCTGTATTATCATCTAAAATAACTTCTCCGGTATTAGAGCGGAAAATAAATTTAGAGTTCTCTTCAGGAAAAATATCGGGTGAACCATCACCATGATCAAAGGCACTAACTGCATAATAATATTTTATTCCAGGAACAACTGTTGAGTCTACAAATCTGTTTATTACACCTGTATTTTCACCAAAGAAGAAGGTAGTACCGCCAAAAGCTTCAAGCAATTCAGGGCTGGGAATAAAAAATCCACTATACTCATTATCAAGATCGTATTGTGCAATTGGTTTATCAAATGTAAGTACACCGAGCGCATTTGTAATTGTCCTTGCATCCTGAAAGTTTGCATCTGTTGACCTGTAAATCTTGTAGCCCTCAAAATCTTGCTGTTTTGTAACAAAGTCTCTCGAGGTTTCTGTGTCCTCGCCATCCCAATATATCACAACTTTTCCATCGTTCTGTGTTAAGTTTATTTTTGGTTTTAACGGTGCTTGAGGGAACGCATAACCTGCATTATATATCTGTTGAACGATTTTTTTATTTTTAAATATGTCATCAAAGTCTTCACCAAATAGTAGAGAAACGGAAAACCGTTCTGGTATTTGCGGGAATAAGGGAAAATAGCCTGAGCTATATATAAAATCACCATCTTGTGGTGTTGGTGGGACAACGTCAAACCTTCCGGGCGTCATTCTTCCCCAGAGTGAAGAATCTATACTTAAGTCTGGAGCGCTTTGAAGTTCAAAAAAGTTAAAACCTGTAAGTCCAATTTGGTCCGATTCATCAGGATCGGTTATTCCAAAATTAGGTTCACCCTGAGTAGGAATACCGTCTCCTTCACCTAAGTCAGGGCCCGGATAACCTCTGTCATCCGGTCCTAGTCCGTCCTGTCCTACATCATCAAATTCGGGATCCCAATCCTGGTCTTCATCAATATTATTATCTCTTCTTTCATCAATCAAAAGATCATTAACACCAGCGCCTGTCCGAAAATCCTTGTAAGATGCACCCTCCAATGGTGGTATTCTTCTTATTCTTGTTTCATAGTGAGTGGCCTGATTTTCATCTACTAAGCCATCAAGATCATTATCTATTGCATCATTCGCTGAGGGGTCAGGTATAAAAACTTCCTGTCCATTAATTATTTGCAGCTCAGCATTTCCCTCCCTAAATGTTGTAATACCTGGTTCAATAATAAAGCGTACTCCTAAAGAAAACACAGTGTCAGTTGTAGAAGCTACTGTATGAAGAGTTCTTTCATAAACTCGTAAGCCTTGTGGGTTAGTAATTTCATTAATAAGAACAACTGGCTCACCAGAGTTATATATAACTGCATCAAAATCAGATTGGACAAATCTTGGAGATGAAGATTCAGAATCATCATCATTATCAATACCGTCAAACGGATTTCCTGGAGATTCTAAAAATGCATATCCCACGTAGCCAACTTTTTGCCCCTTATTTCCAATACCATCACTATCCCAGGAATAAGTGATCCAATCTTTAATATCAAAAAATCCCAAGTCGTCCTGGCTGTCACCATCGCCACCTGCTAGTGTACCAACTACAGTCCCAAAGTCTGCTTTCCTGTATACAGTTGTTCCATCGTTATTTATTTCATACAGCCAAAAGATAGCATCTTCAGCTAAAAAGCTAGACCACTGGAATCCTCTTTGCCGCATTCTTAATCCCATTCCATTGCGGGTTATGTCTGTGCTATCTGGTTTAAAGTTTGCATTAAATTCATCGTCTTGTTGGTCATCTGCTTCAAAAAAGGATTCTTGATCGGCATTTTCTATTCCCCTACCAAAAAATCCAAACCATTCGGTATTTCCCTCTTCATCTATCCAGAACTTAGCTACTGGATCATTCCAGCCGTTAAGTGGCCAAGATTGTGGAATATGACTCATGGCAACAGAAGGATAATTTGGATTTCTAAAGCCCGGAACCGGGTTCCATCCCCAGAAACGTCCATCAACTGGGCTTCTTTCCTCAAACTGCCCTCTTCGTGGTCCTCTGGAAATTACAATAGACTGGAGTGTATCATTATTGCTATTTATAAACTCAACTCCAATCAATGGTATACAATCACCAATGTAGTTTTCACCAGAGCCAAGTGGCCATTCGCCTCTTATATCAATACCTGTATTTATTCCGGCTATTTGACCATCATTATAGTAAGTTATAGCAGCTCTGTTTCCTGTGTGATAACCAATTGTCAGCAATGTGGGATCACCTCGCTGTGCAAACAGGTTACTCCCAAAAAACAGAAATAATAATATTGATAGTTTCTTCATTGTACCCTTTTCCTAAAATTAAAAATTAAAAGCAAATCCAATTTCTACTCTTCGTGGCTCAGAAAAGAAAGTTGGATCAGTATAAAGTTCATCTAGTGTATTATTGTATAAAGTAGGATTTATCCTTTGAGCTTCAAGCTTTGCAAAAGTAAAGAATGGGTCGCCAGAATCCCCGTAGACGTTTACTGCATTCTCTGAATCAAACAAGTTAATAACTCTTAGGAATACTGTTAATAGCGAACTTGAAATTTCAAAATCTTTGTAAACTCTAAGATCTACATTAAAAATTTGTGGTTTTCTATCACTATTTCTAGGAAATGCATTTTGAGTAACTCTTGTATTCTTATTAACCTGCGGAGTATAAGGTTGACCAGTAAAGAAGTTGCCAATAATTGAAAAACCCCAGTCACCGGGTTGGGTGTAAGCAAGAGATAAATTCAAAGTATGGGTTTGATCCCAGTTTAGTGGTGATATAATTGTCTCGGGCAGCGCACCACCAAGGACTGCGTTCCTTGAATCTGCAGGATCAGAGGAATTTCCTTTAGTGTCTGAAAAGGTGTAATCCAAGTTAGCTGCCAATCCACCCGAAAATCTTTTTGTAAATTTAATTACAAACCCTCTAGCCAAACCAAAGTCTGTGTTTGCAAACTGGCTGTATGTTTGCGCGCCACCAAAAACTACAAACTCTTCCGTTTGAGTACCTGCAAGATTTCTAAAATCCTCAAAGAACACCGTTACATCAACAGCTATATCATCGCCAATTTGTTGCTGCAAACCGATTTCGCCTTTTACAGTTCTTTGAGGTTCGAGATCAGCATTACCAAATAATCCAGCATTTCCGGAGTTTACACCTAATTTAAATTGAGGATTTTGATAAAGGAATTCATATCTGGGTAGTTGTAAAAAATATCCATATGAGAAGTGAATTACACCTTTATCAGAAATCGGGAATGCAAGACCAACACGCGGACTGATCTGAGTTTTCGCTGTTGCATCTTTGTACCAGTATTGTTCTCTTAGTTCAATAGTTTTTGCAAACTCACCAGGGTCCTGTACACCGTTTCCGTTTGTATCATCAAATCTATTATCGGGTTTGGCAGGTTTAAAGATATCCGGATCAGTTGGATCGGCTAAAACTACACCATCTGGTTGAAAATAATCGAATCTAACGCCTAAGTTGAAGATGAGATTAAACGCTTCGAACTTTGATTGAACATAACCAGAGGCTTCAATCGGTTCTCGCAAATAGGTATCATAATCGGTAGTTGAAGGAAGAGGGATTGTAACGTTGTAGGGATCTACCCTTTGTCCGCTTGCATCAACCATTGGGACTAAATTTATATTTTCTAAGTACATTCTATGACTACTAAAGTTTCCTCCAAACTGCAGGTTTATCTCTTTATTTAGCTGAGTTGCCCAATCCAATTTCGCTCCATAAGTACCGGTGTTTCTAACAAACCTGTTATTGTTTGTACCGCCAATTCCAAAACTGTACGGCGGTGTAATCACACTTGAATTATCTTCATAATTGGTGGGTTTATTTGGGTTGCCTGTATAAATATCCTCAAACAAGTACTGCCTGTAATCTTTAAAGGCATAACTTAGATTTAATGTATAAAAGCTGATTGAGGAAATAGCATGATTGAATGATAGAATGTTCGTATATGATTTATTAAATCTTTGCAAATTATTATCGGGAGTGAGTTTATTAAAATGATCATAATCCTGATAATTTCTTCGATCGAGTATATAGTTAAAGCTTACTTTAAAGCCCTGGAAGAGGCGATAAGTTAATTTACCCTGCCCATAAAAATTCTCGTTCTCATTCATTGATACACTTTTACTATCACCACTTTGGTTTATTGTAATTTGCTGAGTTATCGGATCTTCAACCGCTCTATCGCTAACTAGAAAATCTCTTCTTCCATAGAGATAACCAGTGTTGAAATAGTATCTTCCATTTAAATAAAAGAATAAATTGTCCTTAATTACAGGTCCACTAACGCTGCCTTCAAAGTTTCTAATTGCTACTGGATTGATATTTTTTAATTTTAACTCATCGCTATAAATTCCCGTGCGATTGGAAACATAGTCACCAGTAAAAGCCTGTATATTAAAATTAAAGTCGTTGTTCCCATCTTTAGTTACAAGATTTACAACGCCTGACTGCGCCTGCCCGTATTCCGCATTAAACGCACCGCTTATTACTTGCAATTCCTGTACTGCATTCTGATTAACGTTTACTAGAGCGCTTCCATCATAAACATCAGTTACAGGAACACCATCTATTTGATATCCAACTTGATTACTTCTACCGCCGCGAATATGAATGTTGCCTCCTGGTGATACAACAATTCCAGCTTGAAGTTGCAATACATCCCCAATATTGGTAACCGGCAATTGCGAAATAACATCATCGCCCACTATGGAAGTGCTTGACGTGAGGTCTTTTCTGATTAGATCCCTTGTAGCAACAATGATTACTTCTTCATCTAACTCAACACTTGTAGAAGTTAATTGAAAATCAACCGTAGTTGTTAAATCAATAGACACTAATACTTCCTGAACCGATACGCTGTTGTATCCAATTGCAGAAGCTTTAACGGTATAAGTTCCCGGAGAAACGTTTAAAATAGAATAGTACCCATCGATATCAGTGGCGGCTCCAAGGTTTGTGCCCATAACAATAACATTTACAAACGGAAGTGCTTCACCAGTTGTAGCATCGGTAACACGCCCGGCAATTTTTCCCTTAGTACCTGCAAGAGAAAAATGACACGTTAAAAACAATATTGTAAACAGAATCTGTAAAAATATTTTCATAATATTCTCCTTTTAGGCTCTTTCAATTTTTTAACAGACTGGTTTTGGAACTTATGGAATTCAGTTCTATAATACAGAGGGGGCTTGAAAAAAAATGTTCTTTAATTAAAGAATGAATAACACTGTTGTGATTGTAGGGCGAGTGTAGCAATCTAAACATAGCACCCCATATTTAAGCAAGTAAAAATCATATAAGGTCTAAAGAAACACACAGCTAGTAAATGGTATTAAAAGTCTGAAAAACCTATGCAAAACTATCGACTAAGCAGTTTAATTCAAAGTTACTAATTATCTGTCATTGAATCTATAAAATAGAAGATAAATTGCAAGTAATTTAAATTGAAATTATTAACAATTAATAAGATTTAACGCATTACAACTAAAAGCACAAAATTATTCTTAGTGAAGTTTCCCAATTATTATATTGATAGTTCAATTGAGGTCTAATTGTTTATTCGGTGTAAATTATTTTAATATTTTAGTGAAGATTCGAAAAAATATTTTCTAACGTATGGGTAAAAATGCAAATTCAAATAATAACTACATTTGTTTTTATTGCATTCAGTTTCAGTCTCGCAACAGATGATTATAAAAATTTCATTTTGAAAGGGGATTCTTTATTAAGACAGTTTAGTTTTGAAGCTGCCGCTGAACAGTACGAAAAAGCTTATAAAATATTACCTGATAGTTATGTGGCTCTTAGCAAACTAACAAGAGTTTTTAATGATTTAGGAGAAGAATATTACGAGCAACGGAATGAGGAGAAAGCTGAAACTGTGGTTAACAAAGCCTTAGAGTACGCACTAAAATTTAGAGAAAAATTTCCAGACAGTGCAAAAGTATATTCTTACCTTGCATGGTCTTATGGTAATGTTGCATTATACAAAGGCGGCAAAGAAAAAGTTAAACTGGCACATGAGATCAGAAATAATGCCGAAGAATCAATAAGAAGAAATCCGAATGACTATTTGCCATATATAATTTTGGGAATTTACCACAGGCAGATCGCAAGCTTAAGTTGGTTAGAAAGACTTTTTGCAAATACTTTTTTCGGAGATGTGCCTGATGGGAGTTTTGAAGAATCGGAAAAGTACTTACTAAAAGCACTTGAGCTACAGCCTGGAATAATAATTGCGACTTTCCATCTCTCTTTAATTTACCTTGAAATTGACAATGAAGAAAAAGAAGTCAAAACTCTCAACAAGATTTTGGAATTACCTGAGAGAGATTTCAGAGACAAGTACGCAAAGAGAAAGGCACTGGCAAGATTAAAAGAGCTTACCGAATAACGATATAAATTATTTACTCAGTAAACTCTTAATAAATTCTAGAATTTATTTTCCTTGCTGATCTCAGTTTTAATTTAATCCGCACATTCCAGATGAACAACCGCCCATCGGGGCACTATCTGGAATTCCGCAGTTTCCAGTTGCACAGTTTCCTCCAGTGTATTCCGAGCCTGAAGAAACAGAAGCACTGAATGACGAAAACAGTTTTTTGATTTTAACAGAGTTGCAACTTGGGCAAGTAACTTCTTTTTCCTTTATAGTAGATTTATGAAGCACTTCAAATTTTGCATTGCAATCAGAACATTTATATTCGAATAAAGGCATTTTATTCTCTCATAGTTTTAAAGTTATGTTTAATAATTTTGTATTTTTTTTATTCTTCCAAACCTAAAAAATCTATTAGTCTTTTATGTGCATCAGGTGGTAACTCAACATTATATTTTCGGTAACAGTCTATAGTAACTTCCACTGACTTGAAGTAACTCTGGCAATGTGAACAAATTTCAAGATGCGCTTTTATTTCTTTGCACTTCTCAGAATCAAGTTCTGTCCCAAGATTTTCGCATATGTGCTGCATAACATCGTGGCAGCTTATTTTTTTCTCTTCAATCATTTGCTAAGAGCCTCGTTAAGTTCTTTTCTTAAAAATGCTCGTGCCCTGTGCAATCTTGACTTCAACGCCGGAACAGAAAGGTTGGTAACCTGTGCCGCTTCTTCTGTTGAAAGACCTTCAACATCTCGAAGTAAAAAAACCATTCTGTATTCCGGAGCCAACTTTTGAATTGCATCATCCAAAATACTTTTTAATTCCTCATTCTCAGTATTGCTGTATGGTAAAGAACTCCAATCAGCAGTAAATTTTTCTTCAAACAAGTTATCATCATCATCAAAGGAAACAAAAGTACGACTCTTAAGCTTTCTTGCCATCATCAAGCAATGGTTGGAAACTATTCTATAAAGCCACGTTGATAATTTAGAATTGTGATCAAACTGATGTAAAGATTTTACCATGCTGTAAAAAGTTTCCTGCATAATTTGTTCAGCTTTGTTTTTATCACGGCAAATTTTAAATGAAAAGTTATAAATTGTTTGTTCGTATCTCTTAACAATTTCTGATAATGCCTTTTTATCGCCTTTTTTAGCCTTTTCTATAAGCTCTTTTTCTTCAATCAATTTGATGTTTTCTTTCAAAATGGGATTCAAAGATATGGTTTTTTGAAGAATATTGCTGTAATGAAAAACTCATTTATGGCCTAATTTTTGAACTTTTATCTTCTTGATATTGAATTATTATTTGAGAATAACTTTAAACTAAGGACAATTTTACCTAATAATGCTTCAAGCTAAATATCCACGCGAACTTACTAAGAATAAACTTTTCTTGGGAGTAGATGAGGCTGTAATCACTACACTATTCGATCCTAAAGAACTTCACGTAAAGCGAGAGGGAGAGATTATTTACAAAACCGGTGATGACAGTGCTGACATCTTTGTTCTCCTGAGTGGTGAAGTCCGTGTCAAATATCCTTCCAACAATTATGTAAGCAAAAAACAAAAAAACGATTTTTTTGGAGAAAAGGAACTAATAGAAAACACTCGCCGAATATCTTCTGCAGTAGCTTTTAGCAAAATCCAATACTACAGGATTAATAGAACGCTTTTTAAAAAATTGATGTCAAAAAATTCCACATTTAATAGTAACGCTCTAAATCTAGGTGAAATAAACCTTCCTGAAGTAATTAAAGAGGTTAGTCACAAGTTCAGCATTGTTGAAAAGGCAAAACCAATAAGCTTTAAAGCTTCTAAAGATATGGCTAATGCCTGGAAAAAGGATAATGAAAAAATTGAAGATACTAATGTAGTCCCAAGTCAATTATTGGAAAATCAAACTAAGGAACCTGCACAAAATGATATAGAAGATTACTTAACTCCTGAGGATCTTTCGGAAAAGTTACATGAAGAAATTTCTATTAAAAGCGAAGAATTTAAAGATTGGAAAATAAACTCTGATGATGTGGAAAAAACGGATGAAGTAGTTGAAACAAAGGAAAATATTGAAGAAATAAAAGAAGCAAAAAGTGAAGAAAAAGTTGAAGAAGTTAAAGCGAAAGAACATTCGCAGCCAAGTGAGGATAATGGAATTAATCGTGAAATGGTTAGAAAGATTTTCGCAAGTATTGAGATAATTTATAACAGCATAACTATTTCAGACTTAATCGAAAAAACAGTAAAAGCATTAAAAGACCTTACTTTATCGGAAGCAGGAAACGTAATACTTGTAAATGAACAACTTTCAGTTTTAAAGCTAGTTTCGATTATTGATAAAAAGTACAATGAAGATGAATTTCAATTACCCGAGGGGCTTACCGGCTTAAGTGCACTTCAAAAGAAAATACTTAACTTCGAACGACCAACTGAAGATTCACGCTACAATTCAAGAATTGATCTACCAGGTGCTTCGCGACTTAAACGAATTCTTTATTTTCCTGTAATAAGTGAAGTCGGTGAAACTGTTGCTGTAATTCAGTTGGCGAGAGAAAATAAAAAGTACACTGATACAGATATTGCTCATATCAATATGCTCTCAAAACAAATTGTAAGTGCAATAGAAAGGGCGTACCGGCTTGAGAATTATTTAGCTGAAGAACGGATGAAATCAAATGATAAATTAAAAGAAATTCTATTAAATGAAATTAAGGATCCTGTAAGTATAATTAATAATTACACTGAAATATTAAGTGAAAAAAAATTAACTGAAGAAGTTGATGAAGTAATCAGAATGCTTCAGAAGCAGGCAAATTCAATAGAGGATTTAACAAATACTCTGCTCAGCACATCTTTTGAAGACTATAAGCTCGAAAAAAGAGGAATTCACTTTAATGAGTTTATAGTAGATGTACTCGAACTCCTGTCAGAATTTTGCCAGGCCAGAGATGTAACATTGTTCAAAAAGACAGGTGATGGAGCAATCGTAGATATTGATAGAGGAAAATTTTATTCGGCTTTATATCAAATTATAAGATTTTGCTGCGAAGATGCCCATAAAGATCGAAAAATTTATTTAAGCACTGAGCTTACAGACGATTCAATTGTTACTTCAATTCAGGGCGAAGGAAAAGGTTTGCTGCAAACTATAGAGGGCAACTTTAAAGATATTATTCTCGGCAAAGATTCTACACCTCACCCCACTGCCGGTTTGATGCTAGCAAGGGAAATTATTGCGAACCACAAAGGGCAACTTGAATTCAGCAGTATTAAGGGAAAAGGAACAACTTTTAAAATCATTCTCCCTGTAAGTAATTCTTCTTTAAATTAGGATAGATTTTTTCTATTCTTTTATAATTAATGAATTACAACCTGATTACAATTCTCGGACCAACCGCTACGGGAAAAACATCAATCGCAGCAAAACTTGCAGCTGAACTGAATGGTGAAATCATCTCTGCCGATTCGAGACAGGTTTATATAGGAATGGATATAGGAACAGGCAAAGATCTTAATGAGATTAAATATAGAAATGTTAACTATCATTTAATAGATATTTGCGAACCGACTGAAGAGTACAACCTCTTTAGATTTAAAAAGGATTTCAATGCTGCGTTCAGAGAAATTACTGCACAAAAAAAATTTCCTATTTTGGTCGGCGGCACAGTATTATATATCAGTTCCGTGCTTCAAAATTATTTACTCCCTCAAATAAAAAGTGATGAAGAAAAGCTAAAAAAATTACTGAGTTTAGATAAGAATGAACTTCTGATGCTACTTTTTAGTTTGAGTTCAAAACTTCACAACACAACGGATCTTATTAACAAAGAAAGAATTATAAAAGCTATTTTAATTGAACAATCAAAAGAGAATCTATCAAATGAAAAGAGTAATATTGTTTCGTTAAATATTGGCATTAAACCTGAGCGATCAATTATTAATCAAAATATTACCGGCAGATTAAAAGCAAGATTGAAATCCGGAATGATTAAAGAGGTGGAAGCTCTGCTACAAAAAGGGATTAAAAAAGAAAAATTAAAATTTTTTGGGTTAGAATATAGATACCTGACTCAATATGTAACGGGTGAATTAAACTACAATGATATGTTCCAAAAGCTAAATAGCGCAATTCACAATTTTTCAAAGCGACAGCTTACGTGGTTTAGGAAGATGGAAAAAGAAGGGGTGGAAATTAATTGGTTTAAGGGAACTAATTATGATGAGATTTTATACTTTACCAAAGCTGAACTAAATAAAAAAGATGCAAATACCTGACAAAATTAAAAAATACCTAAGCAAAAGATCATTGAGCACTTGGAAGTTAGAGTGGAATGATAAATTCAGAATTGAAAACGTGGTTGTGGTTCCTGCAATTGCAGAATATGAAAACATAAAAAGACTCTTATTCTTAATCTCTAAAAATGATAGTAAATATCTGAAGAAAACACTTGTTATTTTTGTTGTTAATAATCTTCCATCTTCAACCGATGACGTAAAAAACGATAACAAAAAAAGCATTGATTTTCTATGTTCATTATTAAAAAGCGCTCCCTTAGAATTAGAAAATAATCTGCCGCTACAAAAGGCAGTACAAATAGGATTGGTAGATGCATCATCGGAAGGGAAAGAATTAAATGAAAAAACGGGAGGTGTTGGTCTTGCCAGAAAAATAGGAATGGACCTTGGTTTGACTGCTTTCGATTATAATTCACATAAAAAGAAAATAATTACCTCTTTGGATGCTGATTGTGAAGTTGAGAAAAACTACTTATCTGTAATAAATAATTCATTCAATGAATTGAACCTAAACGTAGCTACAATTGAGTTTTCACACAGAGCAGATTCGCATTCCGAATTGGAAACAATTAGCAAATACGAAATATTTTTACGACATTACGTGATTGGATTGTTTCTTGCACAATCTCATTTCACTTATCATACAATCGGTTCTGCATTTGTCTGCGATATCGATGCTTACATTAAAGCCGGCGGAATGAACACACGGCGAGCTGCAGAGGATTTTTATTTCCTTCAAAAGCTTGCAAAGGTTTATAGTATTTTTAAAATAAACTCCACTGTTGTAAGACCCTCTGCACGGCAGTCCTGGCGCGTACCATTCGGAACAGGGAAAAGCGTTACACAGTTGCAAAATGGAGAAAGACAATTTTTACTTTATGATCCACAAGTGTTTCTGGTTTTAAAAAAGTGGAATGAGCTGTTCTATTCAAATGATTCATTAAACACAGAATTGCTATTGAACAAGGCTAAAAGCATTCATACTGAGTTATACAATTTCCTTATTCAGAAAGATTTTTTAACACAATGGGAGAAAATTTTAGGGGGCAGTAATTCAGAAAGACAATTAGGCTATCAGCGAAAAAATTATTTTGATGCTTTTACAACTTTAAAGTTAGTTCATCATTTAAGGGATTATGCCTTTCCGATGAAAAGAATAGAACCAGCATTGAATGAACTATTTAAATTGTTAAATTATGATTTTAGCGGCGATGAAGGTTTTCAAACAGCTGAAAATAAATTACAAAATTATTTAAATGCACTTATACAAATTGAGAACTCATTTTCAAATTCGCATAAAGAAAGAAGCAGATTAGTACAAACAAAATGATCGTTAAAAAAGAAAAAGATCAAATACAGGATTATTTAAAAGATGCGTCAAATACTGAAGGATTTTGCGATGCAGTATTCTTTCCTGAGTCAGTTAAAGATTTACAAGATATATTTAAAGCAGCTGATGAAAAGAAAATTCAAATTACAGTCAGCGGAAACAGAACCGGCCTTACAGGCGCGGCAGTTCCTAAAGGTGGCATTGTAATTTCAACTGCAAAACTGAACAAAATTATTGAAATAAATAAAGAAGAAAAGTTTGTAGTTGTGGAACCTGGTGTTCTTCTTTCAGATTTAATAAAAGAACTCAAATCTCAAAACCTATATTATCCCCCAGATCCAACTGAGTTAAATTGTTTTATTGGAGGTGTTGTTGCTACAAATGCATCGGGTTCAAAATCATTTAAATATGGGGCCACAAGAAGTTTTGTATCTGGTTTGGAGATTTTGCTGCCAACAGGTGAACTTTTAAACTTGCAACGTGGTGAAAACTATGCCGATAGTTATGAAATAACATTTCAAACTGATAAAGAAAGATTAATTGAAATTGATTTACCGGAGATTGAAATACCGGTTACCAAGAATGCTGCGGGATTCTTTTGCAAAAAAAATATGGATGCAATTGATCTGTTTATTGGTTCTGAAGGGACACTTGGGGTTTTTACGAAAATAAAATTATCGCTTCTAGATTATCCTAAAAGTATTTTTTCAACCGTCATTTTCTTTAATGAAGAAATGAATGCATTGAATTTTATACATGATGCAAGGGAATTTTCCTACAATTCACGTAAGAAGAATAGAAAGAATACAATTAATGCTACAGCACTAGAATTTTTTGATAAAAATTCACTTAAATTCTTAAAAAATAATTATACTCAAATTCCTACCAATGCTGCTGGAGCCGTTTGGTTTGAGCAAGAAACTTCTCCTGAAATTGAGGAGTTGCTTATTAATTCTATTGCTGAATTAATTGAAAAGCATAACGGTAATTTTAATGATTCTTGGCTGGCATTAACTGAAAAGGACCGGACCGAAATAGAAAATTTTCGGCATAGTATATCAGCAAAAGTAAATGAATATATAACTTCGCATAATTTCAGAAAACTGGGAACCGATATTGCAGTACCGGACGACAAGTTGTTCAATTTCTATTTTCAAGTAGTAAATGATGTTAAAAAAAATAATTTGAATTATGTAGTTTACGGACACTTTGGAAATTCACATTTGCATTTAAATATGCTACCTAAAAACAACATTGAGTTTATGCTTGCACAAAATCTTTATAGGCAATTCTGTGAAGATGCGATAAATTTAGGGGGCACATTTTCTGCTGAACATGGCGTGGGTAAAAACAAAAAGGAATATCTTATTAAGATGTACGGTGCTGAAGCAGTTAAAAAAATGATCGGTATAAAAAAGAAATTTGATTCGGAATTGTTATTGGGAATTGGAAATGTTTTTGATACTGAAGAACAAAACTAACTGTTTAACGCTTCATTTATCTTCATTAATAAAGATTCTTTGTTAAACGGTTTTGAAATGTAATGCGAACATCCCCCCTTCAATATTTTTCTTTCATCTTCTTTATAGGCATGAGCTGTAACGGCTATTATCGGGGTCTCTTTATAACTGTTAATTTCCTTGATTTCCTTTGCAAGTTCCAGACCGCCTAAACCTTTACAAAGATTTATATCCATTAGGATTACATCGAACCTGTTTTTTTTAATTTTAAAAATTGCTTCAGCAGAGTCAGAGGCTAACTGAATGTCAAATTCACCTTTAAGAAACAATGAAACTACTTCCCTGCTTATCTGGTCATCTTCCACATAAAGAACTTGGGGAAGATGCGGTGCATTGCGTTGCAAATCTTCTCCTCTTTTTTTTAATTGTCTCGAAAATAATCTGTTCCGTCTTTTGTATCCTTAATGGTAATTCCCACTTCAACTAATTTGTTTCTTATTTCGTCTGCAAGGGGATAGTTTTTTTCTCTCTTTGCTTTAAACCTGATATCAAGCAATATTTCAATTAATTTATCTTCCAATAAAGAATCACGTTCTGTTTGTAAAGATTTATCTTTTGTAATTCCCAATACACTGCCAGCAATCTTTTCCATAAAGTTATTAATCTTTTTGTAAAAATCAATATGTATAGAGTTATTTTCTGCTATTGCTTTATTTATTTCACGAATAAAATCAAATATAATAGATACAGCCTGAGGAGTATTAAAATCATCATCCATCACTCCATTAAATTTCTGCTCAAATGAATCAAAATCAAATTCTGGTATTACGCCCTTTTGATTACTTTTTTTCAATCTGTTTTTTATCGTATCCTGGAGATTTTTTATTTTCTCGAGACCTTTTTCGGCAGATGCAAGCAGTTCATCTGTAAAATCTAACGGACCGCGGTAATGTGCTTGTAGAAAAAATAACCTTATTGCTTCTGGAGAAAATTTTTCAAGTATCTCGCGTGCAGTAAAAAAATTGCCAAGTGATTTTGACATTTTCTCTTTGTTGATATTTAAAAACCCAAAATGAATCCAATAGTTTGCAAAAGGTTTATTTGTAGCAGCTTCACTTTGCGCAATCTCATTTTCGTGATGCGGAAAAATCAAATCGTTACCTCCTGCATGAATATCAAAAGTTTCGCCGAGGTGTTTGCAGCCCATTGCAGAGCATTCAATATGCCAGCCGGGTCTTCCCTTGCCCCACGGACTATCCCAAAACGGCTCTCCCTCTTTTGCTTTTTTCCAAAGGGCAAAATCCAATGGCTGAAGCTTACTTTCATTAATCTCAACTCTTGCTCCCGATTCAAGCTCATCGATATTCTTCCCGCTAAGCTTTCCGTAAAATTTATATCTTTTCACATCGAAAAAAACATTACCATTAACATTGTAAGCAAATCCTTTATCAACTAATGTTTTAATCATATTAATCATATCTTCAATATGATCAGTTGCTTTTGGATAAAGTGTTGCCTCCTTAATTCTCAAATTTTTAAGATCTTCAAAAAAAGCAATAGAATATTTTGTTGCTACATCTATAGTCGAGTTTTTTTCTTCGTTAGCTTTTTTAATAATCTTGTCATCAATGTCGGTTACATTCATAACAAATTTTACGTTGTAACCTTTGTACTCAAGATATTTTCTAATAACGTCGGCAAGAACAAACGTGCGTGCATTTCCAACATGAAAATAATCGTAAACCGTAGGTCCACAAATGTACATCGAAACATTCGGAGAATTTATAGGCTTAAACTCTTCGTTTTTTTTCGTTAGAGTATTATAGAAGCTTAGCATTAATATATTCGTGGTTTTATTTGAGCGAAATAGCTAATAATTATTTACAAATATAAACAATTCAGGAAAGTTGTTTGGGTTATACTAGTTTTAATTCATTAATTAATTTAACCATATCCTCTGGTAAATCTGAATTAAAATAAACCATTTCCTTTTTATGTGGATGAAAAAAGCCAAGTGTTTTTGCATGAAGTGCTTGTCTCGGTATAATGTTCATCAAGTTTTGAAATCTGCTTTTTATTTTTGGTAATTTCGAAACATAATGAGTTTGCCTTCCGCCGTAAGTCGGATCTCCGAATACAGGCTTTCCTATACTAGAAAGATGTACACGTATTTGATGGGTTCTTCCAGTTTTTAATTTTACTTTTAAATAGGAAGTAAACTCAAATTCATCTATAACTTCGTAAAAAGTGAATGAAGGTTTGCCCTGCGAAACCGCAGTTGTAAATTTTTTCCTGTCTTTTGCACTACGACTAATATTTGATGAAATCTCTCCACTCTTCTCTTTAAACTTACCCCAGCAAATTGCATGATACTCACGTTCAATGGTTCTTTTAGAAAATTGTTTTGCAATTTGTGCATGCGTAAAATCATCTTTTGCAACAACTAAAAGTCCGCTTGTGTCTTTATCAAGCCTGTGTATTATACCAGGTCTACCAAGCTCATTAAGCTCGCTTAATTTTGAAGTATGATGCAGTAACGCATTAACTAGTGTCCCTGTAAAATTTCCATAAGCCGGATGAGTTACCATTCCTGCTGGTTTATTTACTACTATTATAAATTCATCCTCAAAAACAATATCAAGTGGAATATCTTCCGGCTCGGTATTTTCCGGTCTTGGAGCGATCGGATGGACTGCTTCAATTATATCATTTGGACGGATCTTGTAGTTTGCTTTTACTACTTTGCCGTTAACTTTTACAAATTCTGCTTCTATAAGTTTTTGGATTTTAGAGCGGGTGGCGTTTTCAATTACACTAGTAAGAAAAAGGTCTAATCTTTCCTTCTTTTTCCTTTCGGGAACTTCAAACCGATATCGTTTTTCCTTTATTGTTTTGGTCATTGGAAAGAGAGTCCTTTTTATTATTCAAATCGGCATCATCATTATTTGATTGAGTAGAACCTAGGTTTTCCCCTTCAGCTGCTGCTTCTATTTCACTGCTTTGATTTGAATCAACTTTTTCTGGGTCTTTAGAATGTTTATAAAAAAATAAAAGAATCAAAACACCTACAGTAACTGAAGCATCTGCGATGTTAAAAATTGGCCATCTTTCATAGCTTCTACCTAAGATTGTAAAATTGAAAAAATCGAAATCAAAAAAATCAACAACTTTACCGTAAAACAAGGGAGCATAATCAAATAAAAGACCGTAAAACATTCTATCAATAAGGTTACCAACGGCACCACCTAAAATTAATGCAATTGCCAATCTTAGGCTAATTGATTTATCTCTAACCACATACAAATAAATCAGTAAACCAATACTTGCAAAGAGTGAGAACAAAGAAATCCATAATTTAAAATCGGAACCAGGATCAAATCCAAATGCCATACCAGGATTTTCGGTAAATGTAATTCTGAAAAAATTTCCGATCACAGAAAATGATTCACCAAGAAACATTCCGACAAACTCAATATTTAAAAAGGGGATGCTAATACCTTTTACGTAAAGCTTCGTAATCTGGTCAATTACAATAATCCCAAAGGTCAGAATCAACATTTTAATAAAATTTTTCACTTGTAAAATAAAACCTGATGATTATTCTGATAGATATTTACTAAGAAATATAATTTTCGCGTTGCAAATTATGGTATGATGTTATGCAGCGATATTATTTTTTCTCTTGCCTTTGTTTTATTGGTAAACAGTGCTGGCTGTGCGGAACTGCCTGTAATCTTTCTTTAGGAATAAGCGGACAAGTTTCACAAAGATTTTGCGGTTCATCAATACACTCTATACAAATTCCGTACGTTCCTGCCTCTATCCGCTTAAGTGCATCTTCAAGATAACCTAAAAATTTATTTTCCCTTTGCGCATATAAAAATGTTTTTTCTCGTTCCATTGCATCTGTTCCCTGCTCAGCCATATGAAGAGAATATGGAGAGTTTTCGTTTATGTACTCTCCTGTAGTTGGATCAAGCATTTGCTCTCTTAAGTTTTGAAGCTGCTCGATTATTTCATCTCTTTTTTCCAGGATTATAGATTTAAAATGATCAAGATCTCTTTTACCATACCCTTTTATTTTTTTAATGGCTTTAGCCCTGGATTCAACAGTGCTTTCAACTTCAGCCGCTGTGGTTGGTTTTTTTATACGTGGTCTCTTTACCAAAACTTTTTTCTTTGTTTTTTTAACTGGCTTGGTTGACTTTTTAGTTGAAGGTTTTTTTACACCTTTTTTCTTAACAGATGTTTTCTTCTTTGTTGTCTTTTTCTTTGGTGCTTTACTAACTGTTTTTTTTGCGGTCTTTTTGGCTGTTTTTTTAGTCGTTTTTTTCTTCACGGTTTTTTTCTTTGTAATTTTTTTACCTTTTGAAGATTTTTTTCCGGAAGTTTTTTTGGTTACTTTCTTCGCCATTTCACTTGCTCCTATTTTTTAAGTGCTAATCTTTTCTATTTGAATTTTACAATTATGTTCCCCGATTTTCCAATCGCGTACAACGCCCCCATTTAATCTTTCGGAATATTCTAATTGTTCAGCAAGAGTTTCTGCTGAAATATAATTACTAAATATTTTTATTGCATCAGCCAGTTTATTTGTTCCTGAGTAAACAACTTTTATTTTATCTGTTACTTCATAGCCTGCATCTTTACGCATATTTTGAATACGATTTACAAATTCGCGCGCAAGCCCTTCCGCAATAAGCTCATCACTGAGTTCAGTATCAATTGCAACCGTTGTTCCTCCTTCGCTTTCAACTAACAGTCCGGTAACTTCTTTGCTGATGATTTCTACATCGTCGTGAGAAATTGAAATTTCATCACCATTTAGATTGAACGTAAGGTTGTTTTCTTTTTCTATTTCAGAAATTTCTTCAATTGATAAACGACTAATTCTATCTGCAATCAGCTTGACAATTTTTCCAAATTTGGGCCCAATATTTTTAAAGTTCGGTTTTGCTGTTTTATTTAGCAATGACGATTCGTTTTCAAGTATTTCAAGACTTTTAATATTTACTTCTTCAAGAATAACATCTTTCATATTCAATACGGCATCTTTTTTATCCTCACTTACAACAACCATTAGTTTCTTTAGTGGTTGTCTTACCTTTAAATTTGATTTTGCTCTTAAGGCACGGGCAAGGTAGACTATATTCTGCGCAGTATCCATTTTTAATTCGAGCTCTCTGTCAATCTTGCCTTTCACAGGAAAATCAGCGAGATGAACTGAAATAAAACTCTCTTTTTTGGTTACTGTGTTCAGATTTTGGTAAACCTCTTCTGCAATAAATGGGGTGAATGGAGCAGTCAATTTACAAATTGTATCGATGCACTCGTATAAAGTTTGATATGCTGAAAGCTTATTTTCATTCATTTCAGATTTCCAAAATCTTCTTCTACAGCGACGTACATACCAGTTCGAAAGATAATCAATAGTAAATTCTGAAACCGCTCTTGCAGCTTTAGTTACATTATAGTCATCCATCATGCTTTCGTATTCAGCAATCAAAGAATTAAGTTTTGAAATAATCCATCTGTCAATCTCTTCCCGTTTTTCAAGTGCAATTTGTTCTTCTTCGTACTTGAATCCATCAATGCCAGCATAAAGAGCAAAGAATGAGTAGGTGTTCAGTAAAGTACCAAAAAATTTTCTCTGAACTTCCACCAAACCGTCTTCATCAAAAAGGGTTGGTCTCCAAGGAGGACTGTTGACTACTAAATACCATCTTGCGGCATCCGCGCCGTACTTCTCAAACAAAACAAAAGGGTCAACAGTGTTGCCTTTTGCTTTGGACATCTTTAATCCTTTTTTATCAAGTATCAATTCATTTACAATAATGTTTTTAAAGGCTACATTATCAAAAAGCATAGAAGCAATTGCGTGTAGAGTATAAAACCAGCCCCTTGTTTGATCAATTCCTTCACTTATAAAATCAGCGGGAAAAGCATTTTTTTCAAACCACTCTTTATTTTCAAAAGGATAGTGATACTGAGCAAAAGGCATAGAGCCAGAATCAAACCACACATCTATTAGCTCGGGAGTTCTTTTATAGATCTTTCCGTCTTTTTCAAATAAGACTTTATCAACAAATGGTTTGTGCAAATCTATATTTTCAGCTTCTCCTACAGGAATTCTTTTACCATTTTCTTCTATGAAACCTTGCTTTAATTCTTCAATGCTTCCAACTGCGAACATCTCCCAATCATCATTTATCCAGATGGGAAGAGGGGTTGCCCAAAATCTATCTCGTGATAATGCCCAATCTTTGTTTTCTTCCAGCCAGTTACCAAACCTGCCCGTACCAACTTCCGGTGGTTGCCACTTAATAGATTTATTTAACTCTACCATTTTCTGTGCAACCGAGGTTGTTTTTATAAACCAGGATTCACGTGCATAATAAATTACTGGCACATCTGGATGTCGCCAACAGAATGGATAAGTGTGAACAATCGTTTCTTTTTTATAAAGTCTATCTTCTTTTTTTAGCTTTATGATTATTTCTTTGTCGGCATCCTTAACAAACTGTCCTTTAAAATCTATCACTTCATCTGTAAACTTGCCTCCCCTATCAACAGGCTGGAGCATTGGTAAATCATATTTTTTAGAAAGTTCATAATCATCAGCACCAAATGCAGGGGCAATATGCACAATGCCAGACCCATCTTCAGTACTTACAAAATCACCTAAACATACAAAAAAAGATTTCTTATTAGTTTTCACATATGGAAGCAATTGTTCATAATCTATTCCTTCAAGTTCACTTCCTTTCATCTCTTCAATTATTTTATATTCCTCATCAAGTACAGATAGCAAATCTTTCGCAAGAATTATTTTTTTTTCCTTATTAATCACTTTTACGTAGTTAACATCTGCACCAACTGCAAGAGCAACATTTGAAATCAATGTCCAAGGAGTGGTAGTCCAAACGAGAAAATACTCATCTTTATTTGCTATCTTAAAAAGTACATATACCGATGGGTCTTTTGTTTCTCTATAACCAAGTGCAAGTTCATGTGAGGAAAGTACGGTTTCTGACTTAGGGTCCTGAGGAACAATCTTATAATCTTTATAAATTAGTCCTTTATCAAAAAGCGTTTTCAATGCCCACCACACGGATTCAATATAATCATTTGTTAGTGTAACATAAGCCGAATCTAAATCTATCCAGTAACCCATTCTTTCGGTCATTTCATTCCACAAGTCGAGATATTTAAAGACTGAATCGCGGCATGCTTTATTGTATTTTTCAACCCCATATTGTGGTATCTCACTTTTACTCTTTATACCAAGTGCTTTCTCAACCTCGATTTCTACAGGCAAACCATGTGTATCCCAACCGGCTTTTCTTTCAACCCTAAAGCCTTTCATTGTTTTATATCGGCAGATTAAATCCTTTAGTGTTCTGGAAATAACGTGATGAATACCAGGTTTACCATTTGCAGTTGGGGGCCCTTCGTAAAAAGTAAAAGGCTTTTCTTTCGGTCTGCTTTCAACACTTTTTTCAAACACACTATTTTCTTTCCAGAACTTTAGAATGTTCTTTTCGAGTTCGGGGTAACCTATTTTATCTATGCCTTGTTTGTACATTTTAATTGAAACTGATTCTAAAGTTGTTCGTATCTTTTTATTAGTTCCTTTTCTGTTTGGATAAACTCTTTTAATTCTTTTTCTATTCTCTCTTTTGTAAGAACTATGTTTTTTGATTTTAATTCTGCATCGTTGATAATTTTTTCTGCTTGCAGGTTTGCTTCTCTTAATGCAAGTTCTGCCTCTTTTTTTGAATCATCTGCTGTTGCCTCCAATACCTTTACTTTTTCTTTAAGAATTGCTGCCTGTTTTTCGCTGCTTAATATTTCCTGTATAGCCATTCCAAATATTCCCATTGTTCCGAGTGTAATATTACGAAGGGTGTAAAGAATAAGGTTTTCTGTTAAAAGGTCCGAAGTTCCAAAATATTCATAAAAGAAAACTATCATTGCTACACTCAGGATTGTAACCCCAATAATTACTGAAAATACAACTTTGCCGCCTAACTGCCAGCCCAGTGTGCGGTTAATATACCAGCCGCAGGCAAAGCATAAAACAGAAAGTACAAACCACACAGCAAAATTCTGCTCACCAAATTGAAATAGATCCGTGTTAAGAAAGTTGGACGCAAACATAAGTATACCAAGAAGGATAGGTATACTATATTCTGAAATTGCTTTTTTCATTTTATATTCTCTTGATTAATTCTTTCATAATCATGGTCATTTTGGGTTCGGCTTCCATAGCAGTAGCAATAATCTCTTCAACGTTAACGGGCTTTAAAGTATCAGGGAAACACTCATCTGTTATTATGCTTATTCCCAAAACTTTAATGCCCATGTGGTTTGCTACGATGTTTTCAGGAATTGTAGACATTCCGACAACATCTGCACCGGTATCTCTTAAAAAACTGTACTCGGCCTTGGTCTCCAAATTTGGCCCAGGGACTGCAACGTAAACGCCCTTCTGGACTTTTATTTTATTTTCCTGAGCAATCTTTTCTGCAAGTTCAATTAGTTCATAATTGTAAGGTTCACTCATATCGGGAAAACGTGGACCAAGTTCGTCTTCATTTTTTCCGATGAGAGGATTATCACCCAATAAATTTATGTGATCTTTCATTATCATAACATCGCCACGCCTGTATTTTGGATTCATTCCGCCGCATGCATTTGAAACGAGCAATGTTTCAACACCTAATAACTTCATTACTCTTACTGGAAAAGTAATTTGCTGCATTGTGTAACCTTCATAAAAATGAAATCTTCCCTGCATTGCAACAACATTCTTTCCATTAACGGATCCGAAGATAAGTTTACCGTGATGCGATTCAACAGTTGAAAGTGGGAAATGAGGAAGTGTATCATAGTCGATCTCGTACTTAACATCAATTTCCTTTACCAATCCGCCTAAACCCGTACCAAGAATAATTCCAATTGGATATTCATCAGAAGTAATTTTTCTGATTATTGTTAATGTTTCATTTATTTTATTTAAAAGATCGCTCATTACTATAAAAGTTTGTCGACAATATCATCCACATCCACATCAACTTTTTCTGATGAATCCTGCTTTTTTAATTCACTGGGTTCTTCACCGGCTTCTTTAACTTTTCCTTCTAGTAGATTTGCCTGTGAATTAACTATTGCTCTAAGCCTTGCAATAATTAAATCCTTTTCTTCCTTTAGTGTTGATACTGCATTTCTAATTTCATTTGCATTTTCACGAGCATTTTCAATCAACTGAGAAGCTTTAATTTCAGCTTCTTTTATCATCAGGCTGGTTTGTTTTTTTGTTGACTCGAGAGTTTTTGAGGTAGAATCCTGGGCTTTGATTAATGTGTCCTGTAAGTTCTTTTCAATTTTCTGAAATTCAACTACTTTTTCCCGAAGCTCTTCTACTTCAGCAGTTAACTCTTCATTCTCTCTAAGAAGATTTTCTACTTCACTTGAGAGTTTATCGAGGAAAGCCTGAACTTCTTCGGGATTAAAACCGCGGACGGCTTTAGAAAATTCCTGCTTCTTAATTAAAAGAGGGGTAAGTATCATAACTGCCTCCAGTCTTTGGAATATTCTCTTTGACCAAAGATAGCCGATCCGATTCTTAGCATCGTCGAGCCTTCTTCGATTGCAATTTCGAAGTCATTTGTCATCCCCATCGATAATTCTTTTAGGTCAAATCCTTGATTATTTAATTTATCTTTCAATTTACGTAAATCACTAAAACTTTTCCTAATTTTCTTTGCATCATCTGTAAACGGAGCCATTGTCATCAGGCCGATTAGAATTAAATTTGATTTTTCTCTGCAATATTCTGCAAGCTTTACAATTTCATTTTCTGTATAAATGCCTGCCTTGCTTTCTTCTTCGGATGTTTTAACTTCAATTAAAATATTCTGAAATTTATCAAGCTTCTCTGCCTGCTTGTTTAATTCTTCTGCAAGCTGAATCGAATCTACAGAATGAATGTATTCAGCAGCTTTTACCGCGTACTTTGCTTTGTTCCTTTGCAAAGTTCCAATAAAATGCCACGTAACTTTACTGCCAATTAATTCAAATTTATCACGCAGTTCCTGAGCTTTGTTTTCGCCAAAGTCAATAATACCCAAACTTTTCGCTTCGTTAATAGCATCAATACCAAAGAACTTGGAAACAGCGATTAGTTTAATCTCCCCCGGCTCCCGATTACAGGCGGTACATTTTTCATTTATCCTGTCCCGAAGGTTCTGAAGATTCGTGGCAATCATAATAAAATTAAGCTTGTGAATGTATATTATTCGTCATCAAAAAGCAATAAAAAAGGCTATTTATTAAGCTTTAATTAGTTGCCAGTTGAGAAATGTTATCTGTTAGTTCCTAGTCTAATAAAATGGGTGCTTGCTTTATAAAATCACACTTGCTCTTAGGATAATTTTGTTATTTTATAGTTTAATTATGAAAAATCTGGAGAAACAATGGATATAAAATTTATTGATGAGCTCAAAAACAAAGCATCAAAACTTAATAAAACAATCATCCTTCCTGAATCACACGACGAAAGAGTACTAAAAGCAGCAGAAAAACTAGCGAAGGAAAAAATCGCCTCCATCATTATTTTAGGGGATGAAGACAGAATTCTAAAGGATGCAAAAACCCTCGATGTGGATTTAACTAGTGTAAGAATTATTGATCAAACTAAATCGGATAAGCTAAGTGATTTTACAAATATATTTTACAACCTGCGAAAACATAAAGGCATTACGATTGAAGAGGCAAGAAACACAATGCAGCGCGACCTGTTTTTTGCTGCAATGATGATAAAAGAAAATATGGCTGACGGAAGCGTTGCAGGTTCAGCTTCCGCAACTGCGGATGTAATGCGTGCAGGAATTGTGTGTGTAGGAATGCCGGAAGGATTTTCTTTTGTATCTTGCTTTTTCCTGATGGTGTTTCCCGAAATAAATTATTGTTTTGCAGATTGTGCGGTTGTTCCCGTTCCCGATG
>JABDPB010000075.1 GCA_013042995.1 Ignavibacteriaceae bacterium | reverse complement strand
TTTTGTCCTTTTCCGTTCCATTCTAGAATAGCTTCAATATTTCTATTCTGCTTTCTACCATTAATAATAACGTTGCCGTTGATTTCATGCGGAGTTGCAATATTAAAATTCATATTATTGCCCTGCCCCATATTAGGCTTAAATTCAAAATAGATTGAAGAATTGTAATTGTAATAAAACGAATCAGGAATGCCCTGCCAAATATTGTAAAGAACGTATTTCTCTCCCAACAATACATTTTTCGGAATTCCCATATCTACATATCTGATTTCATAAGGAACTTTTCTAGCTTCCAAACCATCAAATTTTAAGTTGCCTGGTGTAATAGTTTTAAAGCCTAGTAATCTCCCATTACCGTAAACAGGATTGCTCTTATCAAAAAAGAATGCCTGAGCTAATGAAAATCTATTTGTTTTGTTATTGCTGGTTAATTTTATTCCGCTAACTGAAATAAGGTTTGTAATTCCAGTAATATCCTGCGTTATGCCGGAAGTATCAGCTCCACTTGTAATATTATTATTTAAATCCTTTGTAAGAATTTCAATTTCAAAATCATCTGTTAAATCATCAACTAATTCAGTTGGCGCAGGTTTATCACAGCTAAAAAGTATCAAGCCGGTTAAGAAAAGGACGATATATGTTAAAATATTTTTCATTGTTATTAAAAGTTAAGTTTGAACATTATTATTATCAATCTTAAAATTACTATCCCTGCAAAATAAATGTTCCCCCTCCAATAAATTTAAAGGAGGGGGAAGTGGAGAGGATGTGTGTAGGGAAAACACTACTCTCATTTCAATTTAAGGATGAACAAAATACGGTATACCCCAGGCTTCCGCTTCAACAGGTGCTGCATCATCAAATATTACTTGCCTTGGCATTGCATTAAATACGGCATGGTAAAAGCCAGGCCACTGATGTGTTGTATATGTCTGCTCATATACTTTATCCCAGCCGTTTCCGTTTGGAGTTTGAGAAACAAGTTCAAATCTTTTCTTTGCTCTGTGTTTTTTATTCCATCTGTTTGCACCATAAGTAAGAGTTACAAAATCTTCCTCTTCATACATACTAAACAATTCTATTCTTATTTGAACTGATTCACCACGTTGGACAATAGGAATTCTTCTCCACCATCCCCAACCACTTCTTAGTAAGTAATAATCATTTGGTGATTCTATCATTAAAGTATCACCGTTTGGCAGAAATGCAGTTAATTTCATCACATCGATGTTCGGGCTTTGCGTGCCGCCCTCCGGTAATGAAATTGCAGCAATTACCCAGTTTCTTAGAGGGTATGGCGAGTTAGCTACTTTTTTAAATATAATGTTTCGTGTTACAACAGCAGTAAAAGGTTTTTCTATTAATGTATCTGGTTTAACTGCTCCTGAATCGTAAGAGGCTGCAATTATTAACAACCCTTCAAAAGTTTTTGTAAGAGTTCCGTAAGCAATAGTATCCTGATAATTTATGCTTAGGTTTCTGTTTACAAGCCTCATTTTACGTCCGACTCTAAACGGATATATATCAGCAGTGGTTTTTCCTAGGAAATCCATCAAGCCTTCTTCATCGTAATTATAATCGAATGAAGAAAGTGAGGAATCTTCATCAACCAGTTTTTCCAATGCACCCTGATCCGTAGTTGGTTCAGAATTAACCGGATCAACTACCATTTCATCCTGGCAACGGACAAACAAAGCAATCATTGCAAGCGCTACGAAAACAACTATGTAGCGTGAAAGATTTTGATGCTTTTTCATTTTGCACTCCTTAAAATGTTAGTGTATTTATTATTTATTTTCACAATCCTCTCAAATTTTCTGCTTTTTCAAGAGTAACTATTGTGCCAAGCTAGTTTTGATTTGTTAAGTGTTTACTTTTCAACGAATTAGCAAATAGCTGGAGTGATTAAAAACGCATGGAAAACCAATTGAAATGCATGGAGTTTCATTTAGCATGCAGTTGATAGAATGAATTCGAATGTGGGTCAAATATTAACTTCAAATTAACTTCAAAATAGACTAACTTTATAAATTAAATTTATAGAAAGGAAAATCTCTTTTTCTTCGTTTAGAAAATCGCACAACTGCACAAATAAAAGGGACCGGCAATGATTAAATTTTACACTCTATTCTCAATTTTATTACTTTCAATTACAACAATTTATTCACAGCATCCACTGCCGACTGAAACCACACCACTTTTCCGCGGTTCTGGTAATTGTGTTCTTTGCCATGAAAGCGACGGTAACGCTATGACCTGGAATGGCGTTGATGTTTCACCAATTTCTTATTGGCGTTCAACAATGATGGGTAACGCAAGCAAGGATCCTCTCTGGAGAGCAATGGTTGCAGAAGAAGTGCACAACTTTCCACAGCTACAGGAAACTATTGAAACAACTTGTCTAAGATGTCACTCACCTATGGGATACACGGAAGCTTTTTTTAACGGAGATACCACTTACTCGATGGCACAAATGAAATCTGACCCAGTTGCAAATGATGGTGTAAGTTGTACTGCTTGCCATCAAATAAAGGAAAATAATTTTGGCACACAGCAATCTTATTCAGGACACTATTTAATTGAGGCAGACAGTATTATTTACGGTCCTTATGAAAATTCAGATACAACACACATGCCTTTTTGGCCTGGAGTACAATATAACGTTGAATACGGTCCGCACATGAATAAATCTGAGCTTTGTGCAACGTGTCATACACTTTTTACACCTTATTTGGATAACTCAGGAAACATTGCTGGAACATTTCCCGAACAAACACCTTACCTGGAATGGAAGAACAGTAATTATCCATCACAAGATATTCAATGCCAGGACTGTCACTTGCCAAATGTTGATGATCCGATTTTAATCTCTTCGAGAGGAAATTATCCTGAGCGAACTCCATTTTGGAGACACGCATTTGTTGGCGGAAATGTTTATATGTTGAAAATTTTAAAGGCAAATATTGACTCGGTTGGTGCAACTGCTGAGCCTGAACATTTTGATTCGACAATTTCAAGAGCAGAATACAATCTTACTGAAAGCTCTGTAGTACTAAGCACATTCTCTGATTTTCAAAACGACACTTTAGAAATAAGAGTTATTGTAGAAAATCTTACAGGACATAAACTACCAACAGGAATTCCGTTTAGAAGAATGTGGATTCATTTAAAAGTTGAAGAGGTTGGTGGAACGGTTATTTTTGAGTCAGGTGAATGGGACAGCGAAGGAAAAGTTGCAGATTATAACTCCGATTACGAGCCTCATTATGATTTTATTTCCTCAGATGATGAAGTGCAGGCTTATGAAGGTGTATTCATTGATGTTGATCAGAATGTAACGTACGCACTATTGCGTGCAGCAGAATATATAAAAGATAACCGCATTCCACCAGCTGGATTTACAACAGCTCATAACAGTTACGATTCAACAGGAATATTCGGAAACGCAGTAATTGATCCCAATTTTAATAAGGATGGTGGAAACGAAGGGAGCGGGATGGATATCGTAACCTATAAAATTCCCGGCGAACAAAGTAAAACATACCGCGTTACCGCTGAGGTCTGCTATCAATCAATAAAGCCGGAGTTAGTTGATCATCTTCGTGTAATAAGCGAACCGGATATTACAAAATTTGTAGATATGTATGACGGAATACCAAACGTTCCGTTTATAATGGAAAGTGTGATGTTTGATATAGTAACAGGAGTCGAAACTGAGCCCGGACTAGTTGCGGAATTTAAACTCGAACAGAATTATCCAAATCCATTTAATCCAAATACAGTGATAAGTTGGCAATCTCCAACAAGCGGTTGGCAAACATTAAAAATTTATGATGTAATAGGAAATGAAATCTTGACATTAGTTAACAAGTATTTATCAACAGGAAAATATTCAATTGAGTTTGATGCATCGCAGCTGCCAAGTGGAATTTATTATTATAAACTAGATGCTGATAAATATTCTGAAACGAAGAAGATGGTACTTATAAAATAAGAAGGGTTAATCAAACCCAATTCCTCTGTGGAATTGGGTTTATTATTTAATTATAAAAACGATTGAATGTGATTTACGTAGTTATCAGCACCACCCTGTTGGTAGCCGGTTTTTGCAACTAACTCTCCAGTACTATTGAAAACTAAAATAGTAGGAAAACCTCTTACACCGTATTGCTGTGCAAGTGAGTTGTTGTAAAGCTTTGTCTCCTGAGTTTGAGGAACACTTCGTGGAAAATCCAATCTAACCAATACCAGGTTTTCATCTGCATATTTTTCAAATTCATCTTGTGAAAAAACTTCGTCATTCAATTTTATACACCACTTACACCAATCGCTGCCTGTAAAATTAACAAGCACAGCTTTGTCTTCTTCTTTCGCTTGAGCAATTGCGTTCTCTAAATTTGATTGCCAGTTAAGGCTGTTGTCTGGGGTCTGCCCGTTATTGCAGGCTGTAAAGAACAAAATAAATAATACAAAAATTGATGTTACCGATTTCAACATTTTCTCCTTTGGATTAATTTCAAATTTCACATAATCTATAAAAGTTTGATTCAAAAAATAGTGTTTGGTTTCAGACAAAATTCGTCGGCTTATTTACAGATTCCAAATAAGTTGGAGTGACAGATTCTAGGGTTTCAGTGAAAGCCAACTTTTATTTACTAATGACGTAAATAGTTGAAAAAATTGTTAGTCTTCTTCCATTTCAGTTTCTTCTGATTCTTCCGGCTTTGGAGGGCGTTCGTAAAGCTGTGCAAGCCCGATGTAATGTTTTGCAAGGTTTTCATCAACCTGTTCCCATGTAAATCTCCATGTCCAGTTTCCTCCGGTTGTGCTGGGAAAATTCATTCTTGCTTCACCACCAAGATTTAAAATGTCCTGCATCGGTAATACAACTATTGCAGCAACAGAAGCATAGGCTGCACGAATCAAATCTGATAAAATGTCATCTTCAAAATAATTAAGATAATTTTGTGTGTGTTTGAAAATACCTCCATCTTTTTCTTTTTCCTTTTCAAAATACGCGCGTGTAGTATCATTATCGTGCGTGCCGGTGTAAACAACGCAATTGGGTACAAAATTATGCGGTAAAAATTTTCTCTCCATTCCTTCTCCAAAAGCAAACTGCAGAACTTTCATTCCGGGAAATCCAAAT
>JABDPB010000126.1 GCA_013042995.1 Ignavibacteriaceae bacterium | reverse complement strand
TACATTCCCCAAACCGCACTCATCAATCCTTTATAAGCAATCACTTCAACTGGTGAACCAAGTAAGACGATGGGTAAAAACTCGATTGTTTGATTAATTAAGATCTCAATGGCATGTGAACGTGAACCTGAAAGCCAATCTACTTTTTTAGGTGAATGATGTGCTTCGTGTATACGCCAGAGGAATTTGTTTTTATGCTGCCAGCGATGCATCCAATAAATGTAAAGGTCGTGTGTAACAAGGAAAAATAATAATTGAATCCATATCGGAACATCAGCAAAAAGTTGAAGGCGTGATAAGCCAGTAGACTCATCAATAAACCGAATAATGAATCCGAAAATTAATATACCGAGAATGTAACTCTGTGCTATTGTGTAAAGAGCTAAGTCGTCAAAAAAACCTTCGCGTAAAATTTTTTGTCCTTTTGTGTAAGGAAAAATTCTTTCTAATAAAATAAAGCCAACCGCAGAAACACCAATCAGTATGGTTGAATAGAACTCAGCATCAGTCATAGATTTGAAGTAGCTAGAAATTGTATCCGACACTTCTGAAAAAATCGAAGAATATATTATTTGTTCCATAAATTTTGAAATATTCATATTCTGTTCTTTATGAGTGTACTCTTCTTAGTTTTTTACGAGCACCCATTTCGCTCTCATATAGTTTTTTAAAACCATCACCTAGAGCAATTTCAATATCACGTATATTTCTAACGAGCCGATTAAATCCATTAATTTCTACAGAAGCAGCCTGATCGCTGCCCCACATTGAGCGATCGAGTGTGATATGACGTTCAACAAATGCTGCTCCTAAAGAAACTGCAGCCCAGGTCGGAGCTAAACCGGTTTCGTGTCCTGAATAGCCAATTGGGACGCCATCATATTTTTGTTGAAGAGTAGTTATCATTTTTAAATTTAGTTCTTCATTAGGGCAGGGGTAAGTTGAAGTTGAATGTGCAATAAGTAAATTATCTGTCCCAAAATTTTCAACTGCTTTTTCAATTTCTTCCATTGTTGACATTCCAGTGGAAACAATAACGGGTTTGTTTAGGGTTTTATGTTTTTCTAAAAGCTTTTTGTCAGTAAGAGACGCAGAAGCGGTTTTATATATCGGAACATCAAATTTCTCTATGAAATCCACTGCTTCTTCATCCCAACAGGAAGCAAACCAAATAATTCCTTTCTCTTTGCAGTATTTATCAATTACTTCATAATCATCTTTTGTGAATTCAACTTTATGTCTGTAATCAATGTAAGTCATTCTGCCCCAAGGAGTATCTCTTTCAATATTCCATTGATCTTTAGGTACACATAGTTCTGGCGTTCTTTTTTGAAATTTTACTGCATCAGCACCAGCTTCTTTTGCTCCAGCTACTAAATTTTTAGCGCTTTCAAGTGACCCGTTATGATTTATTCCAATTTCTGCAATAATAAACACCCCATACCCGGCACCAATTTCCCTGTCTCTTAATTTTACTTCCCGCTTTTGCATTTATATTTCCCTTAAAAAGTATTGTTTTATAAACCTTCTTTAACAGCGAACGCTAAAATAAGTTCAGCAACTTCTCTGAATGCACCATTGCCACTTTTGTTTTCGCAAATATAATCTGCAATTTTTTTTATGAATATTGTACCATCAGCAGGTGTAGCTTTGAATCCTACTCTTTCCATAATTTGTAAATCATTTACATCATCACCAATAAACGCAATGTTTTCTTCATTTATTTCATTTCTTTTTAAAATTTCATCCAAAAGATCTAATTTATTTTTTACACCTAAGTAGTATTCTTCTATCTGTAGTTTTCTTGCACGTGCTTTAACACTCCCAGATTTTTCACCAGTAATAATTATTGTCTCAATACCAGCTTGCTTTCGTAAACGTTCAACACCCATTCCATCTCTTATAGAAAATCGTTTAAGCTCCTCACCTTTTTCAGAATAATAAACTCCTGTATCAGTTAAGACACCGTCATTATCAGTTATAACTACTTTTATCTTTTCTAATTTTTCTTTTAGAGAAATATTCTTTTCCTTTAAATGATTATCAATTACCATGCAGTCCAGCCTCCGTCAACAATTAAATTTGCACCCGTCATATAACTTGAACCATCGCTCGCTAAAAATACTATCGCACCTTTATAATCAGTCGGATAAGCCATTTTACCAAGCGGTGTTCGTGTCTTATAATTTTTTAGGAAAAATTCATCTTGATTGTCTAGCACTCCCCCTGGGGAGAGCGTATTTACGCGAACACCTTTATTCCCCCAGTATGCAGCTAAAAATTTAGTGAACGAAATGACTGCGCCTTTAGTAACAGGATACGCTGCAGATTTATAGAAAATCTGCTCACCTTTTTCATTTTTATAAATTGATTGGTCAGGTGCTACAATTCCGTAGGTAGATGCAACATTAATTATGCTGCCGCTTTTGCGTTCCGCCATTTCACTACCGATTACCTGTGAACACAAAAACATTCCGGTTACGTTCACATCCAATGATTTTTGAAACCTTTCGAGAGGATAATTTTCAAACTTAGATTCTTCCAATGCCGTTTGCGGATCTTCAAACTTATCATTTATTGCTGCATTATTTACAAGTATATCAATTCTGCCATAATTTGAAAGAACTTTTTCTTTTAACTTAATAACAGATTTTTTATCGGTTATATCAGCACCAATTCCCAATGACAGAACTGAAAGGGAGGATGCAAAATCTGCGCATTCAACCTCATCTAAATCACATACAACAACACTCGCACCAGCTTCTGCAAGAGCGTGGCAGTGGTGTTTTCCAATTAATCCTAAAGCACCAGTAACGATAGCTACTTTATCTTTAAGAGAAAATAAATTTTGAACAGTTATTTGATTTTCCATTTGCGATATTAATTTTTACGAACAGGTTTAGTATTGAAGTTACCAACCTTTCTAAAAACTGGCTCAACAGGTTCTCCCCTTAAATAACCTTGTATATTATTTTCCTGTACAGCTTTTTTAAGAATAGGCAGAACATCTTTATAAGCTTTTAGAGTATATTCTATTTCATCATCGTTATGCGAATAACTCATATTGTGAAATCCACCCCAAAGAATCCCTCTTTTAATCATTTCCTGCTGCACAAGTGATTTCATTTCAAGCGGATTTCCAATGGATGGATCAAATGTCATTATTGAACGGCATTCATAACCGATGCATTTTGTATAGTTCATTTCATTTTCTTTTGCAATTTGATTGTATCCATCTTTTAGAATTTTTCCTTTTGTTGAAAGATATTCAGGAACATTTTTCTCTTTTAGTTCTGTTAGTGTTGCTTTAGCAGCAGCAAGTGATAATGCTTCACCACCGAATGTCGTGTAAAAGAAAACATCTTTTTCTAAAACGCTCATAACATCTTTTCGTCCTGTTAAAACAGCTATCGGCATTCCATTGGCGATTGCTTTTGAATAAGTTGCAAGATCAGCTTTTATATTAAAATATTCCTGTGCACCACCTAATGCAATTCTAAATCCGGTCCACATTTCATCAAAAATTAACAATGTTTCGTTTTTAGTGCAGATTTCTCTTAATTCTTCCAGAAAATTATCTTTTGGTTCCTCAAAAACAAATGGTTCTAAAATAACAGCAGCAGTTTCATCATCAATTGAGTCTTTAAGCGATTGAATATCATTATAATTAAAAGTAAAAGTTAAATCCTGGACTGTATTTGGTATTCCTTTATTTCTATCTGTTACTGAAATGTACCAATCATGCCAGCCATGGTAACCACAACACAGAACTTTTTTGCGTCCGGTAAATGCGCGTGCAACGCGTATTGCAGCAGAGGTAACATCAGCCCCGGTTTTACTATAGCGAATTGATTCAGCATTTGGAATTATATCGTTAATCATTTCAGCAACTTCTACTTCAAGAGGATGCATAAGTGAAAATGTTATTCCTTCCTCAAGCTGCTTTTTAATTGCTGCATCAACTTTATTATAAGCATAACCTAGCGACAGGGGGCCAATACCCATATTGAAATCAATGTATTCATTTCCATCAACATCCCAAACGTGTGAACCTTTTCCTTTTTGTAGATATTTTGGAGCAATTCCTTTTATATTTTGTTGAGGCCCTTTTGCCAATGTTTGTGTTACGGATGGAATAAGATTTAGGGCTCGATTATATAAATCATCCGATTTTTTTATGGAAGGAAAGTCTTGATTCAATTTAATTTTATTTGGCATAACTTTATTTACTTTTTAAAAAGAAAATATAACTAAATTATTTTTGTTTGATTCGGTTTAATAGTTTTTAATTCTTTAAGATGATTTCGATACCAGTTTACTCCTGCATACTTTTCATTTATTTTTTTAATTTCTGGCCTTTCTTCAAGCAGTTTTAAAATATCATTCAAAGTAAACATACTTTTTATTTGATAAAGCTGATCGAAAACGGTTTTAACAAAATCATAATCTTCTTTGTAATCAATAGTAAACCTGTGCGTCATCGAATAATCAAACCCAGTTTCCCAAGTTACATTTCCGATTCTGAATTTATCTGGATTTTCCCAGATGTAAGGTGTTGTATGCTCTCTCTCCAAAGATTTCTCAGCTTTATGCCAGGCTTCTTCCAGCACATCAAAACTTATTACCTCCACATCATTTCCATCCGGATAAGTTGCTGGATGCAAATTGCTTACAAAATCAAATTTATTTCTATTCTCAATATAATAAATGAGTACTTTATCAATTATCGCTGGTTCGATAAGGGGGCAGTCTGAAGGAATTTTTACAACTACATCTGCATTAAATTTAATTGCAGCTTCGTAGTGTCGGTCTAAAAGATCATTTGTATGCCCGCGGAAATAATTTAAATTGTTTTTTTCACACAGTTTGACTATTTCATCATCAATTTTTTCTTTTGTTACAGCCATAACTATTTCACCAGCATTTTTTGCTGCTTCAACTCGTTCATACATTCTCAACAGTAAAGGTTTACCTGATAGAGGCAGAAGTACTTTTCCCGGTAGTCTTTTAGAACCCATTCTTGCTTGAATAACGGTAAGAATTTTCAAATTAGAATTCAATTTTATTTCGGAAACGAAATATGAAATTTTAGATGCAAATTAAAACGATTTAGTTTTAATGCGAGCAAGTCTTTTTCTGGCTTTTAATCGTTGAATTAGTTTGTAACGGGGAATTGATTCTTTTCGAATAACATAAACAGTTGAGCTTTCTGATTTTTCTAAAAATTCTCTTGCAATATTTGCAATGTTTTTAGCCGACCTTCCTTTATTTTGAAGCGGGACTAAACTCTTCAAAGAGCTTACATCAAAATCAGAATAAACCTCTTTGCCCAATGCTAATCCAATATAAACAACTGTTGAGTACCTTGTT
This sequence comes from Ignavibacteriaceae bacterium, assembly GCA_013042995.1. Taxonomy (GTDB): domain Bacteria; phylum Bacteroidota; class Ignavibacteria; order Ignavibacteriales; family Ignavibacteriaceae; genus IGN2. The sequence goes on along the minus strand of JABDPB010000126.1, from coordinate 2,876 downwards.
ATTAAAACATCGCAGTTGGCAATCATCGGGTTAATATTATCTTTATGAAAAATGAGTGAGCCAGGAGCATATTTATCAATTTCTTCTTTCGCACGCTCATAATTCTCATTTGGGTGTAACTTGAATATCAATTTTCTACCGTTAGCAATTTTAACAGCTCTTTCAATAAATTTTTTTCGGTTTTCGTATTTGTAAGTTTCCCGCATATCGGAAGTTGCGACCAAGACATAACCTTTATGAGGAAAATCATTTTCTAAGAATACAGCGCAGTTATCAAAATTTGGTATACCCGTAACCTGTATTTTATTTGGATCAACTCCTTTTTTAACAAAAAGATCTTTGTAACCTTCTGAAGCAACACAAAAAATATCATAAGCATTACTAATTCCCGTTGTCGAAGTACCGCCCATCCATCTTGGGAAATTATATTTTTTGGCTAAATGGTAACCTAAATTTTCTGGATCAGTCATTCCTTCCTGAACAAGAACAATATTTTTATTTTTTATATTTTTCTGTAAAAGCATATCTGAGCAAGTAAAAACTAAACTGTAATCATTTAATTTACCTTCATCGTCAATTTTCAAATTGTTTTTCATTAAATAATTCAGAGTATTCTGCTTGGCTTGTCCACCAAGTATGCTAAAATCCATTAAGCCTATTTTTCTAGTTAGTTCAATATACCAGTAGCCTTGAGAATAATATGGTGAGAAATACGAATCGTAATCAGTTAATTGCTCTGAAATTTGATGCATTTGCGTTGTTTGGTTGAACGACCCGCAGATGTAAAGTATTTTTCTTTTTTTCATTTACTATTGTTGGTGTGAAGTATAATAACGGACATAAATATAACAAAAATTATATTTTATTTGTTTAAAAACAGAGTCTGAAGACCAATAATCGCGTCAATTTGATACAAATCACAATCAATTCATAAACTTAAGTTTTTATAGAAAATTTGTTAATAGAATTTCATTTAGTAAATTAGAAAAAAGTTAACAAGAAAAAATCTAACCTTTGCGTACAATTAAGCCAAAAAAACTTAAAAAGAACGGTGTTATTGGCATTATTTCACCTGCATCATCACCTGAGGATATAACGCAAATTGAAAAGGGTGTTAGATATCTTGAAAGATTAGGTTATAGGACTAAAATCGGTAAAAATGTTGGAAAAAGTAGTGGCTATTTGGCTGGTAGCGATGAGGAGAGAGTTAAAGATTTGCATGAAATGTTCAAGGATAAAATTGTTGATGCAATTATTTGTGTGAGAGGTGGCTATGGTGCGTTTAGAATTTTAGATTTAATTGATTATAAGATTATAAAAAACAATCCTAAAATATTTGTTGGCTTCAGTGAAATTACCGCGTTACAAATCGCTATTCTTCAGAAGACCGGACTCATAACTTTTGCAGGTCCTATGCTTGCATCAAATTTATCAGGAAAGATTAGTTCATTTACAGAAGATCATTTTTGGAAAAGTATAACATCAAATAAAAAAGCAGGTAGAATTAAACTGCCCAATAATTCAAAACTTCCTGGAATAAATAAAGGTAATGCCTCTGGACGAATAATTGGAGGAAACCTTGCAGTTTTTGGTGCACTGTTCGGAACGGAATATTTCCCAAATGATTTAAAGAATAAAATTCTGCTATTAGAGGATATTGGAGAAGTTCCATACAAAATTGATCGACTAATGAATCAGTTAAGACTTGCCAAGGTCTTTAAGAAGATAAATGGAATGATTCTTGGCAGATTTGTAGATTGCTATGAACATGATCCTTCAAAAAACACTTTAACTCTTGGGGAAGTAATGGATAATTATTTGAACAGATTAAGCGTACCAATAGTTTATACTTTCCCGCATGGACATATTGAAGATATGGTTACAGTTCCCATTGGAATTAACGTTAAACTTAATGCTACAAAAGGATTTGTTGAATTCAATGAGAGTGGTGTTAAGTAATCGAACCTGCCTGGAAGGGATTGTTTAAGAATGTAAAATATTTTTTTTGCTGAAAGAATTCTGCGGCAAAATTAGCTCGCTGTAAATTTGAAAATATTCCAAAAACAGAAGAACCTGTGCCAGTCATTAATGCAAATTCTGCTCCGTGATTGATAAACTCTTTTTTAATTTCTTTAACTTTTGGATATTTTGAAAATATCAGATTCTCAAAATCATTTTCAAGTATGGATTTCAGTTTTTCAAAATCTAAATTACCGGAAGCCAATCCTTTCAATTCATTTTGATTTGATTTTCGAGGAGATAAATTTTCAAATGCCCATTTAGTTGAAATTTCTATCCCAGGATTTACAATTAATAAAGGATAATTAATTTCTAGAGAAACTGGTTCTATTCTTTCTCCTCTTGATTCTGCATAAGCAGGTATTGGATTCAAAAAATATGGTACATCAGATCCAATTTTAAGAGCTAATTCAGAAAGTACTCCATAAGTTAAATCAAAATTATACATTTCATTTAATGCACGCAGTGTTGTTGCCGCGTTCGAGCTTCCGCCACCTAAACCAGCACCCAAAGGGATATTTTTATCTAGAAATATATTGAGATGAATTTGCTTTCCAGTTTTCTGTTCTAATATTTCAACGGCAGTTTTAATTAAATTTTTTTCTAATTTATTAACCTTCTCCACATTAGATGTTATTTTTAGAAAATCTGATTTTTCAAATGAGATATCATCCGTTAGAAGCAGAGGATAAAATATTGTTTCGATGTTATGATATCCGTCATTTCTTTTTTCAAGAATCCTTAATCCTAAATTTATTTTTGCCGGCGATTTTTTAATTATTTTTTCCATCCAATAACTCTTTTATTACTCTTATATGATCAGGAGTTGATCCACAGCAAGCTCCGATGAACGAAGG
>JABDPB010000120.1 GCA_013042995.1 Ignavibacteriaceae bacterium | reverse complement strand
GAATTTTATGATGGTGATGGTGATGGTTTCTACAATCCAATTGATAAAAACTGGAATGGCACGTGGGACACTAGCGAGGATATGCCCATGTTGATTGGTGATGAAATTGCCTGGTGTGTTTACAATGATGGTTTACCAAAAGAACAAAGAAGATATAACACTATTGATCCACAGGGAATAGAAGTAAGACAGACAATTTTTGCCACTGCTGAGCCAGCACTTGAAAATGTTATCTTCATCCGATATTCAATACTTAACACAGGTCTTGTAGCTGAGGTGATGGACTCGATATACTTTGGAATTTACGAAGATGGTGACCTCGGCGATTTTAGCGATGATGTAGTTGGCTGCGATACACTGCTTCAATCAGGATTCTTTTATAACAATAGATCAGATGCTCAATATGGTGAGAATTGCCCGGCATTTTTTACAACTCTTCTACAAGGACCAGTAACTTATACAAACATTCAAAGCGATACAGCTAAAATTAATTTAGGACAATTAATAGGTTCCGAAAATATAACAGGAGCAAAAAATAAAGATATTTCATTCCATGTATTTTACATTGGAGGTGATCCTGCTTTACGGGACCCGAGCAATGAAATAGAAGCGAGAAATTATTTAACAGGAAGGGATAGAGTAGGAAATATCCCAGATCCCTGCACATTTGCTTATGGTGAGGTGAGAGGGGGAATAAATTGTAATGAAGTGGATAGTAAGTACTGGTTTTCTGGAGATCCTGTAACAGATGTGGGTTGGATATGTACACAAAACCAAGATATGAGAAATCTAGTTAGTACAGGACCATTCGATTTAGAAAAAGGAAAACCGCAGGAAATAATTATTGCTTATGTAATTGGTAGGGGAACAGATTATTTCAATTCAATTACAGTTGCCAGAGAAAATGTGCAGAGAGCAATAGAAGAATATGAAAGCAATTTTGCAACAATGAGCTATTCTCCTCCGCCTCCAACAAATCCTGTTACTAGTTATATTTTATATCAAAATTATCCCAACCCCTTCAATCCTTCAACAACATTTAGATACGAGCTGCCGCAGGATGGAGTAGTAACAATAGACATTTACGATATACTCGGACAAAAAGTGAGAACAATAGTGAACGAATTCCAAAATGCAAACAGGTATGAAATTAATTTCAATGCGATAGGCTTAGCAAGCGGAGTTTACATCTACAAGATGAAGGTGAATGACTTTATTACGAGTAAGAAAATGGTTTTAGTTAAATAAAAAATACAATATTAATCTCCATTTTCTTTTCATTGGTTTTAACTATACAGTTATTTGGACAACTGGAAACCATTAAGGAATTTCCCAGAGCTTATGACTCACAGGAGATCTGGGACTTAACTCCGGTCTGGATTTCAGGTAATGAAATTCTTGTCTTTTATAAAAATTCTACAAGAGACACAATATTTTCCAGAAGAACAACTAATCTTGGTCAGACCTGGAGTGAACAAAAACTAGAATTCGTTGGGGATGGGATAAATGCTTTTTATTACAGAATTAATTGTTATAATATTTCTAATGGTAGACTATTATTTTTCTGGAATTCCAACAATGAGCTCTATTGTACGTATTCAGATGATGAAGGTGCTAGTTGGATTGATACAATTCATATAGAGTATAGCCAGCTTAGGGATTTTTCATTGCTTGAATTGGAAGAAGGTAAAATTATATTATCTCTTTCACGACTTCGATGGCAGACACGTCCGAGCACAGATAATGGTGAAACATGGTCAATACTGGATTATTATAATATGCCGTTTATAGGTTTTGGATTTCAGAAAAGGAATCCACACATATTGAAGCTCTCAGAGAATGGTGATTCATTGTTAGCGATATTTTCTTCTTTTGCTGGTGTAATATATTCATTGTTTAGCGCAGATAGTGGTAATAGCTGGAGTGACACAACCAGAATTATAGATCCTCGATTAACTTTTAGTCTTTTCTATTATAATATTCCTTCCACAAAAACAGTGTTTGATAGGAATAAAAACATCTGGCTATTATATGATGCACGATATGATGTAGAAAATGAAGACTATTCACAAGCCGATGTATCTGTTTTGCGTAGCACAGATAATGGTACAAGCTGGCAGCGGATGGATAACTTTACTTCTTATCTCGGTGATGATTATCTGTCAGGAGTAACAAGCGATGGTGAAAATATATTCGTTTGTTTTAACACATCTCGGAGTGAATCATTTAATCAGGTTTACTACGGAATTTTGGGTGAATCAGAAGATACTTTTACACCACCGGTTATAATAAATTCTGAGACTGTGGGAGTTGACTATGAAACGGAGGAGGTTAACTATCGAGCAAAAGTTATAGATGAAGAAGGCGTAAAGAAGGTTTTTGCAAAATTGGATCAAATTAACTTCAGTGTTGAATTATTTGATGACGGATTGCACAATGATAGCCTTGCAAATGATAACATATACGGAAATACCCTCCCGATTGCTAATAATGGCAAAGAGGGAGATGCATACGCTATGGATCTTAATAATATCACATTGCCATTTAATAGCAGTGGAGTGATTGCTGATGTAAATATCGGATATAAAGGATTTCAATTTGAACTTGAGATGACTGATTTATCCGATAACATCGGTTCCCAATTAACGAGAGCAGATTTTCCAATACGAGGTGGTGGTGGTTCCGTGGCTAAATTTGATGAGCGCGGATTTTTGTATTCCAGCGGTTTTTTTCTATCAGGTTTTTCCAATGGTCAGATGTGGAGTAATGCAGTTGCTTCGGCTTCAATAGTTGAAGATTATGTGCCTGGAAAAGTTGGGAGTGACATAAGAGACCCGCTGAATGTGATATATGTAGTAAATAAAAGAGACCCGGCATTCAGTTATGCCTGGCAGAACTGGAAAGATGCAGTTTCGTTAGGTGCTGAATTTTATGATGGTGATGGTGATGGTGTTTTCAATCCTGTTGATAAGAACTGGAACGGCACGTGGGATTTAAATGAAGATATGCCGCCTTTGATTGGTAATGAAATTGCCTGGTGTGTTTATAACGATGGTTTACCTGCAAATCAGAGAAGATGGCAGTCGGAACCACAGGGAATAGAAGTAAGGCAGACAATTTTCGCAACAGATAGTCCTGAGCTTGAGAATGTGATATTTATAAGATACTCAATACTTAACACCGGGCTCGTTGCAGATGTGCTTGATTCAATTTACTTTGGAATCTACGAAGATGGTGATCTCGGAGATGCTACAGATGATGTCGTCGGCTGTGATACTTTACTTCAATCAGGATATTATTACAACAATGAACCAGATGCAGTTTACGGGGACAACTGCCCGGCATTCTCTTCTACATTATTACAGGGACCAGTCATTACTACAAACAATACAGTAGACACAGCAAGAAATAATTTTGGTCAGCAAATAGGTTCGGAAGTAATTCCCAATTCAAAAAACCTGAGTACTACTTCGCATAATTTCTTTATTGGCGGCGATCCGGATTTAAGAGATCCGAACACAGCAATTGAAGGAAGAAACTTTTTAAAAGGTGGAAACAGACTTGGCCAATATCCTAATCCGTGTACATTTGCATACGGGCAGGTTCGTGGGGGAATAAATTGTAATGAAGTGGATAGTAAGTACTGGTTTTCCGGTGATCCTGTAACAGATGTGGGTTGGATATGTACTCAAAATCAAGATAAGAGAAATCTAGTTAGTACAGGACCATTTGAATTGGAAAAAAACAAACCGCAGGAAATAATTATTGCTTACGTAATTGGAAGAGGAGCAGATCCAATTAACTCAATTACAGTAGCAAGAGAAAATGTGCGGAGAGCAATTGCAGAATATGAAAGCAACTTTGCAACAATGACTTACATACAACCACCGCCAACAAATCCTGTAACCAGCTATGTGCTTTATCAAAACTATCCCAATCCATTTAATCCAACTACAACAATTAGATATGAACTTCCACAGGATGGAATAGTAACAATAGATATATACGATATACTCGGACAAAAAGTACAAACAATACTGAATGAATTTAAGAGAGCAGACAGGTATGAGGTAACATTCAACTCAACAGGGCTTGCAAGTGGAGTTTACATTTACAGGATGAAGGTGAATGATTTCATCACAAGCAAGAAAATGGTTCTTCTAAAATAAAAACTATTTCTTAAATCATAAGAAAGCTCCAACCTTAGGGGCTTTCTAACCTCTCATTTTATACTTATTTTAAACTTTTCGGTTTTTTCAATAATCAGGCAAATAAATGATTGAAATCTCAAAAAACAGACTCGATGAACTAAAAAAAGGCTTTGAAGGCAAAAGAATAGCCGTAATCGGTGATATGATGCTGGATGGATACTATTGGGGTGATGTAAAAAGAATTTCGCCAGAAGCACCTGTCCCGGTTTTGGAAGTCGAAGAAGAATTTTTTCGTTTTGGCGGAGCGGCTAATGTTGCATTAAATATCCAAACTCTTGGTGGCACTCCAATTCCGGTTGGAGTAATTGGATACGATAATTACGGAACAATCTTTTCTTCTTTAATGAAAGACAAAAATATTGATGACGATTATGTTTTAGTTGATGATGAACGGCCTACAACAACGAAAACCCGTGTAATTGCAAACAGTCAGCACGTCGTAAGAATTGACAAAGAAAGCAAATCGAACATCAGCCAGAAGATTGAAGAAAAAATAATTGTTCAGCTGGCTAATCTTGTTAATAATTTAGATGGAATAATATTGCAGGATTACAACAAAGGCGTACTAACTCCATCTTTAATAAATAAAGTTATTTCTATCTCAAAACAGAAAAATATTCTGACAACAGTAGATCCAAAATTTGATAACTTTTTTGATTTTAAAAATGTAACGGTATTCAAACCAAACCTAATAGAAACTGAAGCCGTTTTAGGTATGAAAATTATTTCTGATGAAGATATTTCTTCAGCAGGTGAACGTTTACTATTAGAACTAAATGCACAATACGTACTTCTAACACTCGGTGAAAAGGGAATTGCCGTTTTTGAAAAAGATGGAACTGAAAAACGTATGGCTACCATAGCACGAAAAGTTGCCGATGTTTCGGGTGCCGGCGATACTGTTATTTCTACACTTACCATTGCTCTTGCGGCAGGTGCAAACGTTTACGAGGCTTCATTTCTTGCAAATTACGCTGCCGGAATTGTTTGCGGTGAAGTTGGAATTGTCCCGATTGAAAAAGGAAAACTTTTTGAAACTGTTTTGAAAGACAGTAAATGAATCTTGCAATTTCTCTCGAAGACTTAAAATTAATCCGCAAGAAATTAAAAGCTGAGAATAAAAAAGTAGTATTTACAAACGGCTGCTTCGATTTAATTCACGCCGGACATGTAGATTATCTTTCTAAAGCAAAAGCACTTGGTGATGTTTTAATTGTTGGTTTGAATACTGATGATTCAGTTAAAAAAATAAAAGGCAACAAAAGACCAATTTTAAAAGAGAACGAGCGTGCATTTATTCTATCAAATCTTAAACCTGTTGATCACGTAGTTTTCTTTGAAGAAGATACCCCGAAAAAGTTAATCTCGGAACTTATTCCTGATATTTTGGTTAAAGGTGCAGATTGGGACCTAGAAAAAATAGTGGGGAGAGATATCGTTGAGAAAAATGGCGGCGAAGTAAAAACTATTGAGTTTGTAAACGATCAATCTACCTCCCGGATTATTGAATTGATTGTTAGCAGGTATTCGAAGTAATTTTTTGTTTGAATTATGTGGTTTAGAAAGAAAGAGAAAATAAAGCGACCTCTTTTCCGGCGTATCATCAATTATTTTATTTACTCTGGTGTTGGCGTTATAGTTTTAATGCTTGCAGTCTTTGGCTTCACGCAAACATCCTCATTTCGCAACTGGTTGAATGAAACCATTACTGAACAGGTTAATTCATCAACTAGCGGTACTCTATCTATAGAGAGAATTGATGGAACGATTTTCACTTCGTTGATAATGAACAATACTCTTTATGAACTGGAAAGCGATACACTTTTCTTTGCTGAAAAAATAGAAGTTAAAACCAGTCCGCTTAAAATATTATTTAAAATAGTCTATTTCCGAAAAGTTGAAATTGAAAATGCAAACATTGCTTTTTTAAAAGATGAAAACGGTGAGTTGAACATTTCCCGAATTGTCCCACCATCTGATGAACCTGAGGATACAACAGAATCAGCATTTAGCTGGAAGATTCAGGTGGCTGATCTTCAATTAAATAATGTGGACTTCAAGCTTCAATCATATAAATATAAAAACAGCAGCGGGTTTTATGACCATCCAAACATGGATGACTTTCGTTTAAAAGATTTGAATCTTGAGCTCTCTGCATTCGCGGATATTGGGGGCAGTGAATATGAATTGTATTTGAGATATTGTAACGTTAAAACCAATCTAAACGGATTTACATTATATAAGCTAGCAGGTAATTTTGTTTACTTTGATGATAAAGCCGGCGCAACTGATATAAACTTGATAACAGCGCGTTCTAACATTTCACTCAGTGCTGCTATTTCAGATTTTCCAGTATTCAGAAACGAGGAATTAGAGCTAAGCAAAGCACCTTTGAGAATTGATCTTGCAGCAACAGATTTCCATTTTGATGATTTGTCAACATTTATTAGTGGAACAAACTTGCTTAATGGTCCGGTCACTACTCATCTGAGTGCTTCGGGAACTTTAGATGATTTGAAAATTGAAAAACTTAAAGCAGAGATTGGTGAAACCAATTTTGAACTTGAAGGAAGTATTCAAAGAATACTTGCCGGCGCAGATATGTATATAAATACCCGCTTTAGCAATTTCTCAGTCAACCAGGATGATATAACAAGCCTGCTGCCTTCCATTGGGATTCCAACTTACAAAGATTATGGTAGATTGAAGTTTGATTCACTGTTTTTCAGAGGAAAACCGCTTGCATTCAATGCAGGATTCGGTTTAACGACGGAAAAAGGTTTTGTAAGCAGCTTACTTGCAATGGATTTAAGAGGTGAAGATATATTCTACGATGGAAAAATCAGTACAAAAAATTTAAACCTCTTCCCAGTAATCGGAATGCAAACAAAATTAAATTCCCTGGGTAGTTTTAAAGGAATTGGTTTTTCGCCTTCAACATTAACAACAAATTTTAAGTTTAGCGCAACCAGTTCCTCAATTGGGAAAGATTTCTTTGATATAGTAAAAATTGAAACAACAGGCGAAAACGGTATTATTAATTCGTCAATAAATTTTAACTCCAGCGAATCATCAGGCGCACTAGTTACAAATTTCAATTTTACAATGGAAGAAACTACCAGCTACGAATTTGATATTCAGCTTACTGGATTTGATGTACGTGACTTTGCAGGTGAAAGTGATTTTGGAACAAATTTAAATATAAAACTGAATGGCGACGGTGATAATTTTGATCCCGATAATCTAAATCTTTTTGCAGTTATTCAATTAGACAGCTCCGATATAAATGGGCTTTCCATAGACAGCACAAAAATTATTGTAGATATACGTAGTGGAGAAAACGATCGCGTTTTAAATATTATTTCAGATCTTGCAGATGTAACTATAACGGGAAAATTCACAGTTAGTGAGCTAGTTGAAGCTGTAGGGATGGAAGTAAAACTTCTGGCATCGGCGATTGAAAGAAAAATCGATGCTATTCAGCCACCGAAGTTTTTTGATGACTCTTTTGTAAGCACTAATCTTTTACTTGATGAAAATGAATTTCAAAATGTAATTGCTAATAAAGAATTCAATATAGATTATCTGCTGGAGTTTAAAGATTTTGAACTACTCTCACTATTGCTAGGCGATTCGGAAATTGACGTTGACGGAGAACTTGCAGGAAAATTTTCTATAGAGGAAGATTTAGTCTCATTGGACTTGGAGACAAAGATAAACCAATTAAAATTTTGGGATGGCACTAACCTTTATTACTTATCTGATTTTGAATTGAATTTAGATATTGATGATAAAGTTATGCAAACCTCATTTGATGATTTTTCAGCCAATGTAGATTTAACTGCAAGAAGAATTTTTCTCGGTAGTGAGATCCGCGACCTAGCTGTTCAATTAAATATGAACAGAGGTTTTGCAGATCTTAACCTACAACTTTTATATCAGGACTTTTTGGACTTTAATACTAAGGGCACAATAGATTTAACAGGCAGCAAAGTTTCAGTTTCACTAGATGAGTTGGTTACAAAATACAATCAGTTTGATTTGCGGAACCGCGAAAATGTTATTTTTAGCTATTCAAATGATGAGTTTCAAATCAATTCGTTTAAACTTGGACACAACGGTGGAGTAGTTGATTTAATGGGCAACTATTCCCTTTCTGATTACGGAGAAATTAATCTTTCTGTAAAAAATATTGATGGAAAGGATTTAAGTGTAAATTTATTTGATCTTCCACCAGATCAAACACCAGATTCAGAAATAAGTTTAAATCTTGATTACAAAGGCACACCTGATAATCCGTTGATTGCAATAGATTTTGCTCTAGATAGTGTAACTGCAGAAAAAGTTTTTCTCGGCTTTGTTAAAAGTAATTTAGACTATAAAAATAAATTGCTAACAGCCGATATAAACTTCTTTAAGTCTAAAAGTGAAATTAACAATCCCTGGCTTGGCTTAAATGGAAATTTGCCGATTGATCTTTCTTTGGGTTCAGAAAAACTTCTGCCCGATGATGAAGAATTTTACATAAACTTTTTTGCAAATAATTTTGATCTACGATTTGCAGGAAGTATCGTTCCAGGTATAACAAAAATAAATGGAATTTTAGAAAGTGATATTCAGCTTACAGGTACGTACAATGATATTAGTTCTGAAGGCGAGCTTCAAATTAAATATGGTTCATTTACAGTTGAGGCAAATAATTTAAACTATCTAATGGAAACCGGATTAGTTTTAACGGATAATGAGATCACCATCGCTAGTTTTTCATTGGAGAACAACAAAGAAACTAAGGGTGGAGGTAAAATTACCGCTTCGGGTAGAATAGTGATGGACAGTTTTGAACCAGCGGAAATTGATATCACTGCTTCTGGTGATTTAAAGCTTTTAAGTGAAAAATCGCGTGCTGTTAATCCTAATTTATACGGTGATATTGCAATAAGAACACGTGAAGATATGAGTTTTACTTTAAATGAAACACAAAATTCTTTGATGGCTGATTTAATTTTAAAGGAAGGGGCTAACGTAACATTTTCACCAACCCAGTCAGCCTATACAAATGAAAGCGATAAATTTAGATATAGTTTTATTTCTCTGGAGGAAGATTTTATTGATAAAGAAATTGATAGTTTGATAACAATTTCCGAGTCACAAAGAGATGAAATGGATGCAGCTTCTAAAATTCCTTTTGATTTGGACATAAAAATTCAAGTTGAAAATGAAGCAAAAATGGTTTTTGTCCTTTCACGTGAGTTTAAACAAAATCTAACAGCATATTTAGGCGGCGATTTTGAATATACTGTAATTGATAACGTACCGAAGGCAAGAGGTGAATTACAACTGCTTGATGGCTCTAAGCTGGATTTTATAAAAACATTTCAAGCAAGAGGTTCCGTAAAATTTTTAGATGAAATTGATAATCCATATCTAGATGTAACTTCAACTTATCAAGGTTACTATAATCCGGACACTTTAACCACAGTTGGAAATGAATACGAGGTGCAAGTAAAAATTAGTCTTGAGGGTCCGGTAAAAAGTTTGAACACAAACTTTATACGTGATGATAGAAATGTGGCGGTTTATAAACGTAGAACAAATTTTGGACAGTTTGAACTTGATGCTTCAAAGACAGCTTCCGATGCAATATTTTTTATTATAGTAGGTAAATTTCAGGAGGATGCATCTCTTCAAGAAACTAACGTAGCAGTGTCCACTGCTGCTTCAGTTGCAGGTTCAATTGTGGGTGGATTTTTAAATGAACAGCTAGGAGATCTCGTCCGCAGCGTAAATGTGCAGCAAGTTGGTACGGAAACCAAATTCAATCTGATTGGTAAAGTGGGAGAAATAAGATATGAAATTGGTGGCACATCGCAGGTGTTTCAGGACTTAAGCCGTGCAAATATTAAAATTGAATATCCGTTTATTTTTACAAGATTAATCCTACGCCTTGAGAGACGTGAACCAACTTTCCAATCTACTACTTATGGCGAAATGATTAATGAACTTGGCTTAAAATATGGGTTCACATTCTGATGAAAAATCAAATTAAATCGTTTTTTAAAACTAATCCTAACAGAAACTTTAAGAGCAAAGAGGTTGCTAAACGTTTAAAGATAAAAACAGAGAAGGATTATAAAGAACTAAAAACTACTTTGCATAAACTTGCGGTAGAAAAATTCCTTTCTAAGAATGGTAAAAAGTATAAGTTAAAATCCTTGCCTGATACAAACCGGATTGTTGGTCACTTTCAATTAAACGAAGGCGGATTTGGTTTTGTTCTTCCTAAAAACAATAAATTAAAAGATATTTATATATCAGCACGCAACAGCAACAACGCTTTCCATGGTGATTTGGTTGAAGTTGTTTTTTTTGCAAAGCAAAAAGGCAAAAACCTTGAAGGACAAATAACCAAAGTTATCCGGAGAAAAAGAAAACAGTTTGTTGGACAATTACGTAAATCAAAATCATTTTATTTTATTTCCCCTGATGATGTAAAAATCCATCGCGATATTTATATAGATAGAGAAGATTTACACGGTGCAAAACCAGGTGATAAGGTTACCGTCGGAAAAATAAATTGGGATGACAGAATGCTCAATCCCGAGGGAGAAGTTGTTGAAATTTTAGGAGAAGAAGGCACCTTAGATGCGGAAGTCATATCAATTGCACGTGAATTTGGAATTCCAACTGCTTTCAGTAAATCAGTTCTGCGTGAAGCAGAGGAGATCAATATTAGTATTACTGAAGAAGATGTAAACAAAAGAATTGATTTTAGAGAAAAAAATGTATTTACAATTGATCCGAGAGATGCAAAAGATTTTGATGACGCTCTCTCGATTGAAAAACTTGATAACGGAAATTTTAAAGTCGGTGTTCACATTGCGGATGTCAGCCATTATGTAAAAGCTGGATCTGAATTAGATGAAGAAGCTTTAAACAGGGGAAATAGTACTTATTTTGTTGGCAAAGCAATTCCTATGCTGCCGGAAAAACTTTCGAACAATATTTGTTCGCTGGTTCCGAATGAAGACAGGCTAACCTTTTCTGCAATTTTTGAAATTACGCAAAATGGCAGGGTAAATGGTTATCAGATTGCAAAGACTATTATAAATAGCAAGAGAAGATTTACTTACGAAGAAGCTCAGAAAATTATTGAAACAGGAAGCGGAGAGTACAGTGAGGAAATTGTTTTGCTTGACAAAATTGCAACAAAGCTAAGGAAGAAAAGATTTCGAGAAGGCAGTTTAGAATTTTTTACAGCTGAAGTAGAATTTGAATTGGATACAGATGGTAAGCCTGTTAACATTGTTAAAAAGGAAATTAAAGAAAGCAACATGCTTGTTGAAGAGTTTATGTTGCTGGCTAATAAATCGGTTGCTGAGAAAATTTCGCGCAAAAAGAAAATTCCATTTGCGTACCGAATTCATGATTTTCCCGATCAGGAAAAAATTGAAGAGTTTTCACGATTTGTAAAATCATTGGGTTACTCTTTCAATCCGCATTCCGGCAAAGCAGCAAGTCAATTCAACAAGCTGATGGAAAGTGTAAAAGGAACCGAAGAAGAGGGTGTAATCAATGAACTCGCAATTCGATCAATGGCGAAAGCGGTTTATTCAGCTCAAAATATAGGACATTATGGTTTGGGATTCAGTTTTTACACACACTTTACATCTCCAATTCGTCGCTACGCCGATTTAATTGTACACAGAATTGTAGATAAAACACCAAAAAATAAAAGTGGAATTAATTATTCACTTGAAGAATTGGATGAAATTTGCGACCATATATCTGCAGCAGAACGGAATTCTATGGAAGCTGAAAGGCTTTCTGTAAAGCAAAAACAGGTTCAATTTTTGAAAAATAAGATCGGTGAAGAATTTAACGCTGTAATTTCAGGCGTTGCAAGCTTTGGAATTTTTGTTGAATTGACCGATTTTTTGGCTCAGGGTTTGATTCGAGCAAGAGATTTGGAGGGCGATTTTTATGTTTTGTCTGAAAAAAAATATTCATTAATTGGTAACAGAACTAAAAAACAATTTAGATTAGGAGACAGGATTTGTGTAAAACTTGTACGGGTAGATTTAGATAATCTGGAAATGGATTTTATTATAAAAGAAAACGGGTAAAATTATGCTGAAAAAAGTATTAAATATCCTTCTTCTGGTTTTTGCGGCGCAGGTTTTACTATTTGCTCAATTTGGCAAAAACAAAGTTCAATACAAATATTTTGATTGGCAATACATTCAAACGAGCCACTTCGATATTTTCTTTACAAATGATGGAGAAACACTTGCTGAATTTACAGCCTACGCTGCAGAAGATGCACTAGCCAAAATTCAAAATAGTTTTGATTACTCTATTAATAATCGAGTTACTCTAATAATTTACAATTCACAGAATGACTTTCAAGAAACAAATGTAACTGATACGTATCTTAGCGAAGGAATTGAAGGCTTTACTGAACTCTTCAAAAACAGGGTAGTAATTCAATTCCATGGCTCATTCAAAAAGTTCCGCCACCTGATTCATCATGAACTTGTTCACGCAGTAATGAACGATATGTTCTACGGTGGTTCACTTCAAAATATAATTTCAAATAATATTTCAATTCAAATCCCATTGTGGTTTAGTGAGGGAATGGCTGAATACCAAGCTTTAGGATGGGATGAAGATACCGATATGTTTATTCGCGATGCAGCAATTGGTGAGTACCTACCGGATGTTCAAAGGCTTGGTGGTTATTTTGCTTATCGAGGCGGACAGGCGGTTTTTTATTATATCGCAAAAAAATACGGCAAAGAAAAAATTGGTGAAATTATTAATGCCCTCAGATCTGTAGGAAGTGTTGACGCTGCATTTAAACAAACCATCGGTTTAGATCTTAAGGAATTTAATGAACGCTGGAAAAAAGATATTAAAAGAGTTTTTTGGCCCGATATTGAAATTACTCAAGACCCGGATGAATACGCAAAGAGATTAACTGATCCTGAAGAAGATGATGGTTTTTACAACACAAGTCCTGCCATTTCACCCCAGGGTGACAAGATTGCATTCATTACAAATCGTGATTTCTTTTTCAGCCTATACGTAATGGATGCTAACACAGGTGAAATAATAAAAGAACTAGCTGAAGGAAACACCTCACCTAATTTTGAAGAGTTAAATATTTTAACTCCTGGTTTAACATGGTCACCTGACGGATCAAAAATTGCCATCTCTGCTTTGAGTCACGGTTTCGATGTTGTTTACATTTTTGATTACGAAGAAGAAGATTACTATACACTACCAATTCAATTTGATGCAATTCACAGTGTTAGCTGGTCGTTGGATGGCAATTTTATTACGTTTGTCGGCCAAACTCCTCGCCAGACAGATATTTATGTTTATAACTTTGAAACAAAAGAAGCAAAAAATCTCACAAACGATTTGTTTACAGATAGCGATCCTTGCTGGTCGCATGATGGAAAAACAATATATTTTATCTCCGATAGAAACAGTTATTTAAATGCTGAAGAACTATCCGACGGTTTTAAGATTTACAAGCACGATTATACACAAACAGAAATTTATGCCCTGGATGTTGATTCGCTTACTGTAAAACGAATTACAGATATGCCAAACAGTAACGAATCATCGCCGGTTATAAATGAAGCAGGTACAGAATTATTATTTATTTCAGATGTAAACGGAATAAATAACATTTACAAAAAAAGATTATACTTTTCTTCAGATGATGAATATGTAAGTGACATTAAAGACATAAAGCCAATTCCTGTTACAAATTCACAATCAGGTTTATATCAGCTTTCGGCTACAAAAGATGGAAAAAAGTTAGCATTTTCATCCTTGTATGAGTCCTCTTTTAACATTTTTTTATTAAACAATCCATTTGAAATTGATTTGGAAATAGAAGACCTCCCGCTCACAAAATATCGCCAGGGTAAATTAGATTTAGATGTAAGACCATTGGAAGTAGTAAAACAACAGCAGGGATTAGTTGATGAAGACTCAACTCAAGTTGATTCGTCAGATTCACAATCATCACTTTTCTATACGGGAAATGTTCTAGATTCTTCAAAAACCTACGGCGATTCGGTAAGTATTGATTTCGGAAATTATGTGTTTGGAGGTGATGATGAAACTCTTGTTGTGAATGAGGATGCTGATGATGAGCTATTTAGACTGAACGATAATTTAGATGAAAACGGAAACTTTAGGATTCAGAAATACAAAATTACCTTTGCTCCCGATCTGGTTTATGCAAATGCTGGTTACAGCACTTTATACGGATTGGTTGGAACGACATACATTTCATTCAGCGATGTTCTTGGCAATCATCGGTTAATTGGCGTAACAGGGCTTCAAATTGATTTAAAGAACAGCGATTACGGACTTGCATATTACTATCTTGCAAAAAGAATAAATTGGGGAATAGAAGGATTCCACACTGCACGATTTGTTCGGCTCGCAACAATTACTAGTGAAGGATTTCTTGCATCAAATTTATACCGCTATAGGAATTTTGGACTTGTTGGTTCTGCCAGCTATCCGCTTAATAAATTTTACAGATTTGAATTTGGAATGAGTTTCTTAAATGTTAGCGGCGAGAACCTGGACAACTTGCAGGAGCCAACTGAAAATGTTTCGTTTACCGTACCTTCAGTTAGCTTTGTGCATGATAACGTTTTATGGGGTTATACAGCACCAATACAGGGAACAAGATACAGATTTAATGTTTTTGGAAATCTGGGAATTGGCAATCCGAATAAAAGCTTTTATTCTTTTATGGGTGATTATCGAACGTACTTCAGATTTTTTACCGATCACTCTTTTGCGGTAAGATTTTCAGGCGGTTATTCAGGCGGTGAAAACCCGCAGCGATTTTTTATTGGCGGAATTGAAAACTGGATAAACAGAACTTTTGCAACAACAGAAATTCCTATTGAATCCGCATCCGATTTTGCATTTTTAACAGCAGCACTTCCGCTTCGGGGTTATAATTATTCAGAAAGAATTGGGACAAGGTACTTTCTGGTAAATATGGAACTGCGATTTCCCCTAATTAGATATTTACTCACTGGCGGATTACCATTTTTATTCAACAACATAATCGGGGTTGCTTTTATTGATGTGGGTTCGGCTTGGTACGATAACAGTAAAATAAAGCTGTTTGGTAAAAACGAATTCGGAAATCTTATTACAGATGATTTGTTAATGGGAACAGGAGTAGGTGCACGATTATTCTTTTTATATTTCCTTCTGCGCTTCGATGTTGCCTGGGCTTACAATATAGATGGTTTCTCTTCCCCCAAATTTTACTTCTCTTTAGGTGCTGATTTTTAAAGAGTATAAATATCTCAATATAAAAGGCTGAAGCTTATTTTAGTCTCAGCCTTAATTTTTCAGTTAACTCCAAGCTGTAATTATCCGGCCTTTTTGTCTTTAGTTGTTTTTTTACTTTCTGCCGATGGCTTTGCTTCTTTAGCGTTATTTGGTTTTGTGTTTTTATAATCTGTCTGATAAAATCCACTACCTTTAAAGATGGGGCCTGCACCTGAACCAATTAATCGTTGTACAGTTCCTTTGCATTCGGGACATTCCTCTAATGGATCTGCAGTCATTGGCTGAAAAGCTTCAAAAGTATAATTACAGTTTGTGCATTTATAATCGTAAGTTGGCATTTTTACACCTTAAAAATTTTATTAGATGCGAAAATAATGAAATAATTTATTTTTTATCTAAATTTGATTATTAAGTCTCATTTAAGATTCGCTATGGAATAATTATTTGGCACCCAAAAATAAAACTTCTCTACTTATTAAAAAGGTTTTCCTCTTTGTTTTATTGTTGCAAATTTATGGTTGTTTGGATTATTATCAGGAGGTGAAACTATATCCCGATGGTTCGGGATATATGAAAATTGATTACTGGATGAAAATCATGAGCAACGAAAGGAAAATGGTGATTGATGATATTGGAATTTTTAATCCGGATTCAATCAAATCACAATTCAATTCGCCTTATACTACACTGGAAAATGTTGTTGTTTATAGTGATACAACTGACAGCACAACACATGCTGTAATAGACTTTTCATTTACACACATTGATTCATTAAATAAAACAAAGGCGTTTTCGGACTCCAAATTTTCATTTGTTAAAAATGCTTCAGGACAGATAATTTTCTCTCAATTTATTTCGCCAATAGCCACAGGATTTGGAATAGATGCGAGCAGTTTTAACGTAAATTATGTTTACAATTTCTCTGGTGATATTGTGACCCATAATGCTCATAAATCATCTGGCAGAAAGCTAAGCTGGGAATATAAATTATCTGAAATAGGAGGCGGTAAAACCATCTCGGTTACTTTTAGACCATTTAAACTTAAAGAAACTCCACTTTGGATTTACTATCTTTCAGGAGCAGTTTTACTGCTAGTTTTAATCTTTTTATTTAAAAAGAAAAAAAGTTGATTGAAATTTAATTTTAGCCTTCATTATCGACATCAAAATTTATTGACTTAACTGGGGGGTTTACATATATTTGCTTTCTATTTTTCAATATTTTCTATCCGTTTTTTTGTATAAATGGTAACAAGTGATTACATGATTTTTGCCGGAGGGTCTAATCTTCCTCTTGCGAAAAGTATCGCTATAAAGATTGGAAAATCGCTCGGACAAGTAGAACTTAAGAGGTTTAGTGACGGTGAAATATGGGTTAAATTTCTTGAGAATATTCGGGGTCAGGATGTATTTATAATTCAATCTACAAACCCTCCCACGGATAATCTAATGGAATTGCTCATTATGATTGATGCAGCTCGAAGGGCATCAACAAATACTATTACGGCAGTAATTCCTTACTTTGGATATGCGAGGCAGGATAGGAAAGATCAGCCGAGGGTGGCAATTACCTCCAAACTTATGGCTAATTTGCTTGCCGTTGCAGGTGCTGATAGAATAATTACAATGGATCTTCACGCTGCGCAGATTCAAGGATTTTCTGATTTGCCGTTTGATCATCTTTACGGATCATCAGTGTTTAATGAGCATCTTTTGCATCTGCATAAAAAACTTGTAGTTGTTTCTCCTGATGTTGGAGGTATAAAAATTGCGCGTGCATATGCAAAACTGTTAGATACAGCGCTTGTTGTTATTGATAAGAGAAGACCAAAACAAAATGTTGCTGAAGTTGTTAATATTATTGGTGACGTAAAAGATAAAGATATTCTAATAGTTGATGACCTGATTGATACTGCGGGAACATTTGTTAGTGCAGTTCAATCGTTAAAAAATAACGGTGCAAAAAATATTTACGGAGCAGTTACGCATCCCGTTCTTTCAGGTGAAGCGATTGACAAAATAGATAAATCAGAGTTGCTAAAATTATATGTCACTGATTCGATCAACATTGAAGCAAAAAATAAATCTGATAAAATAGAAGTTATATCGTCATCAGGTTTATTTGCGGAAGCAATCCGCAGAACATTTAACCACGAATCAATTAGTTCATTATTTAATATAGATAAAGGATAAAAGGATCTGGAATTTTTATGGAAAAAGTTAGCTTAAAAGCTGCTGAAAGAAAAGACACAGCAAAACCAGCAAGAAAACAATTAAGAAATCAGGGCAGAGTACCTGGAGTATTCTATTCGAGACGTGCAAATCCAATAATTATAGATGTAACTGAAAAAGACTTGCACCCATTAGTATTTACTTCCAAAACCCATCTTATTTCTTTAAATATTGATGGGCATGATGAGCAAGAATGCATAATTAAAGAAGTGCAATTCGATCCTGTAACAGATGCAGTTTTACATTTTGACCTGCTGGGATTGACCAGAGGTGAAAAAATAGAACTGGAAGTTCCTGTGCAATTGGTAGGGTCCGCAGTTGGTATTAAAGAAGGTGGAGTGTTGCAGCATGCTTTGTACAAACTAGAGATCGAATGCCTTCCAAAAGATATTCCTCAGCATATTGAAATTGACATTTCATCTCTAGCTGTTGGAGATGCAATTCATGTTGAAGATTTAAAGTTAGAAAATCTTGAAATCTTAAATTCAAAAGACTCACTAGTTGTTTCAGTAACTCACGCAAAAATTCAAGAAGAACCCGTAGCTGAAGAAGAAGGGGAACTGGAGGAAACTGAAGAAGGAGCAGAACCAGAAGTAATTGGCAAGGGTAAAGCGGAAGAATCTGAAGAATCTGAAGAAAAAGAGAAAAAAGAAAAGCAGAGTTAATTTTACAGGAAATTGCATACAATATTTGGAATTGGGAATCCCGGCAGCAGTTATACAGCAAACAGGCACAATACCGGTTTCTTGTTTCTAGATTTTTTCGCCGCAAAAATTGGCATTAAGTTCACACCATCTAAAGGTAATTTTTATAGTGCAGAGGGCTCTGCCAGCGGAATAAAATTTTTATTGGTTAAACCGACTACCTTCGTTAACAAGAGTGGAATTGCTGCTAGAGAAGTACTTTATACCTACCAACTTCCGACAGAAAATCTTTTAGTTATTTGTGATGATACGAATCTAAATCTTGGCACACTGCGGGTTAGATTATCCGGAGGAGATGGAGGGCATAATGGATTAGCATCCATTATCTACCAACTTAGTTCAAATGATTTCCCTAGAATTAGAATTGGCGTAGGACAAAATTTTGAAAAGAACGGCCTGGCTGAATACGTGCTATCTAATTTTAATGAAACTGATTTAAAAGAACTAAAGCCTGTTTTTGAAAAAACTTTACTTCTTGCGGAAGAATTTATTATCGGTGGCAGTAATGCAATGCTTGATCTCAATAGCAAACTAAATACAATCGAACAAAACAATAACAATAATTTGTAATAACTGAAATTCGGGAAGACCTTATGCAAACAATTTTTTACATAATCCCGGTTTTCCGAGTGCTTGCATTACTTTTCACTCTCTATAAATCCCTTTAAGGATACATCGGGTCCTTCGTTCAATATTTTAATTAAATTAATGGCAGTAATTGCACTTGTAATTGCACCATTAATTAAATAGCTTTACTGTCTGTTTTTTAACGAATGTAAATAACCCTGCTCCTCGGTAATATAAAATGAGGGGCCTAAAGTCCATAGGGAGGTAATTTATACTATGATAAAACGTGCTTATGAAAGTGCAGTTCTTATTAACGCCGCACTTGAAGACGAAGCGATTCAAACCATTATTTCAAAGATCAAAGAAACAATATTGAATAATGGGGGAGACTTAAGAGATGTTGAAGATTGGGGAAGAAAGAGACTTGCATACATAGTTAAGAAAAGCAAGATTGGCTACTATGTTTTCTTCCGCTTCGATGCCCTTCCAGATTTAGTACCAGTATTAGAAAGATTTTATCTGCTTGATGAAAATATTCTCAGGTATTTAACAATCAAACTAACTGCTGAAGCTTTAGAGCAAATTGAAATTGATAAATCTAAACAAACGGAAATAGTCGAGGAAATTGATGAACCGATTGTTCCTTCCTCAGATAATAATAAATCAGAGGAAGAAAATAGCGCAGTAGAACAACCAATAAAAACTGATAGTATGGAGGATTAAAAAATGGCTGACTTGAAAATGCCTGAAATTAACTATGTTATTGTTGCCGGCAACTTAACCAAGGATCCAATTTTCAGGGAAACTACTAATAAAACACCCGTTGTTAACTTTTCGCTTGCTTCGAACAGAAGATTTAAAGACAGTACTAACCAGTGGCAGGAAGATGTATGCTATGTTGGTATTGTTGCTTGGAATAAACTGGCTGATAGCTGCAAGGACAGGCTAAAAAAAGGGTCTGCTGTTTTAGTTGACGGCGAATTACAGAGCAGAACCTGGAAGACAGATGAAGGACACAATAGAAGTATTGTTGAGATTAAAGCACGAAGAATTCAATTCCTTAATAAAAGAGCTAAATTGGCTGATACCGAAACAGGAAAAGAAGTTGAAAATGAAGAAAATAACAATTCGGCTGAAAAAGAGAAGAACACTGACTATACCGAGGACTCTTTTGATAAATTTTTATCAAACGAAGAATCAGATTTGATAAAGGATAAAGAATGATTGGGAAAAAAGAAACAAGAACTAAAAAGATTTGCAGGTTTACTCAAAGTAAAATCAAATATATAGATTTTAAGAACACAAAACTTCTGCAAAAATTTGTTTCGGAACAGGGCAGAATAATTCCCAAACGCATTACGGGAACCAGTTCTAAGTATCAGCGACAGCTTGCTGTTGCAGTAAAAAGAGCAAGACACATGGCTTTATTGCCTTACGTATCCGATACTGTTAGATAATTGATTTTTTGGAGTTAAGATGAAAGTAATTCTCAGACAAAATTTTGAACCACTTGGGCAAATAGGAGATATTGTTGAAGTTAAAAACGGCTATGCCCTGAACTATTTATTGCCTCGGAAAATTGCCTATGCAGCATTGAAGGGTAACTTGCGTGCTTTGGAAGAAGAAAAGAAAACCGCTGCTAAAAAAACTGAGCAAGAATTATTAGATGCCGAAGCCCTTGCAGCAGAACTTGAAAAGACTTCTATTACAATTCCTGTGCAGGTTGGCGAAGAAGACAAAATTTTTGGTGCTGTAACAACACAAATGATTGCAGATGCGCTAAGTGAGAAAAATTATAAAATCGATAAACGAAAGATTGAGCTAGAAGAACAGATAAAAACTCTAGGCATATACAGTGTTAACATTAAGCTTCATCCTAAGGTAAGCTCTAAAATTAAGGTTTGGGTTGTTAGAGAATAAATATATTAGAATTTGCATAAAAAAAGGGAAGCATAGGCTTCCCTTTTTAGTTTAAATATAAAAGTTTTAACGAACCTTAATTTTTCCTTCGCGTATTAATTTTGCTAATTCACTGGTACCGTTCTTACTAATAGTTTTTAAAGCACGTGCAGATAATTTCACTGTTACTTGCCGATTTAATTCCTGAACCCAAATTTTCTTCTTTTGCAAATTTGGTAGAAATCTTCTTTTTGTTTTATTATGTGCGTGCGAAATGCTGCTCCCGGAGCGTGGACCGATTCCTGTAACCTGACATCTTCTTGACATTTCGATCTCCTTTTTAGCTGAATCCTGAAAAATTGAATCGTAAATATAAAGATATTTTTATTAATGAAAAGCGATTTTAACATATTAAAATCAAATAAAATGCACTATTTATAGTTTATTATTTAAATTGAAAAATTGATTTTCATTGCTAATTTTAGCTGTATGTTTTTAACTCTTTAAACTGTGTTTTTTGCCAATGGAAGGAATCTTAATGGAATACTACGAATTACATCCTATAACTCCGGAACTACGGTACATAAATAAAGCAGTAAAAGTTTTAAAGGAAGGTGGAGTAATAATTTATCCCACAGATACTGTCTACGGAATTGGCTGTAATATTTTTGATAAAAAAGCTTTGGACAGAGTTCAGGAGATAAAAAGTAACCCAGATATTAAACTACTCAGTTTTATTTGCCCTGATTTAAAAGATATATCGAAATACGCGAAAGTTTCTGACTACGCCTACCGTATGATGAAACATTTATTACCTGGTCCTTACACATTTATCCTTCCAGCTGCAAAGCAAGTTCCCAAAAAATTATGGAGTAAAAGAAAAACTGTTGGCATTCGAATTCCAGATCATGCAGTTACGCTTAAAATTGTTGAAGAATTAGGACATCCAATAGTGAGTACAAGCACAACAAGCCGCAAAGGAGATCTTTTAGTTGATCCCTTTGAGATAAGAACAATTTTTCAATCGCAGATTGATTTAATGCTGGCATCAGGAAATTTAATTGCTTCACCATCCAGTGTAATTGACTTAAGTGGAGAAGCACCGGTTGTAGTGCGCGAAGGTGCTGGTGATGTTAGCCTGTTTGTTTAGTTGTCTATCTTTTTCTATGCACCTGCGTGGATGATGCTTGCGCGAGCGGTGTTAAAATTATTTCATTAATGTTTACATTTTCTGGTCTGGAAGCACAGAACAAAACAGCTTCTGCAACATTTTCAGGTGAAAGCGGTTTCAGTCCTTTATAAACATTGCTTGCTTTCTTTTTATCACCCCTAAAACGTACTAAGCTAAACTCAGTTTCTACCATTCCGGGATCCACGCTACTAACATTTATTCCTTTATCTAATACATCAATTCTAATTGATTGGCTGAGTGCTTTTACAGCATACTTAGTTGCAGAATATACATTACCATTTGGATAGACTTCGTGGCCTGCAGTTGATCCGATATTTATTACGTGTCCTTTTTTTCTTTTTATCATTAATGGCAAGACTAAGCGGGAAACATAAGCCAAGCCTTTAATGTTTGTATCGATCATCTCATCCCAATCTAATTTTTTCCCATCATAAATTTTATTAAAACCTCTTGCCAGACCAGCATTATTAATTAGAATATCAATTTTGTTCCATTTACTGTCCAAAGAATTAACTGCTTTTTTAATTTGATTGAAGTCTCTCACATCAATCTTAATGCATTTTGTTTTTATGCTATATTCTTCTTCTAATTTTTTTGATATGTTTTTGATTCTTTCAACTCTTCTACCTGTTAAAACTAAGTTTGATTTTTCTTTTGCGAATATTTCTGCGCAGGCTTTTCCAATCCCGGAAGAGGCACCGGTAATAAAAATTGTTTTCCCATTAAGTGAATTCATTTTATGTGACTCCTGATAAAAGAGAAAGAAAGATAAAACAAAAATAAAAATTATTAAGGAGAGTTTTTATAAATGGAAATTTTAGGTTAGAGATTTAATTAAACACCCCATCAATCACTTTTCCGCACTTTTTACATTTGCCATCAATTAAAATATTGGACGTAACAGAGTGCCAATTTCTTTTAATGAGTTTTTCATTGCAGTTTGCACAGTATGTAGTTTGTCCCTCGGTATGGTGTATGTTCCCAACGTAGCAGTATTTTATACCAGAACTTAACGCAATTTTTCTTGCTTTAGTAAGTGTTCGTTCTGGAGTTCTGTCTTTATCTCTCATTTTAAAATCGGGATGGAATGCTGTAAAGTGAAGTGGTACACTATCGCCTAAATTATTTAATATCCAATCGCACTCTTTTTGTATTTCTTCAGAGGAATCATTTTCATCTGGGATTAAGAGAGTTGTTATTTCAATCCACACATCGGTTTCATTTTTTAACCAGGTAAGTGTATCGAGAACATCATCTAAATGAGAAAAAGTAAGCTTGTGATAAAATCTTTCAGTAAAGGCTTTCAAATCAACATTGGCTGCATCAATGTATTTGTACACATCTTTTCGTGCTTTTTTATCAATATAACCGGCAGTTACCATTACTGATTTTATTTTTTCTTCACGAGCAACCTTTGAAATATCAATTACATATTCTCCAAAAATTGTCGGATCGTTATATGTAAATGCGATGGAGGGTGTACCGTGCTGTTTCGCAAGTTTTACAACATCTTCGGGCGAAGCGTTTAGTGAATTTGAATCGTCCAGTTTTGCTTTGCTCATTGACCAATTTTGACAAAACTTACAGCCAAGGTTACAACCCGCCGTTCCGAAGCTTAATATTTCAGTACCGGGAAGAAAATGATTAAGCGGTTTTTTTTCAATTGGATCTATAGCAAAACCGGTTGGTTTTCCATAACCGATTGTATAAAGTTTTCCGTCATGATTTTGTCTGATAAAACAAAATCCAGGTTGTCCTTCTCCAATTTTGCAATAACGTGGGCAGAGTGTGCAGAGAATTCTATCGTTATCGGTTGGTTCCCACCATTTTGCTAAAACTTTTTTCATCCTACTAATTGTTTCGTTCAAATCAAATCAATGTGGAGCCAGTCTTTTCTCCCTTTTTCGCTAAAAGGAGCTCTCGACAGAAATATAACCAAATCTCCTTTATTAACAAGTCTGTTGTTCAGTATCAGTTCTTTTGCTTCATTTATTGCAGCGTTCTGTTTATCAATTTTATTTGTGAAAAGGGAAGCTACACCCCAGCGAAGGCATAGTTTATTCATAGTATCAAAGCTGTCTGAAAGAGCAACAATTTTTGCAGCAGGTCTATATTTTGCCAATCCGCGTGCGGCTCTTCCCTTGAATGTGAATACAACGATTGCACTTGCTTTAATCTGCTCTGCGACTTGTGTTATACCTTTTAGTACCGAATCAAATAGATTTTCTTCCAACGTTTCAGGTACATGAAATTTTATATTATCATTCACAAAAAAATGTCTTTCTGCGTTAAGTACTATTTCGTGCATCATCTTTACTGTTTCAACCGGAAATTTGCCAATTGATGTTTCTCCACTAAGCATTACTACATCTGTGCCATCCCAAACAGCATTAGCAACATCTGCAGCTTCAGCACGAGTTGGGATTTTGCAGTCGATCATTGACTCTAGCATTTGTGTTGCTGTAATTACCAGTGTTCCTGTCTCGTTGCATTGTTTAATAATTTCTTTCTGAATAACAGGTACTTCAGCCAGCGAAAGTTCCACACCCAAATCGCCGCGTGCAATCATTATTCCGTCTGATTCTTTTAAAATTGAATCAAAATTTGTGTAGGCTTCTTTCTTTTCAATCTTAGCAATTACAGGAACATTGATCGCATTTTCTTTAAGCCATTTCTTTAATTGAATAATGTCATCAGATTTTCTTATAAAAGAGAGTGCTATAAAATCTATTTTTTTGTCAATTAAAAATTCTAAATCCGCATAATCTTTTTCCGTTAAAGATGGAGTTGAGAGTTTCATCCCTGGTAAATTCATTCCTTTTCGTGAGGAAATGATTCCTCCATTTTCAATTTCACATGTAACCGAATCCTTTTTCTTTTCTATTATTCGCAGTCTTATTAGCCCGTCGTTTATTAATATCAATTCTCCAATTTCAGCTTCTTCGGCAAGAGTTTTGTATGAAGTTGAAATAAACTTGTCATCACCCAAAATATCATCAACAGTTATTTCAATCTTATTTCCCGCATCAATTCGAATCTCAGGTTTTTTCAATTCGCCGATTCTAATCTTAGGTCCTTGCAAATCTGCAAGAACAGCCAGCGGAAGGTTTAATTCTCTTCTTACTGAATGAATATTTTCGAAAACGGAGGTATAGAAATCATGATCACCGTGGGACATATTTAGTCTCACTGCGTTCACCCCAGCAGTAACAAGTTCTTTTATTTTTTCGGTTGAGGCAGTCTGCGGGCCGAGTGTTGCCAGTATTTTGGTTTTAGTGTACTCTCTCAAATATAGCTTTACTTTCTCTTTTTACGTTTTACGGTTTTGGTATCATCATCTTTTAAAGCTCTTGATTTCTTGTACATTTCTTTGAGCTTTTGTTCAACTAGATCGAACACAGATTTTTTTTCGTATCCTTTTGCTGTTTTCTTACCAGCTTTTACGCCTGTTAGAATTTCTATTCCTTCTTCAACACGCGTTAAAGGATAAATATGAAATTGTTTTTCACGTACAGCTTCCACAACTTCATCTTTTAACATAAGTTCTTTAACATTTTGAATAGGTATGATTACACCCTGTTTTCCATTGAGTCCCTGCTCTTTACAAATTTCATAAAAGCCTTCAATCTTTTCATTAACACCGCCAATTGGCTGTACGTCTCCTTTTTGATTTAACGAGCCGGTAACAGCAATTCCCTGCTTGAGAGGAAGTCCCGCTAATGTAGAAAGAAGAGCAAAAATTTCTGCGCAAGAAGCGCTGTCGCCATCAACCATTCCGTAAGATTGCTCGAATACAAGATTAGCATTAAAAGCAAGTGGAATATCCTGTCCAAAAGTTTCTTTAAAGTAACCAGATATAATTAGCACACCTTTTGTTAAATATCTTCCACTCATACCAGCTTCACGTTCAACATTAATAATATTTCCGCTTCCAAGTGAAACGGTTGCAGTAATCCTGGCCGGTCTTCCAAATGCATAAAAATCTGCTTCGTACACAGCGAGTCCGTTTACCTGCCCAATTCTTTCACCTTTCGTATCCATTAAAAATGTACCGTCTTCATACATTTCAGATATTTTTGATTCAAGCATCCCGTGTCTGTTCACCGCATTCTTATAAGCCTTATCAACGTGAGCAGCACTTACAACGTCAAAGCCGTCATCGTTTGCCCAAAAATTTGCTTCTCTAGTGAGATCAGCGATTTTTGAAAAACGTGTAGTAAGTTTATTTTTTTGACCGGCAAATACTGCAGAAATTTCAAGTAAGTGTGCAATCGCTGATTTATCAAATTCCTTTAAACCTTCTTCTTTTATTAATTTTTTAATCACTCGTGCGTATTCAGTTAAAACCTTATCCGATCTTTTGATTTCATAATCAAAATCAGCTTTAACCTTAAACATTTTTTTGAAGTCGTACTCATAGCCGGTAAGCAATGAATAAATGTGCTGGCTTCCAATTAAAATTACTTTCACATTAATTTCAATTGGTTCTGGGTTTAAAGAAATAGAAGAAAGTTGAAACAAAGTCGGTGATTCCTGAAACTCAAGTTTGTTATAAGTGAGAACTCGTTTTAAAGTTTTCCAAACACCAACTTCTTCAAATAGATGCATTACATTCAGCACAATGTAACCACCGTTTGCTCGCAGAAGAGAGCCTGCTTTTATATTTGTAAAATCACTGTAAGAGCCACCTCTGCCATCTGTGATACGTTCGATTGCACCGAACAAATTTGTGTAAGTTGGTGATGTTTCTATTACAATCGGGCACTCTTTTGTTTCTGAGTTGTCGAGGATGATATTTACATCGTACTCTTTGAAGTAATCAATAGTAAAACCTTCGCTTGTTGTATCGCCCTGCGGTTTTACCCCTTTAAATATTTGAATGTTATCGAGTATATTCTTTTCTATCTGGTCCAGATAATAAAGTACTTTAAGCTCATTATATGTTTCTTTAAGATTTTCGAGTACACCTTTTACAACATTAACAGTGCTGTCTTTTTCAAGCGCATAAAGTTTTTCCTGGAATTCTTGACTTATCTTTAATCCTTTTTTATATAAAACCTGTAGTTCCTGTTGATGATCGTTATATTTTTTAATTATTTCCTGTGCTTCTTCCTGCGTTAAATTTCCCTGCTCGATTTGTTCATTTAGTTGGAAAATTGGAACTGGTTTATCTTTAACTAAAGGAAGAATATCTGGGCGGGCTATTTCACCCATTTTCACCTGCCCGAGTGAGAAACCTTCTTCTTTAATCTTCTCATCAAAATCATTCATTAAACTTTGCTCTTTTTGAGAGTATTCTGCTACAATGGTTTTCTTTCTTTCCAAATATGATTCACCTTCAAGTACCTGTGGAATTTTTACTTTAAGTATTTCTATACAGGAATGCAGATCTTTTTTAAACTGCTTTGCCTGCCCACTTTTAAATACTAGTAAGGTTGGTTTATCTGGGTTTGAAAAATTATTTACATAAGCATAGTCAAAAAGCGACGGGCATTCAGCACCAATTTTTTCCAACATTTTTTTAACAGCAGTTGCTTTGCCGGAGCCGGATAGTCCTGCGATGTAAATATTATAACCGGGTGCTCTCAGCTCAACCCCAAGCCGTAATGCTTTAAGTGCTCTTTCCTGACCAATTATATCTTCAATGGGTTCAAGATCTAAGGTAGAGTCGAATTCTAAAACTGCAGGATCGCATTTCCATCTTAATTCCTCGGGAGTTAATTTTTTATGCCTGGATGCTTTTGGGTAAGCCATAATTTTATCCATATTTATTTGAATTTGGGTGGAGTTTTACAACAAATCAGTGTAAAATCTTAAATCAAAATCTAATTATTATTGTTGCTAATATCAAAAGTAATTAATGAGTGTATGCATTCTACGAAGCAAGAGAATTTTTGAGTTGTTGAATAGGTATAAAAATTTCTGAATCTTTCTTTAAATTGAATGAAAATAAATAAATTATAATTACAGGAATGTTTATGAGTCGTTTCGGGAAAAGAATTTTAACACTATCTATATTGGCTTTTATTTTGTTAATTGGATTGCTTACTAAAACTATTGCACAAAATGGTGAAGAAGTTAGAATTAGTCCTAAGGCGGTAGTTGAGCAAACGGTTGGGCTTACCGATATCACAATTGAATACAGCCGTCCTGGCGTAAAAGGCAGAACAATATGGGGTGGATTGGTACCTTATAATGTTGTGTGGCGTGCAGGTGCAAACGAGGCAACGAAATTTACTTTTGAAAAAGAAGTAAAAATTAACGGCAAAAAACTTACATCAGGCAGCTACAGTTTTTTTGCAATCCCAACAAAAAATAGCTGGATAATAATTTTTAATAAAGTAGCAGACCAGTGGGGTGCTTTTGAATACAACGATACGGAAGATGCTTTGCGAATCGAAGTTGAACCTGAAGAAAATGATGACAGCTGGGAGGAATGGCTTGCATATAGTTTCACAAAAACATCAGATAAAACCGCTGTAGTGCGGCTTGAATGGGAAAGGCTAAAAGTACCATTTACTGTTGAGGTGGGGATTTAAGGCATACAGGTATATGTTTCAGATTTATAGTTATTATTTAATTCCATACACCTGTGTGTATTTTAACTGCGAATTATATTAAGCAGCTCTTCCGTTTTTCCTTCCATCATTTTTTCATCACCGCGACTTTCCACATTCAACCGTAGAATTGGTTCTGTATTGCTCATACGTAAGTTGAATCTCCAGTCTGGATATTCGATTGAAACACCATCTAGTTTATCAATTTTACCATCAGAATATATTTCTTCTATTTTTTTTATTTTTCCCGAAGGATCCTCAATTGCAGAATTTATTTCTCCCGAGCAAGGATAAGTAGCAATCATTTCATTAACTAATTGCGAAAGTGTTTTCTTTTCTTCTGACATCAATTGCAGAATTAATAGGAATGGAATCATTCCACTATCGCTGTAAGCATTATCTCTAAAGTAATGATGAGCAGACATTTCCCCCCCATAAATAGAATTTACTTCTCTCATTTTTTGCTTAATAAAAGCATGCCCGCTTTTTGAAACTTCAGCCTCACCGCCATTCTGCTTAACAATTTCAATAGTGTTCCAGACCAAACGAGGATCGTGTACAATTTTCTCTCCAGGATTCTTTTTTAAAATAGATTTCGCCAGCAGTCCAACTATATAGTAGCCCTCAATAAAATTTCCATTTTCATCAAAAAAGAAGCATCTGTCGTAATCGCCATCCCAGGCAACGCCGAGGTTAGCATTCTCATTTTTTATTGCTTCGATAGTTGGTTTCCTGTTTTCTTCCAGCATTGGATTTGGAACACCGCTTGGAAATTCACCATCCGGATTATGAAATAATTTTATCATTTTAATTGGAAGTTTCTGTTCAAGCGCATCTATTGCTAACCCAGCACATCCGTTGCCTGCATTCACTACCACTTTAAAAAAATCAATTTTATTCGGATCGTAAAACTGTGACAAATTTTCAATGAAGCTGCTCATCACATTCTCTTTCTGAATAGAACCCTTTGTTTTGCTCACTTCGCCAAGCTGATTATTTACGATCATTTCTTCAATTTCATTTAGGCCTGAATCATATCCAACTGGCACAGAATCTCTTTTTACAAATTTCATCCCGTTGTATTCAGGTGGGTTGTGGCTGGCTGTTATCATGATTCCACCGTCTGCATTAAAGTGAGGAGTTGAAAAATAGATCATCTCGGTCCCACAAAGTCCAATATCAATTACATTTGTGCCGTTGTCAATTATTCCATTTATTAGAGCTTGTGAAATTTCGGCAGAAGATTTTCTTATATCCCATCCGACAATTATTTTTTTTGCATTTATTGATTTTGAATATGCTCGTCCTATTTTATAAGCCAGCTCTCTGTTCAGTTCAGATGGAACTTTACCTCTTATATCGTAAGCTTTGAATCCTGCAATTTTGCTCATTTTTTCTCCGTTTCTTCTTTTTGGGGATAAAATTTTCAAGTACAAAGATATGGATTTTTTAATCTCAAATATTCCAATATGTTTAGCCGCTGTGTGTAGAAATTTACAAGGGGGGAAAGTATTAAAGAGAATAATTTTTTAGTGGACTTTGTGTCCTGAACTTACTACATTGGATGTATAATTTTTGTGGAGAGCGTTATCGAAAATACTGATACTGTTAAGTGGCACTTCGCTAAATGCAACAATTCTAAATGCAACTCAATATTTCTGGTAAATCCGGAAGAATCACCAGGTGAATTGGGTTACTTGTGTCCTGATTGCAGCAGGAAAACAACTTCATCGCATGTTGTTCAATGTTCGAGCTGTAAAACTATTTTAAACTTTGTTCGTGCAGCAGCAAGTGAAGAGAAAGTTGTTTTTAATGTAACAAAATGTTCCCACTGCATAGGAACTATAGAGGATGAATGGGAAATAGAACCTCTCTATTTACCCGAGTCTTACATTTAGTAATTGTATAGAAAAAAATCTTAAGTGAATGAGGGTTTGCCACAAACCATTAGTGAAATGTATCTTGTGGTTAATAAGCTGTACTCGTAATTAGAATTGATTTGATAGAAGCTAATGTTACCTTCCCTTATCTTTTTAATCCAATTATGTATAAATGATTGATCTTTGCATATTTAGCAGAATAAATTACAATTTTTAACTTGATATTAAATTTATAATAAGTTCTTACAGACATCAAAGGAAAATCCATGAAATTCTTTTACAAATTCAAGAGAGCTTCTATTGGTTCAATAAATATATTTTTTGCACTATTATTATTTTCAACCACTGTTGCTTTTTCTCAAAGTGGTGGAAGTGAAATAAACCTCGATACGGTAAAAGCCGGAAAATTCGATACCGGGAAAATGTGGACTTTCGAATTTCCGCCCTCCGATTATTTTGAAAACACCTACTCCTTTACACCAAATGAAGAATGGTACGAGCATATTCGAATGTCAGCTCTGCGCTTTGCAAATTACTGCTCAGCATCTTTTGTATCTGAAGATGGACTAATTATGACAAATCATCATTGTGCAAGGCAGAGTGTAACTGATGTTTCAAAGGAAGATGAAAATTTACACGAAACCGGCTTTACTGCTTGGAGTTTGGATGAAGAAAGACAAGTTCCGGGTCTATATGTTGATCAGTTAGTGGAAATTAAAGATGTAACAGTGGAAATTCATGGAGCCCTCGAACAAGCGGATACAGATGCGGAAAAACTTGAGATAGAAATAAACAAAATTGAAGAGATCGAAGAAAAATATACAGCAGATGACGGAACTTACGGAATGGTAACTGCGCTTTACAGCGGAGGAAAATACTCACTTTATAAATACAGAAGATACGAGGATGTTAGGCTGGTTTTTGCACCCGAGTCCCAAGCAGGCTATTTCGGAGGCGACTATGATAATTTTACCTATCCACGCTATAATTTAGATTGTTCATTCTTCAGAGTTTATGATGATGACGGTAATCCTCTAAAAACAGAGCACTATTTAAACTGGAGTAAGGATGGGATTAGACCCGGCGATGTAGTTTTTGTTGTAGGTAATCCGGGCTCAACAAACAGACTGCGTACTGTTTCGCAATTGGAATACACAAGAGATATATCTTACCCGAGGACATTAGTATTGATTGAGGAATTTATAGAGACTTATGAAAATTTAATTAAGGAAGATCCTGAAAGAGAGTTTGATTTAAATGATCAGCTGTTGGGTTTTAAAAATTCTTTAAAAGCGTACAGTGGAATGCTAGATGGATTACGTGATCCTGTGCTTATGCAGAAGAAAAAAGATTTTGAAGAAAAATTTAAAATGGCAGTTAAATCAAATGATGAGTTAACCGAAAAATTCGGAAATCCCTGGCGGTTGATTGACAGCCTCAGAGCTGAACTACGAAATATCTCAAATGTGAGATTTGCACTTTCTACAAGTGGAATTACAACTCCCCAATACTTTGTTGTTGCTGAAGAACTTATCTCAATTGCTTATGAGCTGGAACTACCTGAAGATGAAAGAAGCGAACAGTTTGTTGGTTATGAGCTAGAAAACTATTTGGAATCATTAATTACAGAAGATTACAACTCTGAATTAGATAAAAAATTATTAAAAAATAAAATTGATTTATTATACACTCATCTGGGTACTGAAAATGAAATTGTAAAAATAGTTACAGGAGGAAATAGAGGATACGATGCTGTGAATTACATGATTAGATCTTCAGACCTAATAACAATAAATAGTATTAAAGAATTAGTTGATAAAGGAGCAGATGCAATTTTAAATAGCGACGATCCGTTTATTTATTTTGTATTTAATACTGACAAACAGTTTGAAGAACTGAATGCAAAGTTCGATAAAATGCTTACAGAAGAAGAAGGCCATAATCAAACACTTGGTAGGCTTCTATTTGAAGTATACGGAACATCAATTCCACCAGATGCCACTTTTACTTTAAGAATATCTGATGGTCTTGTTACAGGATTTCCGTACAATGGTACAGAGGCTCCATCATTTACAACCTTTTATGGGTTGTTGGATCGCTATTATTCGTTTGAAGGCGAATTTCCTTGGACTGTAGATGAAAAATGGTTGAATGCTCCACCCGAATTTGATTTATCGACACCACTAAATTTTGTTTCTACTTGCGATGTAACCGGTGGAGCTTCTGGTAGTCCAGTAATAAACAGAAATGGAGAAATAGTCGGTGTTGCTTTTGATGGGAACATTAAAAGCCTGCCCGGTGACTTTATTTACCAGCCTGAAGAGAACAGGTCAGTTGCTGTTCATTCGGATGGAATGCTTGAAGCAATAAAAGACTTATATCAAGTTGATCGTCTTGCTAAAGAACTCATAAACGGAAAGCTTAGTGACTAACATTTTAATCTGAAACGAACAGAAAGCTTCGCAGCTTAACTATATGGCAGTAGTTTTGTTAGGCTATCCTAATATTATGCTAGTTTTGGGTTTGTACATGCCAGCACGTGGAATATTGAACCGCCCATAGAAGTGCCCGATGAAGCGTTGATGGTTTTGGAGCTTGATCAAGTCTGGTTATACGATAAAGCTGGTGTAATAGAATTCCCGGCAGAATATTAAAACACGATGTAATCGTTAAAAAGTGTAGTGCACAAAAAAATGCACTGAGGAATATTGCGGTAATGAGTTTGTAAATGTAATCCCATATTCTGCACCTGCACCGAGTTTAAATCCATCAAGATTAAAACCTCTTAAATCAAAACCACCATTAATGGAAAGAACGATTCCAAAATTCCAATCATCCGTATCGCTAAAGGTTCTGTCATTCAAAGCTAACAAACCAACGCCCTCTTCCAAAAAATAATTTCCACTAAAATATTGAAAGGTAATTCCTTTAAATGAAATTCCTCGTACATAAGGGAAGTACGGTTTTTTAACATTCGGAACTATTGCGTTGAAATCTTTTGCAAAGATGAAACTCAATCTTGGAAATACTTCCTGAAAAATAACTGTATTTGTTTCTACAAAAAGCGAAGTTGTAAAGGCGCCAAGAGAAGGGGAGTTCCCCTTTAAAAATCCGCCACCTAACGTACCACCGATAGAAATTCTAAATTGTGCGTTACCGTTTGCCTGGATTGCAAAGAAGCAAATTACGATTAAGAATGCTTTTTTGATAGGAAATTCACTTTCAATGATCTTTTACTTGTATATACAAAGTTTATTTTATTGTAGCTAAAGATAAAGGTAAAAAATGGAGCACGCACTATATCATTACAAAGCAGTTGTTACTTCAGTTTATGATGGCGACACAAGCACTGTAGATATTGACCTTGGTTTACAAACCTGGGTATGAAATGAAATACTGAGACTGTACAGAATAAATTCACCAGAGCTAAGAGGATCGGAGCGTCCGGATGGTTTGAAGTCACGCGATTTTTTGCGCAATAAAATTCAAAATAAAGAAGTTGTGATTGAAACGATTACGGACAAAAAAGGCAAGTATGGAAGGTATCTGGCTGAAATATGGCTCAAAGATAAAAACGACACATTCACTATTATAAATGATTTGATTGTAAATGAAGGTTTTGCCGTTTACAAAGAATACTAAATCAATTTAGTTTTATTGCCACCTGTAAAAAATTATTAATAGCTCCAAGCACATCAAACTTTAAATCGTAGGATGAAACAATATCTGTGAAAGCGCGGAACTCATGAGTAGGCACGCCAAATTCATCAAAAATTAAAATATCGTCTTTATTTAAATATGGCACTAACATAGTTAACACAAAAAGTGTCGAAGAATATAGATCTGCATCCATATGAATTACTTTTCGTTGATCCAAATTATATTCTTTTAGAAAACCAGGAAGCGAATCCTGAAATAAACCCTTTATAAATGAAACCCTTTTATCATCAATTTTTGGAGACTGTCCTTCAGTGTTGTAATGATGTTTTCTCATAACACCGAAATTCTCAGGCAGTCCTGTAAACACATCGAAACCATAAAACTTGCTGTCGGGATTTGCATTTTTTTCAACCCACCATTTAATTGCAATTCCAGTTGCAACGCCAAACTCTAAATAATTAATCGCCTGATCTTTTATTTCTTCATTAATTACAAATTCGTGCAGCTTAAATCTGTTATCATATTTTACTTTCGTGTTATAAAAGTCGTTAAACTTAATCTTTCTATTCCTAGAAATCCAACGGGATAATTTCGATTGGTAAACAACTTGAAGAAATAAACCTTCAAAAGGTTTTATAAAAACGTGTAACTTAAATCTAGAAAATAAGGCTTTAATTTTCCGCAGCAACCACAGCTTAAAATTCACAAGTAACTCAACTTTTTGTTAATTTTTCTTTATAATAATGTAGTTAATGAAAAAATGTTTATCAATAAAAATTAAATATTGGATTAAATAAATATGAGTAAAAACTCTCAAATAAAGTTGTTCATTGCACTCGATGAAAAGAAAATGCCTGAGAAAATTGAATGGGAAGCTGATGATGCGCAGTTCAGCGGTCGTAAAGAGTCTAAAACAATGATACTTTCGCTGTGGGATAAAAAAGAAGATGTAACATTTAGCATTGATCTTTGGACAAAAGAGATGACAGTAAATGAAATGCAAATTCATTTCTATCAAATATTTGTAAAAATGGCAGAATCTTTTCAGAATGCAACCAACAACTTTGAAACAGCTAGTTTGATCAGGGAATTCGCAGACAGTTTTGCAAAAAAAACAGGAATTGGTTCTTAAATACATCATAGCTTTCAGCACTAAAGGATTCACAGATTATTCTTAAATTGAAAAATCAATTTAGAATTTTTCGTTTGAAGAAGTATGGATGTTGAAATTCTATCTCGCTTACAGTTTGCATTTACGATAGCTTTCCATTATATCTATCCCCCCTTAAGCATTGGTCTTGGTGTAATTATGGTAATAATGGAGGGGATGTATCTTAAAACAAAAAATCCTCTATACGAAAAAATGACAAAGTTTTGGGTTAAGGTTTTTGCATTAACCTTTGCAATTGGCGTTGCATCAGGGATTGTAATGGAATTTGAGTTTGGAACAAACTGGGCTTCTTATTCAAGATATGTTGGTGATGTTTTCGGAAGTGCACTTGCTGCAGAGGGCATATTTGCATTCTTCCTGGAATCCGGTTTTCTTGCAATACTTGTATTCGGCTGGGATAAGGTTAAACCCCCAATGCATTTCTTTTCTACACTTATGGTCTCTCTTGGTTCCATGTTCAGCGCGGTTTGGATTGTTATAGCTAATTCCTGGATGCAAACCCCAGCAGGTTTTCATATTGTAGGAGAAGGATTAAATGCTCGAGCTGAAATTACAGATTTCTGGGAACTAGTATTTAATCCCTCTTCTGTTGAAAGATTATTGCACGTACTATCCGGTGCATGGCTTGCAGGTGCGTTTCTTGTAATTAGTGTTTCAGCATTTTATCTGCTTAAAAAAAGACATTTGGAATTTTCAAAATCATCAATAAAAATAGCCTTAATGCTTGCATGCTTTGCTTCACTTTTTCAACTTTTCACTGGACATCAAAGTGCTATTGGAGTAAATGAAAATCAACCTGCAAAAATGGCCGCAATGGAGGCTGTTTTTGATGACCAAACTAATGCACCACTTTACTTATTTGGCTGGGTAAACGAAGATGATCAAGAAGTAAATTTTGGAATCGCTGTTCCTGGATTACTAAGTTATTTAATTGCAGGAACTACTGAAGAACAAGTTACAGGATTAAATTCAATTCCGGAGGATGAGAGACCTCCTGTAAATATTGTATTTCAATCTTATCATTTAATGGTTTCGATAGGCTTTGCCTTAATCGGAATAACATTACTTGGTATCTTTTTCTGGTGGAGAGGCACATTGTTTGAGAAAAAATGGATTTTATGGATTTTTGTTTTCTCAGTTTTAGGACCACAAATAGCTAATCAGTTGGGTTGGATTACTGCTGAAGTTGGCAGACAACCTTGGATTGTTTACGGTATTCTCAGAACTTCAGAAGGTCTTTCGAAAGCTGTTGAGAGTGGACAGGTTTTATTTTCACTAATTCTTTTTACGATAATTTATTCATTTCTTTTTATTCTATTCATTTATTTGTTAAATGAAAAAATCAAGCACGGACCTGAAGATGTTGATAAGTTATCTACTCCGTATGAAAATCAAAAATCACTATTAAAGAAAGCATGATTCTTAAATAAAATATGGAAGTTACTTTAGACTTAAATACAATCTGGTTTTTACTGATAGGCGCATTACTTTCTGGCTATGCTATACTCGATGGGTTTGATCTTGGAGTTGGAATGTTACATCTATTTGTAAAGGGTGATAAAGAACGGAGAATAATGATTAATTCAATAGGACCAGTTTGGGATGGAAATGAAGTCTGGCTTGTTACAGGAGGAGGTGCATTATTTGCAGCTTTCCCTCACGTTTATGCTACTGTTTTCTCAGGATTCTATAACGCATTTATTCTGCTTTTATTTACCCTAATTTTCCGTGCAATTGCTATTGAGTTTAGAAGTAAAAGACCAATGCTCTGGTGGAAAAAAATGTGGGATACCGCATTCAGCATAGCAAGTTTTCTTATCGCTTTTCTTATGGGTGTGGCATTAGGAAATATTATCGCAGGAATACCAATTGGACCTGATAAGGAATTTGCAGGTACATTTTTGGGACTTATAAATCCTTATACTGTTTTAGTAGGTATTACAACCATTGCTTTGTTTATGATGCACGGTTCAAT
Organism: Ignavibacteriaceae bacterium; assembly: GCA_013042995.1. Taxonomy (GTDB): domain Bacteria; phylum Bacteroidota; class Ignavibacteria; order Ignavibacteriales; family Ignavibacteriaceae; genus IGN2. The sequence continues at coordinate 13,133 of JABDPB010000120.1, read as the reverse complement.
TTATGCTGTAATGAAAACAGAAAATGACCTTCAAAAAAAATTAAGTGGCTGGGTCAACAATACTATTATCTTTTTTGTAATCTGTTACATAACATCAACAATGGCTACGCTTATTTACTATCCGCATATGGTAGAAAATTTTAGAGCTGCACCAATAATTTTTATTATAGCCCTTCTTAATATGTTGGCAATTGCAAACATTCCAAGAGAAATATCCAAGGGTAGAGAATTTCGTGCTTTTCTCTCTTCCGCCGCGTCAATAGCTGCCTTGCTTTTGATTTTCGCTGTTGGAATTTTCCCAAATATCGTTTATTCAAATCCAAATCCCAAATACAGTTTAACAATTTACAATGCTGCCAGTTCAGATAAGACTTTAACTATTATGCTTATAATAGCATTAATTGGAATTCCTTTTGTGCTTGTTTATACAATAAGCATTTACTGGATTTTTCGTGGAAAGGTTAAGCTTGATGAGATGAGCTATTAGACTATTCTTCTTTTAACCACTCTTTATAAAGCTCAGGTCTTCTATCCTTCAAAAATAGTTTTTTAGCGTGCGATGATTTTACCTCTTGAAGATTAACTTCACAGTACAGAATTTCTTCAACGTCTGTTTTTGCTTTAGCAATTACACTTCCTGCAGGATTACAAACGAAAGATTCTCCCGCAAAAGTTAAACACTCTTCTTTCCCCACACGATTGCACAGTGCAGTGAAGTACCCATTCTGAAAAGCTGAAACACGCAGTTCAGCCTCGTATAAACCTTCGGGCCATTCACCAGCTGCTCCTGCTTGTGGAACAAATACGATTTCAGCTCCGCGTATTGCAAGTGCACGCATATATTCAGGATAGTGCCTGTCATAGCAAATTGCAACACCTATCTTTCCTAATTTTGTTTGATAAACCGGTGCACCATTATTACCAGGTGTGTAGTAACTTTTTTCATGGAAACAGGAATAATCTGTTATATGCGCCATTCGTGTTACACCTAAAATTTTTCCATCTGAGTTTATTACGGGTGATGAATCATAAGTTTTATTGTTATCTTTTTCATAAAGATTAAGGATGATAACAACATTTAAATCCTTTGCAAGTTTGCAGAAAATTTCTGTAGTTGGTCCGGGAATTCTTTCTGCAAGTTCTAAATTATTTCCGGTGGAAGGTTTTTGAGGAAAAAATTTTGTAAAAGCCAGCTCAGCAAAACAAATAATCATCGCTCCGTTGTTAGCAGCCTCTTTTACAGCATCAACTGCCATTGAAATATTTTTCTTTTTATCTGCTTCAGCTGATTGCTGCACCAAGGCAATTTTCATTTTTCGTATGTAATCCTGTAAATAACTCCTGCATAGTCATCCGAGACAAGTAAAGAACCATCAGGCATTTGCTGAACATCAACTGGTCTGCCGGAAACTGATTCGCCCTTTAGCCAGCCTTCTGCAAAAGGCTCGTAACTTGTAGCTGTATTTCCATTCAATCGAACCAGCATAACCCTATAACCGATTTTTTCCGTTCTATTCCAGGATCCATGTTCAGCAATAAAAATCTGATTTTGATATTCTTCTGGAAACATGTTACCTGAATAAAATCTCATTCCCAAAGCTGCAACATGGGGGCTCAGTTCCTGCACTGGTTTTGTGAATTGAGATGTATCTACTCCCTCTCCAAAATCTGAATCTAAAATATTTTTTCCGTGTAAATACGGGAAACCAAAATGTAACCCTATCTGGGGTGCATGATTTAGTTCATCTGGCGGCAGGTTATCACCAAGCCAGTCTCTTCCGTTATCGGTTAACCATAATTCTCTTGTTGATGGATGAAAATCGAATCCAACCGAGTTACGAACTCCGTGTGCAAAGATTTCAAATTCACTTCCATCAGGATTCATCCTTGTAATTGAAGCAAATCTTTCATCCTCTTCATCGCATATATTGCAGGGTGCACCTACTGGGACATATAATTTCCCATCAGGACCAAAGCGAATAAATTTCCAGCCATGATGTCTTTCTGTGGGAAAATCATCTCGGATAATCTCTGGTACAGGTCGGTAGCGGAAATTTTTTTCTATGTTTTCAAATTTTAGAATTCTGTTTACTTCCGATACGTAGAGATGGCCGTCTTTTATCGCCACTCCATTTGGCATATTTAATCCTGATGCAACAATTACAACTTCATCTGCTTTGTAATCATTATCTTTATCTATTAATGCGTATATGTCTCCGCCAACCTCTCTTGTACCAACAAATAGAATTCCATTTTTACTCAATGCCATTGAACGTGCACCGTCGACATTTGATGCGTAAACTTCAATTTTAAAGCCGGGAGGTAAAGTAATACCAGAACCGTTTGAATGAATATCGTTTGGATTACAAGATACGCTTACAATAGAAATAAGTATGATTAAAAATAATTGTCCAAAAATTAAGACATAGTTCATAAAATTTCCTGTGATAATTCCTCATTAAAGACTTGTAATAACTTTTTCGAAAAATCAACAAAACTTTTATTGGATGGATTTTTAATCTCTGCGTTTGTGAGAACTATAATTGAATAATTTTTATCAAAATTAATATTAAGAAAACAACCGCCGAGATCAATCAGTTCAAATTTTCTTTTCGTTGAATTTAAAATTTCAGTTTTATGAAAATCTTCAATCCAATTTTCAATTGTTGAAGCATTTAGTATTTGATTCTCGTCATAATAACCTCGTTGAAGAAGCATTTGCACAAAAACCGCAAGCTCAAATGCGTTTGTGTAAAAGCCATCGAAACCGGATGTACCTTCAATATCACTATTAAGAATATTTTTTATTATATCATCTTGTGGTTTTGCCGAAATCAAAACATGTGGCGAAGGATTATAATAGATCTCTGCACTATCTTGCCTTACATATGAATAACCTGATTTAAAGATACTCAGTGGTTTTCGAAAATTGATTTCAAAATATCTTCCGAGCTTTTCATTGGAGACTTTTTCTATTATTTCCTGCAGTAAAACTAAATTTAATGAGCTGTAAATATTTTGATAACCGGTTTTGTATTCTAAATCTTCTTGCAGAATATTAAAAATCAGATTGTCTTTCTTCCAGTAAGGTTTAAAATGTGAAAGCTTAGGACTAAAACCGGAGTTATGTAGAACCAGATTTTTTATTAAAATGTTCTTCTTTTTCGAATCAGTAATGCTATCAAAATAATAACTGAGTTTATCATCGGCTGAAAATTTTCTACCATCCATTAATTTTAAAGCACAAACCGTTGTATAAAGGCTTGTAAGTTTTCCAATGCTAAAAACATCATCTTTCTGAATAGAATTGTTATTTTTTCCGAATCCGTTTTTGCCAAAAACTTCGTGATAAAATATTTTTCCGTCTTTCATGGCAAGAACAACCGCCCCGGGGAAAAGCCTCTCGTTTATTGCATTCTCAACTTGTTCATAAATTTTTTCTGACCGAAAATTATCATTTAAAGAATAGCTAATTTTGGTTGTATTCACTTTCAACAGTTCTATTCCACTGCCATAAACCAATTCTGATTCAGGAATTGTAATTGGCATTTTACCTTTTATATCAATTTCGCCTAACAAAGCCCGAATCATTTCATCCTGAGAAAAATATGAACTGCTGAAAGAATTCAAATATGTTTTTGCTTCCGGGAACAGATAGATCAAATATGGATTCCTAAGACTAATGAGCACAGTTGGAGTTTCTTTCTTCAAAACCCCTGCAATAAAATCAATCTGCTCTGCAGAAAGGTTTACAGGACCTTTGTAAGTTTTCACATCAATGAAGGAGGGAATAATAATTAAATCTGCACTGTCAACTTCTGCAAGTACTTTGGTGTATTCAGTTCGTTTAGTTTTCCCGGTAAACAGAAACGAACTCATTCTACCGATTCTCTTTTCAAGCTTGCTATTAAAATATTCTGTTCGATAACCTCCATTTTTATCGGTAATAGTAATGCAGAAAATATTTTTATACTCATTTGGCTTTACTGGAATCAATCCATCATCATTTTTTAAAAGTGTAATTGATTCTTCAGCAATTTTTTTAGCAATTGTTACATTTGGATTATCACTTGTTAAATATTTTGTTGATTGAGGATCAACAATATTTTCGTTTTCAATTTTCAGCCAGCGTTTTGCAGCAAGAATTTTTCTAACGCTTTCATCGAGTCTTTCCAAAGTTATTCTTCCTGAATTCACAGCCTTTTTCAAAGCATCAATCGCTTCTAATGCATCTTTCGGCATTAGAATAATGTCGTTGCCCGCTTCAATAGCAGCAACTACCGCATCTCCAGTTGAATAAAATTTTGTTATTGCATCCATAATCAATGCATCAGTTATTATTAATCCGTCGAATTTTAATTCATTTTTTAATAGATGAGTAATAATGGATTTAGAAAGTGAGGAGGGAATACCTTTTACAGGCTCGAGCGAAGGAACTTCCAAATGTCCTGTCATAATTGATTGAATGCCGTGTTTTATGGATTCAATAAAAGGATATAGTTCATTGTTTAACAGATAATCTTTTGATCCCTCTATTCTGGGCAAATCGTAATGTGAATCAATTGTTGTGTTGCCGTGCCCGGGAAAATGTTTTACAGTTGTGATGGATCTTGTCTCTTGCGCTCCTTTAATAAATGCTTTTACAAAGTTAGTCACCTCAATTTTATCTTCAGAAAACGACCGGAGATTAATTATTGGATTCATTGGGTTGTAATTTATATCAGCAACTGGTGCAAAAATTTGATGAACACCTATCTGCCTGCTTTCAAAAGCAGTTATTCTTCCAACTTCATAAGCAAAATTTGGATTGTGTGTGGAGCCAAGGGCCATTGCATGAGGAAATTCCAACGCCTCATCAATCCGTGTTCCTAATCCTCTCTCAAAATCTGATGAAATTAGCAATGGAATATCTGAAAACTGTTGCATTTGCGCAGTGAAATTAATCTGCTCTTCCATTCCACCTTGAAACAAAATCAGTCCCCCGATTTTTTCATCTCGTACTAAGGAAATAATATCATCAAAGCCATTTGAATATGGATTAAGATCATCTCTATAGACTGCAGGCATAATTAATTGAGCACACTTTTCACGAATGCTAAGCTCATTGATTTTATTTTCAATCCAGGTTTTATCATTCTCGGTAAGTGGAAAAACGGAAGGGTACTTTAACTGCAACGAATAAATATTCTCAATCGAATCAATTTGCGTGGGAGTTAATCCGACCACACCAATCGCAAACGGCAAAATAAATATTTGCCAAATTAAGTTTTTAATTTTCACAGATAATTTTTTGGTTTGAAATTATTACTGCCCTCGTTCAATCGCATCAATTACAGCATCGTGAAGCTTTGGTCTCACTTGCAAAATCTTTTTATTTTCTCTGGAAGGATAAACTCTGTTTGTTAAAAAAACAACAAATAAATTCCTTGCCGGATCAATCCAAATAGAGGTTCCTGTAAAGCCTGTATGTCCGAAAGAGTCTTTTGAAAATTTACTCCCGGCAGAAGAACCAGTTGCGGATTTCAAATCCCAACCTAGCAAGCGTTCATTTTTAGATTTGTTTACTGATGTAAATAGTGCTATTGTTTCTTTTTTTATTAGTTGATTTTCGCTTGCTTTGCCTTTAAACATAATTATTTCCAGTAATTTGCAAATATCTTCTGCAGTTGAAAATAAACCTGCGTGTCCCGCAGCTCCATCCAAAAGTGAAGCATTTTCATCGTGAACTTCTCCTTTGATTAATCTCATTCTCCAATAATTATCCACTTCGGTCGGCGGTATTCGATCTTTTACAGAATCGGGCGGATTAAAAAAAGTATTATTCATTTTTAGAGGAATAAATATTTTTTCTTTGCAAAACTCATCCAAACTTTTATTTGATGCTTTTTCAATCACTTTTCCCAAAACAATCATTCCCAAATCAGAATAAAGAGTTTTTGTACCCGGTTGAAATTTAATTTCAGAATTATAAATATCATATAATATTTCTTCTTCAGTTAAATTTTTATTGTAAAATATATTCCATGAAGGCAAGCCGCTGTTGTGAAGAAGAAGATTTTTAATTGTTACATTTTCTTTTTCGTTTGATCCGAAATACGGAATGTATTCGGAAACTTTGTTTTCCAGGTTGAAGAGATTTTTATCAACGCAGATCATTGTTGCAGTAGTAGTAGCTAACACTTTTGTGAGAGATGCGAGATCGTAAATTGTGTTTAAAGTGACCAAGTCGGAATTTTCATGATAAGTAAAGTGACCGAATGGATTTTGAAAAATTGTTTTGCCATCTTTCCAAACTAAAACTACTGCACCGGGAAAAGTTTCTTTTTCAATTGCGTCCTTAATTACTCTTTCAACCTCTGAAAAATCGTAAACCGATTGATATAATTTTTCTTCGGAAGAATTGTTGCAGAAAACAAATAAACAAATTGAAAAAATCAGAATAATTGTAATTGTTTTACTCATTATTTTGAGAAATTTTTTTCCCGAACAACGGATCAATATTAATAAGCTTTGTAATTATAAATGCAGGAATAGTTGAAATGCAAATCCAGATAAAAAAGTTTTGGTAACCAAGCTGCTCCTGAATCCACCCGCTTATCATTCCGGGCAGCATCATACCTAAAGCCATAAAACCAGTTGCAATTGCGTAATGCGCCGTTTTAAATTCGCCTTCTGAAATGTAAATTAAATAAAGCATGAACGCGGTAAAACCAAAACCGTAGCCGAACTGTTCAATTGCAACGCTAATATTAATTAAAAGAAAATTTGAGGTTTGAGTAATCGCTAAATAAACATACACAACGTTTGGCAAATTAATTGCAATCAGCATCCACCATATCCAGAATTTCAAACCATTTCTTGCAGCGGCAATTCCTCCTAAAATTCCGCCGAGCGAAAGAGCAATTACACCAACAGTTCCATAAACTAATCCAACCTGGCTTGTAGTTAATGCCAAACCGCCAACATCTTTTTCATCTAATAAGAAAGGCGAAGCCATTTTTACAAGCTGTGCCTCAGCAAAGCGGTAAAAAAGAACGAACAAAAGTATCAGCAGGATTTCTTTCTTCTTAAAAAACGAAGCGAAAGTTCTAACAAATTCATTAAAGAATTTTTTTAACTGAACTTCACTTCTTTTTAAGTCACTTTTGGGATAAGGTAGAACAAATAGATGATAGGTAAAAAATAAAATGAACATTCCAGCAAGAATAAAAAATGTAATCATCCACGCATAAGGGATGTCACCTGAAGTTACTTCAATTTGTCCAGCAAGAATAACAAGTAGTCCTTGCCCTGCAATAAAAGCAATTCTGTAAAACGTCGCTCTTATCCCAACAAAAAAAGCTTGTTCATGTTCCTTTAATCCCAGCATATAAAAACCATCGGCAGCAATGTCGTGTGTTGCGGAACTGAAAGCCATCAGCCAAAAAAAAGCAAGTGTGTATTTAAAAAAATTTTCTGTGGGAAGCGTAAGCGCAACTCCTGCCAAACCTGCGCCTATAAAAAATTGCATTACAACAATCCAAAATCTTTTTGTTTTCAGCAGATCAACAACGGGACTCCAGAATGGTTTTATTACCCAGGGCAAATAAAGCCAGCTTGTGTAAAGTGCAATCTCCGTGTTTGAAATTTCCAGCCGTTTATACATTATAACTGAAACAGTCATAACAACAACGTACGGAAGACCTTCTGCAAGATAGAGCGATGGAATCCAGAACCACGGATTTCTTTCCTTGGATTTATTATTTGGCATTCTTTTCCACTTTATGTGGCGAGAATTTTTTTAGCAATTTGGATAGCTCCAGCTACGGGGGAGAGCGCAGGCTTTGTAATAATAATTTGTGGCAGGCTTTCTTTTATTTTTTTCTTCAACAAATCGGAATAGAAATTTCTGTTATCAATTAAGCTGCCGGAAAAAGAAATATTTAGTTTTTTCACAGGAATTTTTTGCAAAATTGATTTTAGGTGAAGCACTAATTCATCTGTTTCATATAATAATATTTTATTAGCAGAATTGTCTCCTTTTTCTGCTGCTTCAATTACAATTTTTGCAATTGATGCGATGTCTAATTTTTCTTTATAAACTTTATTAACTAGCTTATCTGAAACTCCGAAATCTATTTTGTTATTCACCATTTCTGTAATTAGTGTTTTTTCACCTCGCCCGTCTATTTCTTTTGATACAGCATTCAATGCTTTTCTGCCAATGCAGTAGCCGCTTCCTTCATCGCCGATTAATCTTCCAAAGCCCCCCACACGATGGATATTTCCTTTATCGTCTTTTCCAAAAAGAATTGAACCTGTGCCTGCAATTAATATACAGCCTGCAGAATTTGGAAAAGCGCCTTCCAGTGCAACCTGTGCATCGCTTACGACTTTTACGCCTTTAAAGTGAATACCTTCGTTATCTGCATATTCTTTGAAGCTCATTTCAAGCAGTTCTGCATCATCTTTTCTGCCTGCACCTGCAACACCGATTACAATCTGTTTCACATCCGAGAAATCTCCTTTAAGTTCAAAGAGACATTCTTCAATCGCGGCAAAAAGATTTGCAACTGTTTCTTCAACACCAATTATCAAAAAGTTGGATGGCTTACCAACTGTCTGGTAAATTATTCTTCCCGATAGATCTGCAATTGCGCAGTCTGTTTTTGTTCCCCCGCCATCTATGCCGATTAAATACTTCATTTCTAAAATTTCTTCTTAATATTTTATGCACTAAAATACCGAAAAGACTCATATACGTAAAATTATTGCTAATGTTTTGCCTCATTCATTTTGTTATATTCACACTTCAAATGAACGAAAGATATTTAACTTAATAAATGCAAAAATTAGAAGAACATTTCGCTCAGTTTAGAGAAAACATTGTAGGCTGGGATAAAACTTTTAATTCACCTTATGGTGACAAGAGAATTGTTTATGCCGATTGGATAGCAAGTGGCAGATTGTACAAACCGATCGAGGATAAAATAAAAAATGAATTCGGTCCGCTCGTTGGCAACACACATTCTGAATCGAGTGAGACCGGAACTTCGATGACTCATGCGTATCATTATGCACACAAAATAATTAAAGAACATTGCAATGCCGGAAAAGATGATGTTATTCTAACTGCCAGTTCCGGAATGACGGGACTTATTTGCAAATTTCAAAGATTACTCGGTTTAAAAATTCCAGAGCAGCTTAGCGACTATCTGCATCTGCCGGAAGAACTTCGTCCCGTTGTTTTAGTCACGCATATGGAGCACCACTCTAACCAAACAACATGGCTTGAAACAATTGCCGATGTAGCTGTTCTCTCACCTGACAATGAAGGATTAGTAGACCTTAATGATTTAGAAAAAAAATTAGAGAAGTATAAGAGCAGGAAATTGAAAATTGGTGCATTTACTGCCTGTTCAAATGTTACTGGAATTGAAACACCGTACCATCAAATGGCGAAAATAATGCACAGGTACGATGGCTACTGCTTTATTGATTTTGCAGCTTCTGCACCCTACTTAAAAATCGATATGCATCCAAAGGATTCGGAAGAAAAACTAGATGCGATATTTTTTTCACCTCATAAATTTCTTGGTGGCCCAGGCTCATCCGGTGTGATGATTTTTGATTCACAACTTTATACAAACAAAATTCCCGATCATCCGGGCGGCGGCACAGTTGATTGGACGAATCCCTGGGGGCAGCACAAATTTGTTTCAAATATTGAAGCACGTGAAGACGGCGGAACACCTGCTTTTCTGCAGGCGATAAAAGCAGCGCTCTGTATTAAGCTTAAAGAAGAAATGAATGTTGAAAAAATGCGTGCACGTGAAGAGGAATTAGTTAAAATCGCTTTTAGTGAATTGGAAAAAATAAACGGCTTGCACATTCTTGCGAGACATATTCAAAAAAGGCTTGGGGCAATCTCATTTTACATTGAAAATATTCACTATAACCTGCTTGTAAAATTGTTAAACGACAGATTTGGAATTCAGGTAAGAGGAGGCTGCTCATGTGCTGGAACTTACGGACATTATTTGCTTCACGTTGATCCACTCAGCTCAAAAAAAATTACGGATAGAATTAATATTGGCGATCTATCAGAAAAACCCGGCTGGGTGCGAATGTCAATTCATCCAACAATGACAAATGAAGAACTCAATTTTATTACAAATGCTATTGATGAAACAGTAAAAAATATTGGAGACTGGCAGAACGATTATTCATATGATATTAATAAAAATGAGTACTTCCATATTAGTATGGATGGCAAAGAAAAAGAAAAAGAAAAAGTAAAAAGTTGGTTCACCCTTTCACACAAGGAATCGGTTGAAATAGACTGAAAATCTTTTATCCTTCCGCAGTTGTATTTCTTAAATATTAGTTTAAATTATCAGTAAATGCTAAAAGTTATCTGTATTTATTAAAGGAGGTTTTACCAAATGGCAATAGGGGTGTACGAAAAATGTAAACGCTATATAGATTCCCATACTCAAAAAAGTGAAACTATATTTGCAAATCGTGAACTCTATCCGTGCATCACAATTTCACGTCAAACAGGTGCTGGGGCTAAACCTGTCTGTGAGAGTTTAATCCAAACAATGGATTCGTATTCTGAACCGGAAAGAGTAAAGTGGGCTTTCTTTGATAAGAATCTTATTGAAAAAGTACTTGAAGATAACAAGCTACCGGAACAAATATCAGAATTTATGAAAGAAGAAAAATATAAGCACGTTACCTCCGCTGTTTATGAACTGCTGGGATTAAAACCATCTGAGTGGACAATCATTCATAAAACCACAGAAACAATTTTTCAGCTTGCACGGATGGGAAATGTTGTAATTGTTGGAAGAGGTGCGAGCGTAATTACCTTAAAACTAAAAAATGCCTTTCACATCAGGTTGGTTGCATCAATGGAAAAACGAGTTGAACATATGATGGAACTTCTAGGATTGAATGAAAAGGACGCTCTAAATCATATTAAAAAAGAAGATGAAAACAGGCGAAAGTATATTAGATCATATTTCAATGCTGATATTGATGATCCACTGCTTTACCATTTAGTACTTAATACAGATTTGCTTACACACAAAGGTGCCTCAAATTTAATTGCCGAAGCTGTAGTACAGGAATTTTCTCACTTATTTCCGCAATTTTCGCACTAAGAAAATTCTTTTATTATTTTTTGAATTTCTTCTTCAGTTATGCCGCTGCCAAAGGTTATCGGTTTCCTTTCTACTTCAGGTTGCACTGCAGTGGTAACTTTTTCTTGATAAGTATATATATCTTTTAAAGGAGGATTCCCTGCACGTTCTTTTAATCTTTCTTCAATTTCTTTCATAAACCAATCTTTTACACCTTTATACTTTTGTGTTTCAAATTTATCAACAGATTTCCCTTTATTTACAGGATTAGTTTCAAAAGCAAGGCTTTTTACATTCATTAAATGCTTTGCAGTTACGTTATCAGAAATTATTGATCCACCCCAGGTACCGGGACCTAAGGTCATGGATGGATCGAGTGAAGTTGTGTAACCAACTGCTCCAACTGATGCCACTGTGTTAACTAAAATTCTGAACGCAGGTTTTTCCAAAGCAAATTTCATAATTATGGGTTCATCGTTAGAATGGATAACCATTGTGTGTCCGATCCCGCCGAACTTTAATAAATCAATGCAGCGATGACACCCTTCCAGCCAGCCATCAACAACATAAAAAGATAAAATGGGTGATAGCTTTTCAATTGAAAGCGGTTCACTTCTTCCTACATCAAAACAATTTGCAACTAATACCTTTGTGTTTTCAGGAACAGAAAATCCGGCATAGTCAGCAATGAACGTTGCAGGCTTTCCAACAATGTCAGGATTGATTCGGAAATCATTCTGAATTGCTCTTGCAAGTTTTTCTTTTTCTTCTGCATTTACAAAATAACAGCATTGCAGTTTTGCTTCTTCAATTACTTTTTCCTTTAGAGGAAGATCAACAATCATAGATTGTTCTGAAGAACAGAGGGTACCGTTGTCGAAAGTAGTCCCGTAAACAATATCTGCAACAGCCTTTTGATAGTTTGCACTTCGTTCAATGAATGCAGGTACATTTCCTGAACCAACGCCGTACGCAGGTTTGCCTGAGCTGTATGCAGCTTTTACCATTGGGTTGCTTCCTGTAGCGAGAATCACTGCAATATTTTTATCCTGCATCAAGGCATTTGTACCTTCAATTGTCGGTTCTTTCATACATTGAACTAAACCTTTTGGTGCACCTGCATTTTCTGCTGCTTCGGATAAAATTTTTAATGCTTCTGCTGTGCATTTTGCAGTTCGTGGGTGTGGACTTGCAACAATTCCGTTTCTGCTCTTTAAAGAAATCAACGCTTTAAACATTGCAGTTGAAGTTGGATTGGTTGAAGGAACTAATGCACAGACAACTCCCATTGGCACAGCAATTTTTAATACTTTTCCATCTGCTTCTTCAGCAATAATACCGACTGTTTTAAGATTCTTAATTGATTTGAAAACATCCTTTGTGCTAAATTGGTTTTTAATAATCTTATCTCTATAAACTCCAAAACCGCTTTCATCACATGCCATTTTTGCAAGTTTTTCTGAAGCTTCATATCCGGCTTCTGCCATAGACTTAATAATTTTATCAACCTGCTGCTGATTGAAATGCTGAAATTCGAGCTGCGCTTCTTTTGTATTAGCTGCTAAATTGCGAGCTTCTTGTATAGAGAGAAGGTCCTTGTCGAGTATCATTTTAATCCTTTTGGTTGGGATGGACAAATATATTCAACCTAAAAGAGAGTTTCAATTTTGGTGAAAATTTAAATTGAAATTTATAGTGTATTTCTAAGTTTTGCTAAACCTGTTTTACTAACGGGTAACTGCTTTTCGTTTTTGAGAATTAATTGGTAGGATTCTTTCCCTGTTTGTTCCAGATGCTGTATAAAATCAACATTAATTATGTAGGATCGATGAATTCTTATAAAATTATTTTCATTTAAATGATTTTCAAAATATTTCATTGTTTTCTGTTTTAAAAATCTTCCCTGTTCGCAATTGATTTTTACATAATCGTCTTGTGCTTCAATCCATTTTATTGTTTCAACTGGAATGATTGAAATTTTACTGCCTTCTTTAATAACAACTCTTT
>JABDPB010000071.1 GCA_013042995.1 Ignavibacteriaceae bacterium | reverse complement strand
ATTCACCATTACCGTTATTATCAACATAAGTATCACCTGCTATATATTCACGTGGACCGGAGAAAAAGTCTATCATAAAGCAAGGTACTTGTGCACCGTATTGGGCATCAATTGTGTTATTATATGTGTAACCAGCATTTCTCAGAACATCAACACCAATAACGTCATCATTAAAATCCCCTAAATCAGGATCAGCCCACGCACCAAAGTAAACATCTGTTAGTTCATCTGGTGAACTGGGGCTAGTGCCCTGGTAAGTAAATCTATATCTAACAAAAATTATATTACCAATAGCGCCTGCAGATGCGAAAGCAAATACTGATTGTCTAACTTCCATTCCAATTTCTATAGTTGTATTCCATCTTCGTTGCGCGACTGGCAGACCGTCGTGAAATACGCACCAGACCGTTTCATCACCAATTAAATCAGGTCTATCCTCATCAGGATCCCAAGCACCATTTCCATTCTTGTCGACCGGGTTGTAATTTCCATCATTGTCACCATCATAAAAATCAGCACCCAATCCTACAGCATCAATCCAGTCCTGCCAACTGCTTCCAAATGGTTCATCTTGCGAATTTAATACATAAACAACAGCATTGGGATCATTCTCCCCGCCAACAACACCCTGCACGTAGTCCTCAACTAAACTTGCAGATGCAGCAGCATTTGCCCAAGGGGTTCCGGCACTATTCCCGCTCATGAAAAATCCTGAAGAAAACAGAAATGTACCACCTGCAAATTGTCCACCGCTCCCATTGGGACCAATGTTAACATCAGCGATAATTCCTTTTCTGTTTATGGGAAGCCAGATATTGTTTACGTTCATCCCGTAAGCATCTCCCTGCTTACCGGACTCCTGCGTACTGGTTATCTTGTAAAGAGGTTTCGGTTGTTTGATACCGTTTTTATCATCTCCAAGAAAACCAAACGCAATAAATGCTACTGTTAAAATCAGCAGCAGAATTTTGTAATTATGTTTTATTTTCATTTCTATCATCCTGTTAGTAATTAAAATCAAATTTTTGTTAGAAAGTAATTCTATCAAAATTTATTTTAAGCCCAAGTTTTATAAGTCTCGGAACACCAAAATTCCTCGGGTCCTTTTCAAGAGTTTGATAATCCCTAACATAACCTTCTCCTTGCTGCTGAATAGTTCCCTGAGCAGCAGGATCGTTAAGCCAGTTAGTTGTATATGCACTGCCAGTGGATCTCCAAACCCGGACAACATTATCAGTATCAAGTAGATTTTCTATCCATACATAGGGTGTTATATATAGATTGCCAATATGAAATCCTTTTTCTACCTTTATATCAATTCTTAAATTACTTGGACTAAAAGCTGAGTTAATGTATCCTGTATTGTCGGCAAGTAATCCATTATCACCTAAAATATCCCATTGATCAACCGGTGTATAAGGCCTTCCGCTATTGAATGAAATTATAGCATTTGCATTAAAGAGTTCAAAGAAACCGAGTTCACCTTCAGGTACGAAGAAATCTACAATGGCAACTGCTGTATGTCTTTGGTCAAAATTCAAAGGTGCAATTACTTTTGGAGGAAGATTGTCTAAGTTTCTAAAAACTGCAGTCTGACTGGAATTAGTTGAAGAACCAGTTCCTTCTGAAATTGAGAAAGTATACTGAAGTGAAGCGCTAAAATAGCTCAGCTTCGTAACATCAAAAGAAAATGCAAGACCCTTTATTGTTCCAAAATCAGCATTAACATTATAAATAGCGTTTAATACTTCGCCGCCTTCAACTCTTTGATACTGGTTGTTCTGAACATTTACAAGTGATTTAGTGTTCTTGTAAAATGCAGTAATGTTTAATGCAGAATTTGCACCTAACAATTGTCTAAAGCCAAGTTCATATTGAGTTGTTTCTTCACTAATCAGTCCACCGTTAAATCCATTCTGAGGTGACATTGTTATAAACTGGTTGTAGTCAAATGGCCCGCCATACATATCATTAAGTTCAGGAACTTGTATAAATCTTCCGTATTGAGCATGAAAAACTGTAGCCTCAGTAACTGGAAAACCTATACCAATTCTTGGGGAAAACTCAACTTCAACATCTTTTAATTTAAAATCTTCAATATCAAATTTATTTGGATCTAAACCGCCTGCATACGGCAAAGTTGGGTCTCTAAATTCATGTGATTTGATATCGAAATAATCCATTCTAATGCCAAGGTTTAAAACTAAATCTTCAAGTTCAAATCTATCCTGTAAGAATAGATATCCGATAATTGGTTGTCTTGGTCTTAAAAATTCAGCCATTGAAGGATGGGAACCAATATCAGGATCTGCAAGCCAATCTAATGATGCTGGATCATCGGAGGATGTTTTTGTTTTTCCAGTAACATCATAGCCAAACACAAATGGCTGGTTTTGTGCAAATCTGATATTCTCGGGTTGAGTAGGATCTGTTCCGGCAACAATGTAAGCAAAATTTCCGTAGCCTCTAACAGTATGCTGACTAATTCCTGCTCCAAATTCAACAAGATGATTATCTATTTGAGAAGTTAAATCAAAATCAGCACCATAAGATAAATCTTCCCTTTGCTGGAATAGCCCAAGTGAATATCCATAGGGACGATAAACACCATTTTCATCAATATTCTCAGTTCTACGTCCATCACCTAAAAGAGTAACATTCATACCAGATTCATTAGCCCACCATGTGCTGTCGCCATAAAGTATCTGATTTTCTACCCCTTTAAGAAACGGATTATATCTTTGGAACTCGAACTGTCTGTAGCCTATATTTAAGTTCCAGAATGTGCTGTTACTTACAGTTTGTGAGATTCGCGCGCTATAAGAATAATTTTCTTCCTCCAATTCTTCTATAAATTGAGATGCATTTTTATATTGTCTTACAGATGTATTGGTTTTAGAATTTTTAGCTATTCTGTTATTTAATAATGCACTTAATTGAACTGTCCATCCACCAAACCTTGAGCTAATTTTTCCGTTAAAGCGCCAAACGCTTGACGGGTTATTTGGAATGGTTTTTTGGATAATCGGATTGTCTAAAAGGCTACCATCTTGTCGAGTAGAAAACTCAAGCGGTACTGCTGGTGGATCCGCATCTTGATACCAACCTCTTTCACCAGATAGGAAGATAGTATGTTCAGGTATACCTGGAATGATAGGTCCACTAAGAGAGACTGAATATAAGTTTGACCCGAAATCATCAGTTTTAAGAAGATCTGATGATTGAACATCGGCAAAAATATTATAGTGAGGTTGACCGGATTTTGTAGTTACATTTACAATTCCAGATTGTGCTTGCCCGTACTTAGCCTCATAACCGCCAACCTGAAAAGAAATTTGGTCAATTGCTGTATTACTTACCTGGGCAACGGTTCCTCTATTATAAAGATTATTTTGAGGCACACCATCTACAATATAAAGAACCTCGCTGCCTCTTCCACCACGGACATTGATACTGGCGTTTCCATCCTGTCCACCACTACCTTCCTGAATAACAACACCTGATTGAAGCGAGGCAAGATTTTGAACCCCTCGCACAGGTAACCTGGAAATTTGTTCGGAGTCAATAACTTTAGTGGTATTTGTGGCTTTTTCTTCAAAGAACTTTTTATCAACTACCACAATGTCGGGCAGAGTAAAATCTGTGCTAAGATCTACATTCAGATCGTAGGTAATGTTAGCTACAACTCTAACACCTTCAATAGTTTTAGGGGCATAACCTACGTAGCTGAATTTAACGTCGTAAGTTCCGGGAGTTATGTTGAGTATAAAGTAGTTACCTTCTATATCGGTGGCGGCACCTAAATTGGTGTTAAGTAAAATTACATTTGCACCAATCAGCGCTTCGCCGGTAGCAGCATCCATTACTCTTCCGCTCATTTTACCAACTCCCGTTTGGGCAAATGAAGCATTCGAGATAATGAATAACGCTGCCAGAAGAATAGTATAAATATTTTTCATCTCTTCTCCACGAAAAGTTAATATATATCTTCTGAATTAAAGCGAAATTTTATTCTAACTAAATCAAAGAACTATTATTTATAGCACTTAAAAAAAACGGGCGAATTAACCAATAAATTTTATTGGTAAATCCACCCGTGTAATAAAGCTATCTTAATTACTTAAGCAGCATCATCTTTTTGGATGAAGTAAAGCTGCCTGCATTCAAAGTATAAATATATAAGCCTGAAGCAAGGCTGGAGGCATCAAAATTAATTGTATGCGATCCTGCATCCTGAGAAGTGTTAACTAATGTTACTACTTCGTTGCCTAACACATCATAAACTCTAAGAGAAACATTGCTTCTTTCAGCAAGCGTATAGTTTATGCTTGTGCTTGGGTTAAAAGGATTAGGATAATTTTGTTCAAGATTAAATTCGTTTACAACTAAAGGATCCTGTCCTGTATTTTCAACTACAAGCTGAGTTTTGAAGTGATAATATTGAGCAGTTACACCAACAGGCTGACCAGCAGCATTTACAGTGCTTCCTGCAATAGTATCGCCTTGCATAACGATGTGTACATTAACTACATCTTCATCTGTAGTGCTAACTGGATTTATAGGAGTAATACTTGGATATCTGAAATCCATTATTGGGGTACCAACAGGAGTAAACATTTCAGGATCTGTAAAGTTTTCACCGCCATCGGTTGAATACATAAAGTAGCCAGCACAATATGATGTTGTATCAGCACTTGGCTGGTAATTTTCTGTAGTAGCATCAAATGCCAGTAAGATAAAATCATGCATTTCTGAACGAGCTAACACAGGACGGCAAACCGGAACCTGAACATCGTTTGTTCCGAGATACGGATAATAAGGTACGTTGTTACTATCTGCAACAACTTTGGGGTTACCACCATTTATATTTGGTGACCAGAAGTGTATTTCACTTGGTAAGCCAGGGAAATAGTTTCCACCAGACCATATTTGCTGACAAATTTCATAAGATACACAAGGTTCTTCACCATAAAATGTAACTGTAACTCCTCTGATTGCACCCATTGATGTATCCTGAGCATCAGGACGATCAAATATTTTTAAAGGTGCTGTCCATGTTAAACCGTTATCAGTAGATTCAACATAAAACACATCGCCATCAGCAGCAGGTGGTTGACCATTATAGGCCATACCTACTTTGCCGCCATCAGAAACTGCAAATGCGTATTGTTCAGCCTGCTCGCCATCAAAAGGTTGCCAGCCACCAAAAGCTGATAAATCATGTGTGTTAACAAAGAAACTATCAGGACCATTTTGAGAAGAAGCAAAGACTATATTATCATTGTTGACAGTTAATCTTGGCCAGATTGCTTCACCTTCTGATCCAGCCATTCCAGGATCATTTTCTGAAAAATTATATTCAAAGGGACTATTGTCAACAAATATTTTTGTCCTTGTGGGTGTTCCACTGGCATTGTTATGATTCGCTATAACAGCTTCACCAGTTGATAATCCGTGTATAGCCGGAAAACCTGATCGGCCATCAGTACCGGTATTAACAGGAACTCCGCCAAACTCAAACCAGTTTGCACCACCATCAGTGCTACCAAAATACAAACAAGTTCTGTCTGCCCAAGTGGCACTTTCCTGCGAGTTTGTAAAAATCGCGTGAACAAAATCAGGATTGTTAGGATCAACCCAAACCTGCTGAGTTGATGCATTAGATTGGAGATCGTATCCTGTTTTTCTATCAGTAATGTTGCTTACATCCCAAACTAAACCGTTGGCAGAAACAACATTATCAAAAGTAATAACACTGGAATTCTCAACTACCGGAAGATTAGATATATCCGGAGTTTCCTCACCAGTAATTACCACATCTGGTTTTGTGATTTTTGAATAATCCTGAGCTTGAGTAAACCCAAACCCAAATAAAAGTAGAATGACTACTAATGCAGTAAATTTATGTAGCATGCTACACTCCTATTTTGTTTAAGAATGATTGATTAGTTGTTTATCTTTTTCAATAAAAAGAGTATTCTATTAAGATAATACCCGAGTTACCAAATTGTAAAATTTGTTCAAATCAAAATAACACAGGCATTTTTTTATGTCAAGCGTTAATATTATTAATTATTTTGTGTTTAGAATTAACTTTTTTTCCTTAAAATGTCAAGAGATTGAATTTTCCGCCAATTATTGATACTAACCGTAAAAATGTCAATTTTGCCGTTTATACCTAGAATTAGTTTTTTATTTTCTGCATTAATTGGTAAGCTCAAATTTACAATTGCTCTGGAGGTAATTTTGTTTGTACTTCGAACAAGAAGAGCATTATAATTTTTAATTTTCTTCAGACGTGATTCGGGGGAATTTTCGGTTGAATAATTCAATGCAAAACCAGCAGATTCGAATACACTTATGCAAGATTGATCAAGCGGATCGGCTATTAAAATTTTTTTCAATAAATTTTTGTGATGCTAAATTTAATTGCTTTAAACAGTTGCATTTAATTTTTCAACAATAAGTTTTTTAGGAACAGCACCAATGATCGTTTCTTTAACGTTGCCGTCTTTAAATAGTAAAAGAGTTGGTATGCTTCTTACGCCGTACTTAATTGATGTTTGTTGGTTCGAATCAACATCGAGCTTGCCAACTTTTATTTTACCGTCGTATTCCTGTGCTAACTCTTCTACAATGGGAGCAATAATTTTACAAGGACCGCACCAAACTGCCCAAAAATCAATTAGTACTGGTGTGTCAGATTTAAGAACTTCTGATTCAAAATTATCGTCTGTAATTTCCACTGGTTTCATTTTATTTCCTTTTGCATTATTTTTTATTTATATAAAGTATTATTTTGATTTCCCCACAAAACTTACGATATCTTCTCCTCCATCAGCGTGAATCAATCCGCCGCTTATCCACTCACCTCCATCTCGACACAAAAGCGAGATTACTTTTGCAACATCTTCAGGTGTTGTTAATCTACCGTGCGGATTTTTCTGTTTAGCAATTTCAATCATAGATTGGTTGCCCGGAATTTTTCTTAAAGCTGGTGTGTCTGTAACTCCAGCCATAATTGCATTAACTGAAATACTTCTTTGTCCAAGTTCTATTGCAAGCTGCCGGACATGAGATTCCAACGCAGCCTTTGCAGCAGATACAGCTCCGTAATAAGGGATTGCCGTATGCCCTCCTGAGCTGGTCATTGCAAAAATTCTTCCTTTATCTGCCAATAGATTATTGAGATGGATTTCCTGAACCCAATAAACAAGTGAATGCGCCATTACATCAAGTGTCATTTCCATTTGAGCATGCGTAATTGTTTGTTCATTAGTTTCTGGAATGAAAAGTTTAAGAGTACCGAAAGCTAGTGAGTGCATCAGTACTTTAATTACAGGCTGTCCGTTCAGCTTTTCACTTAGCTCTTTGGCAATTTCAACCCGCTTAAACTGGTCCGCGGCATTTACGTTATAAAATATCGCTTCTCTTTGCTGCGATTTTATATGATCAATTATTTTTTCCACATTGGGCATTGTTGCCTGGCGGTCTAAATGAACACCAATTACGTTATAGCCGTCTTCAGCTAGTTTCATCGCGGTAGCGCCGCCAAAACCTGACGATGCGCCTAAAATTAATGCCCAGTATTTTTTATTTTCTTCTCTATCCACAAAAGTAAAATATTGAGTTAAAAACGGATGTAATAATAACAAATAGGGATTATGGATACAAGTATTTGTTTTCTTTAATTGAAAAGTAAATAGGATTATGAAATTACTTTACAGAAAGTACAATCGAATCTTCGCCAAGTAGCTTGATAACCTTTGAAATTAATGATGCCGATAGTTCTACTCTTAAATCATTTAGTGCATACAAACTGCCCTTTGTTCCGTTAGAAGTTAATTGAAGATAAACAGGAACTTTTCCTTTATTCGCTAGCAATAAAGGCTTTAGCTTTAATAAAGTTTCAGGTATTGCTTCATCTCTATTAATAATCAGTTTAATACTTTGTGATAATTCTTTACGCGCTAATTCCAAAGGAAGTAATTTATTAACATGCATTTTTACAGTATCACCGCTGCTTTCTAAATTTCCCACAACAAAAACAGGTTCTTCTTCAATTACAAATTTTCCGTATTCAGAGAAGACTTTTGAAAACATTAAACACTCACAAGAACCCGAAAAATCATCAATTGTAAAAAATGCCATTCTGTTGCCTGCTTTATCCAACTTTGTACGAACCTCCGTAATAACACCTATCGAACGAACGTTTTCAATTTCTTTAAGATTTTCGGTATCACCAATCTGAAAATTTGCGAACGATTTGTATTCAACATCAAATTTATGTAGCGGATGTCCGGTTACATAAAAACCAACTACTTTTCTTTCTTTTGCAAGATTTTCCTTTTCGCTCCATGGTACAGCTTCCGGTAGTTTTGGTTCAGCAACTTTTATTTCTGCTGTTCCGCCAAACAGGCTTTCATCGGAAACAAGTTTAGAGTTTTGGCATTTGTGCCCCAAATCAAGTGCAGATTCAATTGCCGTAAAAAGCGCAGCTCTGTTCTTATTTGTGCTGTCAAATGCACCGGCTGTAACTAATCCTTCCATGGCACGTTTGTTTACAATCCTTGTATCAACGTTCATACAAAAATCGTAGATGCTTTTAAAGTCTCTTCCTAACTTTTCTCTGATACTAATAATCTCCTCAACTGCTCCTTTACCAACATTCTTAATTGCTGATAGACCGAACATTATTTTACCATCTTCAACATCAAAGTTAACAGACGGATTATTAACATCCGGTGGAAGAATTTCTATTTTTAATTTTCTACAGTCTTCTAAGAACTTTGTTACTTTGTCTGTATTTAAAAATTCATTTGTTAAGTTAGCTGCAAGAAACTCAGGAGTGTAATAAGTCTTTAAATATGCAGTCTGATAGGCAATGTAACTATACGCAACCGCGTGACTTTTATTAAAACCATAGTTTGCAAATTTATCAATGGCTTTAAAGATTTTTTCTGCAACTTTTTTACTTATTTTATTAGCAAGTGCACCTTTAATAAATTTGTCTTTCTGCTCTTTCATAGCAAGCAGATCCTTTTTACCCATTGCCCTACGTAAAATATCTGCTTGGGCTAAGCTCATTCCACCAATTTTATTGGCAATTTGAATAACCTGTTCCTGGTAAACAATTACTCCATAAGTTTCTTTGAGAATATCTTCCAAGATAGAATGCAAATACTCTACTTTTTTCTTTTGAAATTTTCTATCAATAAATTCATCAATAAATTCCATCGGGCCTGGACGGTAAAGTGCATTCATTGCAGCAAGATCACTTAAAGAAGTCGGTTTAAGTTTTTTCAAATATTCACGCATCGGTGGTGATTCAAACTGAAATATGCCTGTCGTTTGTCCTTTTGTAAAAAGCTGAAATACTTTTTTATCAGCGAATGGAATTTTATCAATGTCTATTTCTGCATTATAATTTTTCTTCACAAGTTTCAACGTGTCGCGTATTATTGTAAGTGTGCGCAAGCCGAGAAAATCCATTTTTAGCAATCCAACATTTTCAATGTCCTTCATATTGTACTGTGTAACAATCTCTTCCTGCGAAACTGCAGTTGCCAATGGAACATACTCACTTACAGGACCCGGCGTTATTACAACACCTGCCGCATGTTTTGAAGCATTTCTATTCATTCCTTCCAAAACACGCGCATGTTTTATCAACTCTCTGATTTCATCGTCTTCAGAATCTTTTACCCATTTTAGTTCGGCGACTTCTGCAAGCGCCTGATTAATTTTATAAACTTTCCCAAATTTTGAAGGAATGTGTTTTGTAATGTTGTTTACAGTAGGAATCGGTATCTTTAAAACTCTTGCAACATCTCTTATCACTGCTTTAGATGATAAGCGGTTGAATGTTATTATCTGGCTAACACTGTTCTGACCGTACTTATCTTTCACGTATTCAATTATTTCGCCTCGTTGATCATCTGCAAAATCAACATCAATATCGGGCATGGATTTTCTTGCGGGATTTAGGAATCGTTCAAACAGTAAATTAAATTCTAATGGATTAATATTTGTTATACCAAGTGCATATGCGATTAAACTGCCCGCAACACTTCCTCTTCCGGGACCAACTGGTATATTTTTTTTCTTCGCTGTATTTATAAAATCCTGTACAATAAGCAGGTAACCGGAAAAGCCCATGGTTTTTATTGCATCAATCTCAAAGTTGAACCTGTCTTCCACCTCTTTCGTAATTTCTAAGGCCCTCTCTTCTAATCCTTTTCGAGCGAGCAGTTCGAAATATTCATCAATGGTTTTTACAGGAGAATCATCTGGAATTGGAAACTGTGGAAAATGATATTCACTAAAATCTAGCTTTAAATCTATTTTGGAATCAATCTCTAAAGTGTTGTCAATTGCACCATCGTACTCCTTAAACAAATCTGTCATTTGCTCTGCTGATTTGAAATACACCTGGTCGGTTCCATATCTTAAATCGTTATAGTTCGCACCAATCTTATCACCAAGCAGAAGTAAAATATTGTGCGCAGTTGCATGGTCAGGTTCTATGTAATGACAATCGTTGGTCGCAACCAGATTTATTCCAAGCTCTTTTGCAAGTTTAGGCATGTTTTGAAGAATTGGTTTTTCTATACTCATGTTGTGATCCTGGATTTCGAGATAGAAATCATTCTCAAAAATTTCTTTATAAGTTTTAGCAACCTCTTTTGCTTTACTGTAGTTGCCTTTTACTAAATGATAAGAAACAACACCTCCTGCACAAGCAGAAGTACAAACAAGTCCGTTGCGATATTTTCTGATTAAATCTAGATCAATTCTGGGGCGATAGTAAAATCCTTCGGTGTGCCCTAGTGTGGTAAGCGTTTGTAAGTTTTTGTAGCCTTCATAATTCTTTGCGAGTAAAATTAGGTGATTATAGTTTTTTCTTTTTTTTCCATTGCCATTATTTTGATTACTCTTTCTCTCGAATCTGTTTCCATCAAATACGACATAGGCCTCCATTCCAATTATCGGTTTTATTCCAGCGGTTGTAGCTTTTCTGTAAAACTCTATTGCGCCGTACATTACTCCGTGATCTGTCAAAGCAACAGATTTCATTCCATGTTTTTTTGCAGCATTAATTAGCCCATCAACTGTGCAGGCACCATCCTGCAAACTGTAATGACTGTGATTATGGAGATGAATGAATTCCGGCATTTATATTTGCTCTATTAAAATGAAAAAGACCGTGTGAGGAAATGAAAATTTCTGTTCCGAATAATAACCAATCATCTTAAAAAAATGAAGGAGTTCAATATTAAATTTACTCACCTGCCAGTGTGTCCAAAACCGCCTGCACCTCTTTTTGTATTATTCAGTTCTTTAGATTCCACCAAATTTGCCTTATATACTTTTGAAAGCACTATTTGCGCAATTCTATCCCCGGGATTTATCACAAAATCTTTTTTACTAAAATTGAATAATATAATTTTTACTTCGCCCCTGTAATCAGAATCTATAGTTCCCGGTGAATTTAAAATTCCCATACCGTGCTTTATTGCAAGACCGCTTCTTGGTCTTACCTGCATTTCGTAACCTTTTGGAATTTCGATTAAAAAGTTTGTGGGGATTAATTCAACTGAACCTGGTTTAATAATAAATGGTTCCTTAATTGCTGCATGCACATCCATTCCAGCGCTGCCTTTCGTAGCATAAGCGGGAAGCGGAATGTGCAAAAGTTCATCATCAATTCTTTTAAATTTTATTTTAATTTCTGCTTCCAGTATTACTTTTTCCTGCTTTCCAATAATTTTTTTCTAATTAAATTTATTTCTGCGCGATCAACTGCAATAAAATAAATGAACAACCCAAAACCAATTAGTATTAATAGTTTATATAAGAGCAGTAAATTTTCACTCAGAAGCAAGTAGTAATAAGTTATTCCGACTAAAAACACTGCCAAAAATATTTTACCAATTCTTCTAAGCTCATATTTTACCTTGTAAAATTTTTGAGTTACAAAATAATAGCCTGCAGCCATGACCAAATAACTTGCAAGAGTTGCTAAGGCAGCACCCGTGATATTTAAAATTGGGATTAAACTAAAGTTAGCGACAATATTTATAATTGCTCCGGAGCCTGCAATAAGGGGGACATAAATACTTTTTTCTTCAATATAAATTCCTGCAGAAAAAATAACGTACATACCATTGATTAAATAAGCCAGAAGAATAATCGGCACAATGTTTAAACCCGCCCAATATTTAGATCCGATTAATGAATAACCCTCAATTTGAATTTTTGCTAAATCTGTAATAAACAATGAAAGAAATACTAAAATAATACTGCCAACCAATGTAAAGTAAGACAGCACTTTAGAGAACATTTCCTTTGCCTGTGGATCTTTTGCATTTTGCAAAAAGAAAGGCTGCCACGCGTACTGAAACATACTAACGAAGAGCATCATAAAAATACCAAGCTTGTAATTTGCTTTATAAATTCCGACGGTCCCTAAATCAGTTAGCTTTTCAAGTATGGGAACATCAATTACCTGCACAACCATCACTGCCAAACCTCCGGGTAAGTAAGGCAACCCGAACTTTAACAACCTTTTGAACAATGGGATATGAAATCTAAGTCTGATAAAATTAACTATTGTAGGTAAAAGTAATAGAAGTGATACAAATGAAGCAGCAAGATTACTAACTAATATAGCTTCTATACCCCACCCTAAAAATAAAATAAGATAAATGTTTAAAATTAGGTTAACACAGATATTAATGATTTTTATTGTTGAAAACTTTGCAGCTTTTCTTTCCAAACGAAGCTTAAGAAAAGGGACCACACCAATGGCGTCAAATGCAATTAACGCTGCAGCCATATAAATTAAATAAAAATAATTTTGCGGAATGCTTAGGGCATTTCCAATTGAACCGGTATTTAAAGCAATTACCCCGGTAAAAACAACTGATGTTACTACTATCGAAATAAATGGAGTTGAAAAATTGTCTTTCTCATCACCAAAATCTTTAAAAGCAGCATACTTTAGAAAAGCGGAATCCAATCCATAGACACAAACAATAATCAGAATTCCAATGTATGCATAAATTAATTGTATTATTCCGTACTCGGAGGGAGCAAAAATATTTGTATAAAAGGGAACTAAAATGAAATTTAGGAATCTACCGACAATTGTGCTGATGCCGTATATAGCAGTATCTTTTGTGAGTTCCTTTAGTTTGTCAAACATTTACATTTAGATTGAATTAAGATTCCGGTTAAAATCATTTTAACTTTTATAGAATTCTGCTTTTATAGCATCAATAAAAAAACGAGGTGCACGCGATATTTTTTTTGTTTCTTTATTTATAAATGCAAGTTCCACGTGTCCTTCTGCAATTACAACTTTTCTGTTTTTGCTGGTTACCGTATGATCAATATGCACACGAGCCTGCGGTAAGCTTTCAACGCGGGTCTCAATTTCAAGCAGCTCATCATAAAATGCAGGGTTAATAAACTTAATATATGTTTCACGAACTGGCATTTGAAAACCTTCTGCTTCAATGGTTTTATAAGGCAACCCATGTTCACGCATCATTTCTGTTCGACCGACTTCAAAATATTCAAAAAATTTTCCGTTGTAAGCATACTGCATCTGATCAGTATCTGCGTAGTGTACTCGCACGAATGTTTTATGGATAAGCATAAAAAAATATAATTAATGGTCAGTCAAAAATAAAAAATCCCGAATGAATCGGGGTATATTAAAACTATAATAAACCTTTAGTCGTGTTTTGGGAATTTAATCAATTTTTATCCAGTCTCGAATAAACACCAAATATAAAATTGCTTTTACGGCTATTCTTTAAAAATTCATCCTCAATAACAAAAAGTTCATCTAGTAAATTGAGAGTTTCATCATCTTCTATAATAAAATTTTGTGAAATATCTTTTAGAGTTAAATGTAATATGTTCCCTCCGTAGGGTTTTTCTTCCAGTACATTAAATCTTTCCTTAACCCTCAATAAAATACTTTCGGATTTAATGGCCTCAGACGGATCGGATAAAATCATTCTAATTATACCAGGCTTGTAAATTTTTGATTTAACATTATTTGTTCCAAACCTTTTTCTAAATTTTTGTGGGAGTTCTTTTAGTGCCTTATTCGACGTTTTTAATTGCGTACTGCTCCATTGAAACCTGTTCGGACCTACGTACTCATTAATGATAAATATTCCATTCTTTTTTAAGCTAAAGTAGATTTTACTTAGAATTTCATCTAAGTTTTTTATGTGATGTAAAAAGGAATCAAAAAGAATAACATCGTAATAATTTTTTTTATAATTAAAGGACTTACTGTCTGAAATTATAAAATGTACGTTTTTCACCCCCCGTTTTTCCGCAGTTTCAGTTGCAACTTTTATTCTTTGAGGTGATAAATCAAAAGCATCTATTGAACTGAAGTTGCTGAACTGCGCAAACTTCAATTCTTTCTCTCCAGTACCGCAACCAGGAGAGAGTAATTTCAAATTTGATCTTTCTGATAGATACTTGTCAACAAGGTATTTGAAATAATGAAGATTTGCATCGCCTGTAATTAATTTGTTCCATCTTTTTTGCACAGCCGGAATTGACCACCAATTTGTTTGTGAGAAACTACTTGCAGAATTCCAAGCTTTGGTCGTTCTTTTTTTACTTGATGATGGAATTAATAGCGGAAGAAATTTGTTTAGATTTGAAACTCGAAGCTTGAAATAAAAGTCAACAAAATCTCCAATAGAAATAAATGTTTTCAAATTCTAAATTAATAACTATTGACAAAAAGAGCGGAGCCCAGTAAAACTATTCGATGAAAGGACCCATCTTTCCAAACTTTTCGATGCGGTTGGAAAATAATTTATCAGGTTTAATCTTTACAAGCTGATCGAGCTCTTCAATTAAAACTTTTTTAAGAGTATCTGCTATTGATTTGGGATCCTTATGTGCACCGCCGAGTGGTTCAGGAATTATCCTATCGATTATGCCCTGCTCTAATAAATCGGGGGCAGTTAGTTTAAGCGCCTCTGCAGCTTGCTCTTTGTATTCCCAGCTTCGCCATAGAATACTAGAGCAAGATTCGGGACTAATAACCGAGTACCAACAATTTTCCAGCATTAGAATTTTATCGCCAACACCAATGCCTAAAGCGCCACCACTTGCACCTTCACCAATGATCACAACAATAATCGGAACACGAAGTCTGCTCATCTCAAACAAGTTTCGAGCAATCGCTTCTGCTTGTCCTCTTTCCTCTGCCTCCAAACCGGGATATGCCCCCGGAGTATCTAGCATTGTAATTACAGGTTTGTTAAATTTTTCTGCAAGTTTCATTAACCGTAGAGCTTTACGATATCCCTCAGGATTTGCCATTCCAAAATTTCTGTAAAGATTAGATTTTGTATCTCTCCCCTTTTGCTGACCAATCATCATCACCTTATATTTACCTAACTTTGCAAATCCACCTACAATTGCCTTGTCATCTCTAAATTGTCTGTCTCCGTGCAGCTCAACAAAATTTTTACACATATTATTTATAAAATCTAAAGTGTAGGGACGGTCGGGATGACGTGCAAGCTGTACACGCTGCCAACGACTGAGATCTTTAAATAGTTCTTCTTTAAGTTGAGAGACTTTACTTTCAATCCGTGCAATTTCTTTGTCAATTCCGAGTGAGCCGGATGAATTTTTCATCTCTTCAAGCTTTTCCTCAAGCTCAAAAATTGGTTTCTCAAAATCTAAAATTGTTTTTCCCATTTTCACTTATTCCTATTCAAAATTTTACTTATTGTTTTGCCCAATACTTCAAGATCAAGCCATATGTTTTGATTTTTGGCATAGTAAAAATCCAGTTTTTCCATTTCAGTATCATCAAAATCTTCAACATACCACAATCCAGTAAGTCCTGGCTTCCCATAAAATTTTTTATGTTCGTTGTTTGAAAATTTAGGACCAACAAAACTCATTTTACCGGATATTACAGATGGAACTTTTAGTATTATTTTTCGAATATCTGATTTATTACTGGATAGCTTAGATGAGAAATATATGAAAGGATAGAGCAAAAACAAAACTGCAAAACCCAAACCATAATCAAAA
Source organism: Ignavibacteriaceae bacterium (assembly GCA_013042995.1). Taxonomy (GTDB): domain Bacteria; phylum Bacteroidota; class Ignavibacteria; order Ignavibacteriales; family Ignavibacteriaceae; genus IGN2. Next base: position 2,654 of record JABDPB010000071.1, on the reverse strand, counting down.
ATGGTTTTAGTTATCCTTATTGAAGGATTTGAGATGTTATACTTAACATCCACAAGAGGAATATCATCAAGCATTGATATTGAAGTTTTACCCACAACAAAATCCATTTCAGTACCAACAATTTTATATTCAACACCGTTTAATTGGCTAAGTGAAACAAGCGACATCATATCACGGTATGACATTTCCTTTGATGAAAAAATAACTTCATTAATTTTTTGATCTTTTAAAACCTTCTTTATGTTTTGAACACTGCCAATTACTTTAAAGTCTTTTATAGTTTTTCCAATATCCACGCTTTTATTTCCAATCAATCCTAAAAAAGAATGGACATCTGTTTTACGTCTTTTAAGTTTGTTAGCCAGTTGCACAGCTTCATCTGTTGTCCCAATTACAATTGTGCGTTTATTTAATGTTCCATCCTGTTTGACACCAATGTGGAAGAACAATTTTAGAATAATTCTGAACAAAGTCGTAACTAAAAAGAAAATTACAAATGCAATCAACACTACTGCACGGCTAAAAGCATACTGCTTAAAGAAGAATGTTAGAGATGTAATTATTAAAAAGCTAATAATCATTGCGCCAACACTTCTTAAAACCGAAAGTGAATCCTTCCTATAACTTCCCGTAAAAAAAGATGCAATAACATGGATTAATGCTGGAACAGTATAAATAATCAGATAGGCTGGAGAGAGAAATCCAATCCAGTCTGTCATTCCCATATAAATTTTCTCTGAGAGAAATAAACAGAGGTTAAAAAGAACAAAATCAGAAAGTGCAATCACCATTGGAAGCTGATGTTTCCCTAAAAATGCAAATATCTTTCTAAAACCAATAGCAGCTCTCAAGATTATTTCAACCAAAAAGAAACTAGAGAAATGCTTTTTAACAAAAAGATGCATCGCATCATAAAATACTTTTGTTTCATCAAGACTACTTCGTTTTGTGCTTTCACCTTTGTAATGAATTATTTGTGTTGAATGAACATAGTAAACATTAAAATCAGCATGCTGAACTCTGTAACAAAGATCGAGGTCTTCGCCGTACATAAAAAACTGTTCATCGAATCCACCAATTTTCTCATAGACTTCCTTTCGCATCATCATAAATGAGCCTGATATCGCATCTACTTCATAAGTTTCATCTTCATGTAAATATGTCAGATTGTAGCGGGCAAATAATTTACTTTTGGGGAACAGAGTACTTAAACCGGTGACTTTAGTAAAAGACGTCCACGGACCAGGGAAGCTTCGTCTACACGCTAGTTGAAGTGAACCATCGGCATTTAATATTTTGCAGCCTGCTAAGCCTGCATCCGGATGTTCATCAAAAAAGGAAATCATTTTATCGAATGTATCTTCGCTAACAACTGCATCGGGATTTATAAGTAATATAAATTTGCCGTTTGCAATCTTTAACGCCAGGTTATTTGCTTTTCCGAATCCAACGTTAGCTTTATTTTCAAATAGTTTTACAGATGGGAATTTATTTTTAATCAGTGCCACGCTTCCGTCGTCGGATGCGTTATCGACAACTATTATTTCTTTAGTAATATTGGCTGATGCCTTTTCTATAGAGTGTAAAAGGTTTTGAAGAAATTCTTTTACATTATAGTTTACAATGATTATAGAAAGGTCCAACTCACATCCCTACTTTAATAATCCAAACATACTTTTTAACCTGAGTTTCCACACCATAATTATCGCTTCACGAACAATTTTTTTAGACATCTTTGACATGCCTTTCATTCGATCAACAAAAATGATTGGCATTTCTTTTATGCGAAAGCCTTTTTTCCATACTTTAAAGTTCATTTCAATCTGAAAAGCATATCCATTCGATTTTACCTCATCCAGATCAATTGCTTCCAGCACTTGCCTTCTAAAACATTTAAAGCCGCCGGTGGCATCTTTAATAGGCATTCCTGTAATAAACTTTGTATATAAGTTTGCGAACCAGCTCAAGAGGAGGCGGCTCATCGGCCAGTTTATAACATTAACACCGTTTCTATATCTGCTTCCAATAACAAGGTCCTGGTTTTGTATTTCCCTCAAAAAGTTTTCTATTTCGTCTGGATCGTGGGAAAAATCAGCATCCATTTCAAGAACATAATCATAACCATTCTCCAAAGCATATTTAAATCCAGCAATATAAGCGGTACCTAATCCTAGTTTTGAATTCCTTTTAATGATATGAAGCCGTTCGTTATTTTTCATTTCCTCCTCAACATATTCAGCAGTTCCATCCGGAGAGTTGTCGTCTACTATCAGCACATTTATGTTTTCTTCCTGAGAAAAAACCTCTGGTAAAAGCTTCGGTAGATTTTCCAGTTCATTATATGTAGGTATAATTACAAGTGTTTTATCAGACATAAATTTACTTAAGAATTTTTAAATATTAGTTGTAGTGTCCTTTACCAAACAATACTACTAAAATAGTCCTTGCAAGGATTTTAAAATCCATTCTTAGAGAGATGTTTTCGATATAAAAAAGATCGTAACGAAGTTTTACCTTTACATCTTCGATATTTTCATCATATTTATGTTTTACTTGTGCCCAGCCTGTAATGCCGGGTCTTACTTTTAGTCTTCTTTTATAATATGGAATTTTTTCAGACAGTTGATCGACAAAAAATGGTCTTTCCGGTCTTG
>JABDPB010000105.1 GCA_013042995.1 Ignavibacteriaceae bacterium | reverse complement strand
TACGGAGGAACTCAAGATAACAACAGTATGGGCGTTCCCTCACAAACAATAAACAACGAAGGAATAATGAATTCCGATTGGGTAAAAACTTTAGGTGGTGATGGTTACGAAGCTGCAATTGATCCTAAAGATCCAAACATTGTTTACACTCAATACCAATACGGGGGATTAGCACGTTATGATAAAAAAAGCGGAGAGGTGATTTCAATTAAACCACAGGAAAAGAAAGGCGAGGAACCTTACAGATGGAATTGGGATACACCTTTGATTATTTCTCCACATAAACATACAAGACTATACTTTGCTGCAAATAAACTTTTTAAAAGTGAAGATAGGGGAAATAGCTGGGAAACAATAAGTCCTGATTTAACAAGACAAATAGATAGGAATAAACTTGAGATAATGGGAAAAGTATGGAGTGTTGATGCAGTAGCAAAAAATGCTTCCACATCTATTTATGGAAATATTGTTTCGCTATCTGAATCCCCTCTTGTTGAAGGATTAATTTATATTGGAACCGATGACGGTTTGGTTCAGGTAACTGAAGATGGTGGTGCAAACTGGAGAAAGGTTGAAACATTCCCCGGCGTACCGGAATTGACATACGTTAGCTGTCTGTATGCTTCACTGCACGATGAAAATACTGTTTATGCAACATTTGATAATCATAAGCAATCCGATTTTAAGCCATACGTTTTAGTGAGCAGGGACAGAGGAAAAAGCTGGACATCAATTACAGGTGATATGGAAGAACCTCAAGTTATTTACTCAATAATTCAGGATCACGAAAAAGCTGAACTACTTTTTATCGGAACTGAGTACGGTGTTTTCTTCACAATGAACGGCGGGCAAAAATGGATACAGCTAAAGGGCGGAGTTCCTACTATCGCCGTGCGTGATGTTGATATTCAAAGAAGAGAAAGTGATTTAGTGCTCGGTACTTTCGGAAGAGGATTTTATCTGCTTGATAATTATACTCCTCTGAGAGAAATTGGTGAAAAAACACTTGAAGAAAATGAGTATTTGCTGTTCCCTGCAAAAGATGCACTAATGTTCATCAAAAGAACAGGAACTTTCAGTTCACTCGGCTCATCATTTTATAAAGCAGATAATCCACCGTTTGGTGCAACATTTACTTATTATGTAAAAGAAGCACCAAAATCAAAAAAAGGGCAACGTAACGAGAAAGAGAAAGAACTTGCGGAAGAAAACAAGCCGGTATATTACCCAACGTGGGAAGAATTGCGCGAAGAAGATAGAGAAGAAAAATCTTATTTGCTTTTTGTTATAAAAGATGACCAAGGAAATGTAGTTAGAAAATTAAAAGAGAGCTTCAAATCAGGCTTAAATAGAACTACCTGGGACTTAAGATTTGCAAGTACAAATCCAGTTAAAAAAGTTACAGGTAAAAATGAAAGCGGAACGCCCGTGATGCCTGGTAATTATTCTGTTGAAATGTGGACAAGCATTGATGGTGAGCTTACAATGGTTGCTGGTATACAGTCTTTTGAGGCGAAAGTGCTCGATAATTCAACTTTACCTGCTGAAGATCGTGCAGAACTGGTTGCATTTCAGAAAACCTTCTGGGAGTTTAATCGTGCAGTTGAAGGTGCATTAAATGCAACTCGAGATCTGAAAGAAAAAACAGATGTGCTTATTTATGCAATCAAACAAACTCCTGATGCGCCCAAAAGTTTAATGGATGATGCACTCAGAATTAAAAAAGAAACAGCAGATATTCTTCAGCATCTTTATAGAGATGAAACAATTGCAAATCGCAACGAGCCGACTTATCCTACAATTTACAACAGACTAAATGAAATTGCATGGGGAATGTGGAAAACAACTTCTACTCCAACCCAAACTCAGCGCGACAGCTACAAAGCTGCTTCTGAAGAGTTTGAACCGCTGCTTGTAAACATAAAAAGATTGTTAGAAGTTGATTTGAAGAATCTCGAGTCAGATATGGAACGTTACGGTGCACCATGGACACCCGGACGAGTTCCCGGCTGGAATAACAAATAATTGGATTGCGACTCAGCGTCTCTGCAGTTATTTTTTTAATGCGGAGACGCAAAGTTGCTAAAACTCATTTTAGCAGGGTCATCATTTATATTAGTAAATATCCTTCTGTTCTTAGCTGATAAGAATCATATCAAGAATTTAAAAAATAACTGATTTTTTTTAATCTAGAGAATTTTTTGAATCGTAGAACGATTTGGCTCTACAATAATTCGGTAGGTAATATTACGACTCTGACGGCAGCCTAAATTACCGCCCTTCTCTTTACCTATACCTTCAATTATAACTTTTTGGTTTTGGGTTGAAATCAAGTTGTAAGTTCCGTTATCAGTTGATTTTAATTGTGAAGGAACATCATAGCCGATAAAGCTATATCCTCCACCACCATAGGTAGGGGTTTTCTTATAGTGGGCTTGAGCAAAAGAAGCTAAGTTATTTAGATCCAATATAACAGCATCTCTGTTTGATTCTACAGCTTTGTTCTGGAAACTATCTAGCCCAACTACTAATGCTATTCCCACTAAAATAATTCCCAATACCAGTAAATGTAATTGCTGTTGTCCCATATTTACGTATAGAATGATTCAAAATTTTCATTTGCAAAATTAAGTTTGAAATTTTTCGTGGGTATTGTCACATTATAACTTTCAATTGCGCTCTCTAAATCTTCAAAAGACTCTATCAATTGTGTTATTCCAGATAACTTAAATGAATTTGATGCTTCCAGCGGAGGTAGCACCAACTTCATCTCGCCCTCATTATCTTTTATTTTTCGAAATGCTTTAACTATTATTCCTTTAAAGGTAGAGTCTACAAAAGTACAAATTGATAGATCAATAATTATTTTTTTAGAATCGAATACATTATCAACTTTTAATTTTTCCCAGAAAGGTTGTACTTCTAAATATGTTGCTTTAGTTAGACTAACTTTTTCGATGAGAATATCTTTAAGAAGCTTATTTTGGAAATCAGCCAAAATTTATATTTCCCTTTTAGTGAATCTAATTTCAGACCTTTCATTAACTATTAGTCAACCTAAATGCCATACCAATTTTACAAGAATTTTAGTCATTTAATCATAGCAAGGCAATCACTTTTAGAAAGCATATCAAAATGATACAGTTATAAGGAGCTCATTTTATAGAAATTTAATTTGAAATCGAGATAAGCAGTATACACCCACTTAACAAAGTGTTGAACACCCTCAGGACCGCTTTAAATTCCAATCTATTAATGTAACACTAACAAATGTCATCAAATATTGCTTGTTTGTTCGGAGTGTTCCTCTAATTCTTTCATTGTATTGATGTATCTCTGGAAGTATACTTTGGCTAAGTATGACATTACTGCAAATTCACTTTTATTTTCCCTAATAATCTGTAAGAACTTCTCAGCATCAATTATCATTATCTTTGATGGTTTTTTAATCCTTGCACGAGACATATATCTCTTTAAACCAAATAAAAAATTTGTTCCAAACAATTCACCGTGGTATGTGATTTTCTCTATTTCAAGGGAGAATTTTTCAATACTCAAATCCTTCCTACTAGGAATTCTAAGAGAGACTTCACCCTCCAAAAGGATAAATAGATTTTTTGCAGTCTCCTTTTGATCGTAGACAATTTGTCCTTCTTCAAATTCCTTAATGACTGCAACTTCACTAATCTCTGCAATCTGTTTAGAAGTTAAAAGAGAAAATATCTCGCGCTCTTCTATATTAAATTTTTTCATACCAACCTCCTGTTTGTCTGAAATGGAAAAATGATTTCAATCCACACTAAGCCTTGGGGGAAGCACAAAATTCTGGAAGGAATTTAAGAGACCGTAATCTATAAGTTTCTCCTAAGGGATAGAACCTCTTTTATTAATTTGCAATTATTATTTGATAGAAGCAACTAAACTTGTTGATGGGCTACTTTTGGTATTAGACAAGTATTAAAATTATTTAAGCTTCTATGGGATTTTCAATTCCCGTTTACTTTTTCCCTAATTTTATAGTTACAAAAATCAATTTGAAAATTATTTTACTAACACAAAGAGATGTAAACATGACTCTCCAAGAATTAAAATTAAAAGTGATAGAATTCAGGGACGAAAGAAACTGGAAACAATTTCACACACTCAAAAATTTGTTAATTGCGCTAAACATAGAATGCGCTGAACTGCAGGAGCTTTTTTTGTGGGAAGGTGATACTATTGATACTTCTAAAATTGATCATTCTAAAAGAGAAAAAATAAATGAGGAGATGGGTGATATAATAATATATCTGTTATACTTATCAGATTATTTTGGAATTGATCTATTAGAGGCAGCTTCAAAAAAGATAGAAATCAATCGCAAAAAATATCCAATCGACAAAAGTTTTAATACAAGTAAAAAGTATAGTGACTTCGACTAAAATTTTTTCAAAGCATTTATTTTTTACTTTTAATTCTTTATTTCATTAACATCATCTCTTTGTCATTACAATATTATTTTTGTTAAAAATTATACCTTGCACCAGCTGAGATGCTTCCCTCTAAATTAGATTCTATTTGACCAATTCTTCCTTTTAATAACAAATCGAAATTGTCTGTTATTTGAATATTTTGTTTTATGGATAGCCCACCATTCTGGAACGGACCCGCAGACAGACCTATCCATGTCATTGTTCTTGATTCGTTACTCCCAAATCCAAATCCCATATCAAAAATACTACTTGATAGCAGAGGGATACTACTTAAATACTGTGAAGTAAAGTGAAATGCTTCTTTATTCCCAATTCTAATATCGCCAGCTATTTGGATATCGCTTGCATCAATGGCAAGATAATCATTTAAACTACTTCCATATGGAGCTAAATTGGATAACCATAAAAATCCTCCATTCAATTCAAAATATTTTGTATCAAGACCAACAAATGGATTCATATAAAAAGAAGAATATGCAGGAATTGTGTAAGCACTTCCATATGCAGAATTTTCTTGAGATTCATTAACAGCATCGTTAATTGTAAATCCTCCGCCTCTCACACCTATATTTAATACATCAATCTTATGGGTAAATCCTGCTCCATAATCGAAAAAAGAATATTTTGTAATACTTGTTAATTGACCTTTACAGGTATAAGTGGCTTTTGCATATTTACCCATCCCAAGAACCAAGTCTACAAATGAATTTGAGTTGCCTGTAGAGTCTGGTGTAAAACATACTATATTTGGATATAATAACAACAATAAAAAAATTTTAACTTTTCGATTTTTTAGCCAATTCTTCAATAGTTGGAGATTTATTATTGAGTCTTGCTTCCCTTTCATTTCAGTCTCCTTTAGTAAAGTGAATTAGTTTCTGAATTGAATCTAATTCAGTTCTTTGCATCAATTGTCATAGAAATGTCTGGGGATTGTAAAAATTTTAACTATAAATGATTTATTTCAGATCCTAACTCTTTGGGGGAAGCACTATATTCTGAAAGGAATATAAGAGAACCGCATTCAATAGGATTCTCCTAAGGGGCAGAACCACTTATTAAAATGTGCAAATATTATTTGTTAGAAGCAACTAACTTGTTAAATATCAAATATTTACATAAAAAAAACCCCTGCCAAATAATAATGACCGAGGGGAGGCAATCATTAAAATTTAACAAGGGGTCGGGGGATGCTTCCTCACCCAGTGATGTAATAATATATTTATAAATATTTCTTTTGTTGATTGATTCTCTTTTCAGTCAGAATCACTCATACTTTTTGATAAATCTCATATTTTATCAGTTACTATTTTAGGTGGTGCATCATCTATCCACATATTTGGAATACCTAAACTTTCTGTAGTTACAAGGTATTGCACGACGAGAAAACATTCATCCCTATTGCAGATAGGATATGCTTTTTGTAAAATGTATACACACTCTTTACTTATATAAATATAATCATCACTACTGCCAATTATTTCCCAGGGCAAGTGAACCATTCCATATTTACCGCATAATTCTGCGTTTATCTCTATTTGAACTCGAACTAGGTAAATACCAGTTGATTTTTCTTGAGTCTCGACAATCTCGTGCATATAGCAAACCTCACCAATTACCTGGAAAGAACCTCCTACAGGGTCGTTTACACTAAAGTAAAGATTTATCACTTCTTTGGTAATCGGACAGCTAATTTTTTGTGAAACTCCAGAGGACTCTGTTGGGGGAAGTTCAATACAACCAAGTATAAGTAAAAATAGTGTTGCGACGAGCAAGCTAACTAAATATTTCATAGCACCCTCCTTATAAGTAAAATTGAATAAATATTTCAATCCACTCTACTTTTTAGGGGAAGCACTAAATTCTGGAGGGAAAATTAGAGAATCGCAATCTATACGTTTCTCCTCAAAAGCAGAACCTCATTTATAAAATGCAAAAATTATTTGTTAGAAGCAACTATTCTTGATGATAAGCACCAGTTGGTGTTTGGCAATTAATAAATAACACCTGCCTACTTATAGGGCGGGAACAAGGAAACTTTATGAATGATTTTAGTTTAAGAAAAAATTCTATATCAATAGTATTCTAATTGAGAGAGGAGAACCCCAAAGGTAAATTCTTCCCAAAATCTTTTGTTAAATATTCGTTGTAAATATGAGTGCTCATTATTCTAACTTTTATATTATGGTCTTTCGCAGCTAGGTTCTTTACTGCTTTTAGTCCATCATTACTTCCCAATTTATATAATACTAAAGCAATTAATATTCTGTTACTCGGATTTGGCTCACTCTGTAACTGTTCAATCAGTAACTCTTCGGCTTCAGAAATTCTATATTTACCTACAAAATAGATTGAACTTCTTTTAACTCCATTATTATTTGATTTTATACCATCAAATAAATTTTCCAGTGCATACTTCTGATTTGTAATTTCTTTAATAGAGTTCGGTTGAGCATTTATTTCCCCAAAACCTGTAAGCAGTAACAAACACAGTGAAGCAACAACGAGTCTATTTCTTTTTTGTATTTTAAGCTTCATTTTAAGCCTCCTGATTTTAAACTGTTTCAGTTATGGACTGTTTTACTATTATAGACTTAAAATGTTACTAATGCGTATAAGAAAAGTTGATGATTGGATTAATTTGGTGATGAGTATAAGTAAAATCCCTGCCAAATAATAATGACTGAGGGGATGCAGCCATTAAAATTCAACAGGGATTGAGCGGAATACCTCACCCAGTTATTTTATGTTTGTTCTAAATCGGTCCTCGAGTAATTTTAGTTACATCCTCCATAATTGCAAACTGTTTTATACTGAAATTACTAAGAGCAGGGTGTGTTGTAACAATTTTTGCAAGTGGTCCAGCTAAATATTCATCAACTGATGCTTGGTTTTCAAACATATAAATTCCACCTGCTTCACTATTCTCTGAATTAAGAATCCACACCTTCCACCTAAGTCCGGGAAGTTCTGCGAATTTATCAGCAAGAGGTGCAACAGCCTTCTGATATTCCTCCTTTGAAACACTAAAGTCAAAGTTTACTTGAAGCAATATTTCTGACATTTTATTTCCTCCACGTTTTTTTGTTTGCTATTTCATATGTCTTATGAAATACATATTGTCTTTGTGAGCTTGAAAATATGAAGCAATATTTGAGAATGCATCAGTATGTTTCTCACCAATTCTCTTTACGAACTCATCCCAAAAAGTTATAAATGATGCGTGGTCTTCTGTGATATAAAAAACATTTACATTCCACTCATCTCCCCAATAGTGATTAAGCTGCCCAAAACCCAAAAGCTTACCTTCACCTTTGAGCTCATCCAAGATCGGAACAGTAATGGAGTCAAACAAAGCATTAACCTTACTCACCTCTCCCATTTGTACTTTGTTGTAACTCATTACAAAAAATCCCGGCTCTACTGATTCTTCTGTGTCCTGGGCAAGTAATGATGAATATGTGAAAACAAGAAATAAAAGAAGTGTTAAAGCAATAACCCTTTTCATAGTAGCCTCCTAAATTTTTTAATTGAAATATATTTAGATTAATTAAGGACTTAATTAGCTATTTCTCTTTGTTCTATTCTTCAATCTCCTCTTGCTTCATTACCAATTCATAGCCCATCTGAGAGTATAGTGGCAATTGATTATAATAAACCCACTCCTCAGTAATCTTTCCATTTTCAATTACTGACATTGCCAATCCTGTAAACGATACTTCTTTGCCTGTTGCTGGCATATTTTCATTTAAGGGACCATCATTTGTTCCAGTTGCGGACCAATGAGATATTATTCTATCCTCCAATTCAAATCGTTTATCGAATGAAACCTTGAAATCTGGATAAGCAGTATATACCCACTTAACAAATTCCTTTACACCTTTAGGTCCTTCGGAATCTCCTACATCTGCATTATGCCTCACACATCCTTCAGCATACATATCATCAACAATATCCAAGTTGCCACCATTCCACAGCTGCATATTGTTATCCCAGATTGCTTTGACTTCAGCTTCGGTGTATGTTTTTTCTTCCTGTTGTTGGCATCCAGTGTAAACTAACATTGTAAAAATGACGAAAAGGAATAAATTCAATAATGAGAAACTTGATTTAAGCATTATGCCCTCCTTGGTAAATATGATTTAATTATTTGTTCCCCAAAAAATTACATCTGTTATAAATCCTATTTCATCAACACCATCTTCTTTGTTTCTACAAAATCACCAGCTTTAAGTTGATATAGATAAAATTATATAAACGTATTTTACACGTTTCATAGCAGCCTCAGAAATGGGTGAAATTGAAAAATTTTATTTCTATCTACACTACTCCTTGGGGGAAGCACATTATTCTGGAAGGAAAATAAGAGAACCGTATTCTATACGTTTCTCCTAAGGGGTAGAACCACTTATATAAATTGCAAAATATATTTGTTAGAAGCAACTAACTTGTTACATGTCAAATATTGGTAAATAAAAACCCCTAACAACTTTCATTGATAGGGGCTTTGAAGTGAGACAAATTCTAACAGCCTACTTCATCAACACCATCTTCTTAGTTTCTATAAAATCTCCTGCTTTCAATTGATAGAAATAAACACCGCTTGGTAAATTTGTTGCAGCAAATTCAATCTCATAACTTCCTGCAGGTTTTTCTTCATTTACTATTGTTGAAATCTCATTTCCTAAAACATCGTAGATTTTTAGCGAGATGAAACTTCTTCCTGGAATTGAATATTTTATAATTGTTGCTGGATTGAATGGGTTGGGGTAGTTTTGATTTAATGCAATTACAGTTGGTATTTGTTCTAATTCAGAATTAAGACCAGTAATAGGATTCCATCCTGCCAAGCGAGACCAAAGCCACCAGGCAGCATACGCTTTTTGATTAGCATTTAAAGGCTGTGAGTGGGCAGAAGGACAATTATACCAATCAACGCCTTCAATATGTGCATTTTGCCATTCAATAGCCCAGTTTGAGTCTCTAATTAAATTGCCGTCGGAATCATAATCACAATTATCGTTAGGAATTTTATTACCAAAATAAGTGAAGTCAGGATCCCAGGTTTCAATGTCTGCAAAATCATATAAAATTTTATTATTTGCATTGCAATAGTCTCGTATCTGATTATTTCTAATATGTAAATTCCCATTTAATCCGGTTCCATCCAGGTGTCCCGTCATATAAATGAAACTTACGTGCGAAAATTCCATTTCCAGTTCATTCATCAAATTTAAATACGTATTAATATCTTCTTCTGTAGCGGAGCTTACCTGCCCACACCATGACCAAATGATTACATTAACATCACTGTATTGTGGATCATTCAAATAATTCCTTGTTGCATCTGCCCAGGCAGTTCTATTAGGATTTCCAAGATCGTTTGCTCCAGCGATTCCTCTATCATGCAAGTCAAGTGCACCATTTGTACCGCCATTGTTCCATTCGAACATTGTCCCCTTGAAAGCAACAAGTCCTGTCATTCCAGTTGTTATCTGGCTCCCATGAGATGTATGACCATAAGCAATATGCAAATTTGCTCTTGCGGCATCGATCTTTTCTGTTGGGATTTGATCGAGCTTGGTACAAGTGTGATCAATAATTAAAGGTGAGGTTTGCCCTGTAATATTCAGTCCAAAGGAAGTGAAAAGTGCAGTTAGAATAATTAAAGTTTTAAAGAAAGTACATCTCATTTTGTTCTCCCTTTTTTACCTAAAAGCATAAAAGAACAAAACTTATACCAGATATGATAACTAGATATTGATTTTGTTTTTAACAATTTTATACGTTTCAAATATCCCTTGAAAAATTACCTGCAAAAAGTACGCTATATCTATAACAAGTAATTTTTCTTATCTAACAAATTTTGCTAAGGGTGTATTTGCTAGTATTGTACAAATACATTTAGAAAGCGCTTAAGGTTTGATAAGAGATTATAAAGAACTTCAACGGTCTTTAAAAATATTCTAACATTAGTGTTTAAGCACTTCAACACCAATGTTTTTATAACAAAGTCTGCGGGTTGTCACAATTGTCTAAGTTCTTCTAAAATCCGCACCATTCCAAGAGTATCCAACTTGCAGTATTCGAGCAGCTGCTGCTTAATCTCCGCAATTATCATCAAATCCGTTTCAGTCTGCATACTTTCGTATGCAGCAGATGCCAATCCGCCTTCGTTAATTTCTAGTTCATCATAACTCAGCTCGGGAACGAGCGCAGGCAGCACAGCTTTAATTGAATAGGAGCCTTTCATTTCTGGGGAGTAATAATATTTTCTCTGGAACGGAATCATTAAATCTTTAATTCTTAGAGTCAGTTTTTCAATTTCATCTGCATATTCAGGAAAATCTCTTACGAGTTCTTTAAGACGTGTGATTTCAAATGATTTGTTGTAAACAATAACATCACCTTTACCTCTAGTATCATTCAGCAAGTTTTCAATGAATTTTTTACGCGGATCTTCTACTGGCTCAGCTAAAAATTCAAAATGTTTGAGCTCACTATCTTCTTTTTTCATTAAATGAATTGAATACTGAAAGGGTATCTGCTGGTATGGTCGTGAATCATCAAAGAAAGGAACAGCGGGCTGGAATGTTTCAAAATCCATAAAGTAGAGAGGATATTTTAAATCGGAAAGAAAATTCTGTATTGCATCTTTATCAATATACGGCTTACCGTTTTTATAAGATTTAAGCTGAAGCTTATTATTTTTGCTCAGTAATAAATCATCCGGTACATCATCAAGCTTTATAATTCCTTCACCGTAAAGTTCATATTTTTTTGCCAGATGCATTCCTGAAAAATCAAAAATAGAATCTTCCGGGATATGTTCTCTGCAATAATTATAAAATCCGCACAGATACGGTTTATAGCAGTGTTCACTAATTTCAACCGGCGGAATGTGCTTTTGCATCAAAACCTGTTTAAATCTTTTAACTTTATCCTTAACAAAATCCTGTAACGGTAAAATTAATTCCAGAACTGATTCTGTAAAAAACAATTTTTTTATATCAAGCTCTCCATTTCGGATGTACTGGTTGTTTATGTAAATAATAGAAAAATCTTTTATGTTTATTCCAAGATTGGAAATAACATAATATTGAAGTGCAGCATCATTTATATAAGTTTCAGAAATTGAAGTGGAGCTTTTCACCTCAAAAATATTAAAGTTAGCGTTCTCATTAACAACAATATCTGCAATTGAAAGTACATCATTAAACTGGAATGAAGCTTCATAAATAGTATTCTCTCCGCCTTCAATTAATTCTTGTGTTTTAAGCAATCCATTTTTATAGTCCGGCGGAGAACCCTCAGTTGCTTGAGTTCCAACGGGGAAAAGTTGTTGTGCCAAAATTCCTACATCAGTGCCGCGCTTAAAGATTGCTTTTTGCATATCGGTAAGCTCATCCATTTCCTCGTAGTGATGCTTATAAAGGTAAAGATGCTTTTCGCATTGGAGTCCTTTTATGTAGGAAGATTTGCTTAAAAGATGTGATGGCATAAATTAGTTCCTTACATATTTAGTTATACTGAATTTATTTCAGCATCTCTTTAAACATAATAATTAAAATTGTAGATTCTGAAACAGTTTCAGAATGGCAAAGCAACAAAAAGTCAAAAGGAAAAATTTATGAAAAAGAATATTGTTTTAAGTGGTGGATTAAAAGATATGGTTACTTATTGTACAGCAATTTATGATCTGGATAATGATGTTGACACAGAAATGATAACAGAAGTTGTTAATAAGAGTCCGATATTTGAAAATAAAAGCTTTTACACAAATGTACTTGGCACAGTTCAGCGAACCACAGTTAACAGAAACAGTAAAGTTTTTATTAAAGGAAAGCGTATTACTCTTCAAATAAGATATGATATTTTGAAAGTAGTTGACATTGAGCTGACAGAAAAAGATGAGCAGTGGATTAAAAATGATATTGAAAGTCTGCTAAAACATTTTGAGTTAATGATTGTTCCTGCTGATGAAGAGAGCGATGAGAAAAGTAAGTAATTATTTTTTTGTGATTCTACTTTTCTTTTCAGTACTAACTGTTGCCCAAGAAAATCGTTATACGAAAGGGGCAGAAAACGGTTACAGCTGGAAAGCAATGAGCAACCCACTCCGCATTTACGATGATTCAAAATATAATTACTTGAGTGAAATATTAGAACGCTACAGATTGTTGCAGCAAAATTTTCCTGAAGTTGAACATTTGGGCTGCAGTGAAGAGTTAAATGATTTACTTAAAGCGGGTGAATCCGAAAATATTTCACTTGAGGACATGGTTAAAGCAATAGATGAATTTTATACCTCAACAGAAAACGTTTCCATCCCAATAATATTTGCATACTGCTTTCGTATAAAAGAACTTTCCGGTAAGAGTGATGAAGAACTAATAATGTACTTAAACGAAGTGATTGAATTTTGCAGGGATTAGATTATTCAAAATCCAGTTTTGTTTGAGATGATTTGCGCTTCTTTTTCTTCTCGCGGTGTTTTTTAAGAAAATCCCCAAAGTCTTCTTTTGCAATAATATAAATCTTCCCAACCTGTTGAGCTTTCAGCTTTCCGGACCTGACGTGATACAAAACCCCGGAATGACTAATGTTAAGAAGCTTTGCAACTTCCTGAACACTGAAGAATTCTCTCATTTTACTGCTTTAATAGTTTTAAGACAAATCTTTCTATTAATTTGAATTCAAATTAATCAGATAGGGTAACATTTACAATTATTAAGTAATAAAAAAAGGCTGTCCCAAATATTTTCGGAACAGCCCGGAATTAATTAATTGCATTTAATGTTTATAGAGGATTTCCTTCCCTGTCAACTAAGATTGGTTCGCCGAGTCCTAATGCTTTTAACTGCTCAAGCTGTGTCTTTGCATCTCCAACAACAACGTAAGTCATTACATTTGGATCAATGTATTCTTTTGCAAGCTGCTGATGATCTTCGATTGACATATTTCGAACAATCTCTTCACGCTGTTTCACATACTCAAATGGAAGATCATATGTTGCAATGTTATTAAGCATACCAAGTAACGCATTTAACGTTTCAAATGCACGAGCATTTGATTTAATAAGAGCATTTCTAGTAAACTCAAAATCTTTTTCTGGAATCCCTTCTCTATACTTGTTCATTTGTTCGATAAATATTTGCACCGATTCTAAGGTTGCATTCGATACAACACTTGAAGAAGCTAAAAAGTATCCGGGATAAAGTGAACCGGAAAACCTTGTACGTGCGCCGTAAGTGTAACCTTTTTCTTCACGTAAAATCATATTAACATAACTGTTAAAGTTGCCTCCAAGTTTATAGTTCATCACGTTAGCTGGATAAAAATCTTCATCTATATATTTTAGTGCAAGGTTTCCAATCATAATAACAGATTGTTTTGCATCAGGAAAATCAACAAAATAAAGTGATGCTACATCTGGTCTTGCTGGAAACGGGTATTCTGGAATTTCAACATCTTTCTTTTCCCATTTCATATCCAGCGATTGAAAATCGGATACAGCATCATCTTCACTTATGTTTCCTACTATCGTAATTGTAGAAAGATTAGGCACAAAATATTTTTGATAAAAGTTTTTCATATCATCAATAGTAAATGAAGAAACAGCTTCTTCTGTACCCAAAGTACTGTTCGCTAAGATGTTTTCCGGACCATAAATTATTTTATTAAATACATTTGAGCCAACAACATTTGGATTTGCTTTGTTTCTATTGATAATTTCAATTGTTTCATTTTTAATCCTTTCAAATTCCTTTTCATCCCATCTTGGCTCAAACAGAATTTCTTCAACTAAATCATAAACATCTCCAAATTTTGATGATAAGCAGTTAGCTTCAATAACAATTGATTCCTTTCTTGTATACATATTTATACTTGCACCCAGCTCTTCAATTGATTCTTCTAATTCAATAGGAGTTTTATTTCTAGTGCCCTCCATCATAATATCAGTCATCAAGTTTGCAACACCAACATTTTCTATATCGTCTAACAACATCCCACCCCTAAGACTAATTGCAAAGTTGATTAATGGAAGTTCGTTCTGTTCAATACCGTAGATAGTTATTCCGTTAGAAAGTTCTTCCTCCCAAACAGGTGGTACTGAAATTAAAGGTTCAGGACCTAAAGGTGGTTCAATTGTTCTGTCAAATGATGACTCAATTTTTTCTACTTTAATCTGATCTGAAGACATTTGTTCACCCTGCTGCATTGCAATAACATCTTGCTCTTCAATATTTTCTTCTACTACAGGGAATTTTTCTGAATTGTCAGCTATAAGCTCTCCACTTCCCTTCGGGACAAAACTTGAAATTACATAAGGTTTGCCTTTAATATACTTATCGTAAACCTTCAAAACATCTTCTTTGGTTACGTCCAACAATCCCTGTAAATCTTTTGAAACAAAATCCGGGGAGCCGGCAAATTCATTGTAGTATGCAAGTTGAAAGCTTTTACCTAATACGCTAGATATCTGGTTGTAAAATGCTGTTTCAACTTGTGCCTTAACACGATCAAGATCTCTTTCCGTAAATCCTTCAACTTCAAATCTTTCAAAGGCTTCAATCACAGCCTGTTCAACATCATTCAGACTTTTATCTGGAAAAGCTCTGATGCGAACTCTAAACTCTCCGGCAATTTCCTGATCATTTTGATAGGTTGAAACCGATGGTGCAAGCTTTTTCTCCTCAACTATAACTTTATAAAGTGGTGATTTTTTGCTCTGTGAAAAAAGTTCTGAAAAAATACTCAGAGCATAGCCCTCTTTTGTAAACTGCTGAGGCGAAGGATAAACCATACTTAATTCAGGTGATGTAGCAAAGTTATCTTCGTGGTAAGCTCTTCTAGTTTCATCCAAAACAACAGTCATTGGATTAAGAGGACTAACGTCTTCACCTTTATTTAATTCACCAAAATATTTTTCAATTAACTTTTTGGCAGATTCTTTTTCAAAATCACCTGCAACAACAAGTGTTGCATTGTTAGGTCCATACCATTTTTTAAAGAATTCGTGCACATCTGCAAGTTTAGCGTTTCTTAAATCCTCAAGTTCACCAATTGTCTGCCAGTTGTAAGGATGATTTTCGGGGTAGAGTAATTTGTGAAGAACGTAATTTGTATGCCCGTACGGCTGGTTATCGTATCTCTGTCTCTTTTCATTTTGCACTACTGATTGCTGATTCATAAAAGCTTCCTGCGTAACTGTACTAAGCAAAAATCCCATTCTGTCCGATTCAAGCCACAGCACCATTTCAAGTGCATTGTTTGGAACAACCTGATAGTAAACAGTTCCATCTTTCCAGGTTCCACCGTTCAATGTGCCACCCGCATTTTGAATTTTTTGAAAGAATTGATCCTGCGGAACATGCTGAGATTCTTGAAACATCATATGCTCAAAAAGATGAGCAAATCCTGTTCTGCCTTTAACTTCCCGGTTTGAACCAACATGATATAAAACTGCAACCGAAACAATAGGGTCTGATTTATCATTGTGAAAAATTACTTCCAGTCCATTTTCAAGGGTATATTTTTCATAATCAATTTTAAGCTCGGTCTGGTTACCGCTGCATCCAATCAAAATTAGTACTGTTAGCAGAGCAAGTGGGTAAAACAATTTTGTCTTGTACATTATTTTCCTCCGATTAAATGAATTTCTGTTGTACAAAGGGTAAAAAGAAGAAATTATAAGATGAACTTCAATATTATTTGGATAAACGGCACTGAATTTATCTTATTGGCTGAAAAATTTCAATGGTAAACGAAAAATTAGTCAATTCTTAAAGTTAGAAGATAATCAGCTAAATATACCTGTAATTGATCTTCCGGTGGACTTATTGCCATCACGTTTATCTTTGAATCGTGCGTAAAGATATGCAGCGGTAAATAGCAGTGAAGCAATTCCTGTTAAAAATAATCCGATCGCAGGTGCATTCCAATTACAAAAAGCATAGCGCACAACTTGTACGATGGCAAAAATTCCAATCACTTCAACAGTAAACCATAAACTGTTAATTATTGTTTTTTTGATGTGATTCATAGATATGAAACATATTTAATTTTAATAAAGTTACTGGAAAACGCTTCACTAACATAGAAAATTAATTTTTAACAAAAATTCCTCCGTTGATAGGTAATTGTTAAGTTAACAATTACATCACTTCACTAAAACATAGAACTGAGGTTGAATTAAAAAAAAACTTAAATTATTTATAAGCGTAAACACAATATCTGCCGTTTAACATCTACTTATCCCTCTCGCCCCAAAATCAAAACAAAAACAGCTTATAAACAGTCTATAGTAGAAATAAAACCAAAAATTTAAGGAGAAGCTTATGAATCGATCGTTTAAGTACCTTTTAATTTCTGCCATCTTTTTCAGCACTCAAGTTTTACTATCAGCCGCAGATTTCGATGGTGATGGAGAAAAAATTACTGAAAATACTGTGTTAAGTCTGCTTGAAGGTTTGCAATCGGAAAATATGGGATTAAAAACCAGTTCTGCTTATATGCTGGGTGAATTAAGAATAGAGGAGGCAATAATTCCGTTAATGAGGATGCTGAAAGACAGCGAAAGTGAGGAGGAAAGAATTTCTGCTGCTTTAGCATTATACAAAATCGAAACACCACTTTCAATTAACGCTGTAAAAAGAGCAGGAGAATTTGATGATAGTCAAAGAGTAAGCAAACTTGCAACAAATTTTTACAATCAGTACCTCCGAAATAAGCAAAGAAACGATGATTCATTTACTGATTCAACGTATGTCTCACTAAAATAGATGATGTAAAATCATCTCTTCTCCACCGCCCGGGATTTAACACCCGGGCTTTTTATTTTAAAAAAAAATTTTAAAAAATAATTTGTTTAAGTGAAGAATTATTTTCACTTTTGTACCGGGTTTTTAATTAACTAATCTTTGCAAAATTAACTAATGATCTCACCAAAATAACACGTAATATTTGAGTTGATGAAGAGAGGAAGAAAGAGAAATTCGACTAGAAGAAAAGCAAATCAATTGAGCTTTGATTTTACAGCTAACGTTCCAATAGAAATTCACACACCACGTTTTGATATTCCAAATATAAGGAAAGATTACAGCTTACAACGCAAGCAGGAAATACAGCTCGCAAGGTGATAACTGTTAAATCTCTCTCTAAATCAATAAGTTTCCAATCAACGTACTAGCCTCCAGTAGCTCTATACCGATCATCTTATATTTATTAACTTTATCACTCATTAAAGTTGACCAATTTTTAGTGCTTGTGTTGTTTTCCATTAAAGCATAGGTTTAACTGCATAAATTTCAGAGGAGAAATCAGATGAATAAAAGTGTACAATTATTATTCATACTTGCCATTTATTTATTCACTCTACAAACCTTTGCACAATACCAAAATATTATGGTTGGGAACTCAATAAATACTTATGAGCCTGTTGAGCCCTCAGTAGTTGTTAATCCCTACAATACAGATCAAATACTTGTTGGGGCAAACTCTGATAACTATTACTATTCCACAGATGGTGGTATGAACTGGGAACACGGCGTTATCAATTCCTCATTTGGGGTAATCGGCGATCCTTGTGTGCTTGTGGATGGAAACAGCAACTACTATTATTTTCACTTAGTGCCCGATATGAGCAGAGTAGTTTGTCAGAAAACTGGATCAATCGGAGGAATCTGGTCAGATGGATCATACACAGGTGTAAATGGAACAAAAGACAATGACAAAGAGTGGGCAGCAATAGATCACAACAATGGAAATGTTTATGTGACATGGGCTCAATTTGATGAGCACGGAAGTTTTAATTCGCTCGATAGTTCTGAAATTCAATTATCCCGCTCAACTGATGGGGGTTTAACATGGTCTGTTCCTGTTGTTGTAAGTGACAGAAAAGGAAACGCACAAGCTGGCAACTACAGTGATCATGCACCAATGCCTGCGATCGGGCCTAACAATGAAGTATATGTTACATGGATGGGGCCTGAAGGAATGATGTTTGACAAATCTACAGATGCCGGTATTACCTGGCTGCCGAATGATATTAATATTACTGGCTCACATATCAACTGGCTTGTTTTTAATGTTCCCGGCGTTGAAATTGTGCCTGGTTTTCCTGTTATAAATTGTGATCTGAGTACAAGCAGTTACTATGGAGACATCTATATCTGCTGGACAGACCAACGAAGCGGGTACAACGATACCGATGTCTGGCTGACTAAATCTTCTGATGGTGGTTTAAATTGGACTCCTCCAATTCGTGTAAATAATGATGGTCCAAATAGACATCAGTTTTTTGCATGGATGACAATCGATCAATCGAACGGATACTTATATTTTGTTTTCTACGATCGGCGAAACTACGCTACACTGGAAACAGATGTTTACATGGCACGCTCCACCGATGGCGGTGAATCTTTTACGAATTTTATGGTGAGCCAAAGTTCCTTTACGCCATCCATAAATAATTATCTAGGTCACTATATTGGAATAAGTGCACACAATAATATTGTTCGACCTGTATGGACAAGAGTAGATAACAACCTTCCAAGTTTGTGGACTGCAATTGTAGATAGTGTTACAACAGTTGAAGAAAGTACAACATCAATAACTCCTTCAGTGTATATGCTGTTTCAAAACTATCCCAATCCGTTTAATCCAGTAACAAATATAAAATATTCAGTTCCGGACAAGAGTTTTATATCGTTAAAAGTATACGATGTTTTAGGCAATGAGATTGTAGCACTAGTAAATGAAACAAAACAGGCTGATAGTTATACGGTTCAGTTTGATCCTAGTGAACTAACAAGCGGAATTTATTTTTATAGACTGCAAGCAGGAGACTTTGTTGAAACTAAAAAGATGATCTTGATGAAGTGATTTTTGCTATTATGATTTTACATACTTCTTGTTATGTACTATTTTATTAATAAGTTAGATCAATACTTACAGCTATAAAATAATAAACCCCCGAAAACTTTTGATTTTCGAGGTCTCTTAGTAGCGGGGACAGGACTTGAACCTGCAACCTTCGGGTTATGAGCCCGACGAGCTACCAATTGCTCCACCCCGCGATGTATTTCCTTTTTTAACAGGGCTGCAAATATAACTAATCAAAACAGCTATGTCAATGAGCAGTAATTTAACCGTCAATATTGTTAAAACTGGAAGTTATTCCATCAATTGCCTGCGAGCGCACATGAATCTCATTTAATTTTTGAATGAGCCGAAGAATTACTTTTCGTTTTTCTTCAACTAAATCATCCATAAATGTTTTCACTTCGGGAATGTTGCACTCATCCAGTACACCTTCGTAGTATTTTATCATTGCAGTTTCTTTCCTCAGCGCTTCGTTTAAAGTTGCACAGGTGTTTTTGCAAGCATGCTGGCAGTTTGTATTTGCTTCTGACATTTGATGTCCCTTAAGATTGAATTTTAAACTGAAACTTGAGCTGTTTCTTTTACTATTTCTTTTCCCCTTATAAGAGCCTGCTCATTTATGGGAATTAATTTATGACGGTGTTCCGGTAAAACTTTTTTGAGTGTATCTACAATCGTTTCAATTTTAACTAGCGGTTGCTTTTCCAAAAACGCACCAACCATTACCATGTTAGCAACCTGTTTTGCTTTTAACTTATCGGCTTCTTCTATCGCAGAAATACAAACTATGTCAATATCTTTTCTTGTTGGAGGATTTATTATTGTTGATTGCTCATACATCAATAAGCCACCGGGCTTTACTGCGTTTTCAAACTTATCTAACGATGGCTGGTTAAGAACAATCGCAGTATCAAATTTCGTAATGATTGGAGAGCTGATCCGGTTATCGGCAACAATTACAATACAATTTGCCGTTCCACCTCGCATTTCAGGCCCGTAAGAAGGCATCCAGCTAACTTCTTTACCTTCATTCATTCCGGCATATGCAATAATGCTGCCCATAGAGAGCACTCCCTGCCCCCCGAAGCCCGCGCAAATTATTTCATGTTCTTTTTGCATTATTAAGTTCCTTATCAACTTTCAAAAAAAATTTACTTTGCACCATCAGGTTTTTTAAGATCGCCTAACGGATAGAGAGGGAACATTTGTTCTTCAAGATACTTTACCGTTTCAACAGGTGTCATCTTCCAGCCTGAAGGGCAATTAGAAACAACTTCAACGAAACAGGTGCCTTTTCCTTCTTTTTGATACTGAAAGGATTTTGTTAGGGCTTTTTTCAATTTTCTTACCCCGTTTGGATTATGAACTGCCTGCCGTGTTACATAATATGCGCCGGGCAATTGAGTAAGCATATCGGCAATTTTAATCGGATGGCCTGCAAATTCAACCTGTCGACCGTAAGGTGATGTTGTAGTTACCTGCCCAACCAAAGTTGTTGGTGCCATCTGTCCGCCGGTCATTCCATAAATTCCATTATTGATGAACACCATTAAAATGTTCTCTCCTCTGTTAACTGTATGGATAGTTTCTGCCGTACCAATTGCGGCAAGATCGCCATCACCCTGGTAAGAAAAAACAAACCGATCCGGCAAAACTCTTTTTATCCCGGTGGCCACAGCAGTTGCTCTGCCATGAGCTGCTTCCTGCATATCAACATTCATATAATGATAAGCAAATACAGAACAGCCAACAGGTGCAACACCAATAGTTTTATCCTGTATATTCAACTCATCAACAACTTCCATTAAAACACGATGTACGACACTATGTGAGCATCCGGGGCAATAATGAAATGGTAGATCAGTTAATGTTTCTGGTCTGCAGTAAACAAGATCCATGCCTTCCGCTTCCGAAGGAAAGTCGTGATTAGATGGTCTTTCAATTGACATATTTATATCTCCTATTTAAAACTCTTTATTAATCTTGAAGTACTTTTTCGTTATCCAATACTGATTCAATTTCTTCAAGCACATCTTCCGGTGTTGGAATCATGCCCCCCATTCTTCCTTTAAAGTAAACCGGTACTTTTCCTTCAACAGCAAGTTTAACATCCTGCACCATTTGTCCAGCATTCATTTCAACAGACATCATAAAATTCACCTGTTCCGCTAGTTCATTCAAGCGCTTAAAAGGAAATGGATATAGAGTTATCGGTCTGAGCAAACCAACTTTTAATCCTTTTTCTCTTGCAAGATCAACTGTCTTCTGGCAAATTCTTGAAGATAAACCAAATGCAACTAAAACAATTTCTGCATCTTTTATTTGGATTTCTTCAAACCTTACTTCACTTTGAATTTTTTTATACTTCTCCTGAAGCTCGTGGTTTACTTCTTCCATTTTTTCCGGTTGAATGAAAAGAGAAGTAATAATGTTGTGATCTCTTGATGCAGGTTTGCCAGTTGTTGCCCAGGGAGTTTCAACTTTTTTCAACGAACCTTCTTCAGGCAGAATTACTTTTTCCATCATTTGCCCAAGTGCTCCATCAGTTAATATCATCGCAGGATTGCGGTATTTTTCTGCAAGACGAAAACCATCGAAAACAAAATCAGCCATTTCCTGAACAGAAGCAGGAGCTAAAACTATTAAGTGATAGTCACCATGTCCGCCTCCTTTAACAGCCTGAAAATAATCTCCCTGTGAAGGCTGAATAGTACCTAATCCCGGACCACCACGCACAACGTTTGCTACAAGGCATGGTAATTGTGCAGAGGCGATGTACGATAATCCTTCCTGCATCAAACTAATTCCAGGTGATGAAGAAGAAGTCATTACTCTTGCGCCGGCGCCTGCTGCACCATAAATCATATTGATCGAAGCAACTTCACTTTCTGCCTGAATTACCAATCCGTGCCGCTTAGGAATTTCTCTTTCCAGATACTCTAAAATTTCTGATTGCGGTGTTATAGGGTATCCAAAGTAGGCGTCAATGTCCGCACGGATAGCAGCTTCAGCAAGGGCTTCGTTGCCTTTCATTAATCTTGCTTCGCCTTTTTTGTTTTTTTCTTCTTTCATTTTTTAAACCTTTTTCAAAATGGTTTTATTTACCAAAAATTATTTTTTCTCTACAGATTTTTTTGCAGGTTTAGGCTGACGAAAAACAGTAATCGCTGCTTCGGGACAAACCAAGGCACAGTTTACACATCCCGTACAATTATCTTCAATTAATTCAACGTACCTATATCCTTTATCATTGAACTGTGCTGCTAGACCAAGTCCATCCTGTGGACAGGAGATAATGCAAAGCTCACAGCCCTTACAAATTTTAGCATCTATTTTAACTGTTCCTTTTATCATAATTTATCCTCTCAGATTGAGGTTGGGATTTTATTTTAGCATAAAAACTCAACATATATGCCATCCTAACTTATTGTGTTAAAAGGAATTTAAGCTAAAAAGTTGTTTCTTTTTTTTCAGATTTAAGAAGATGAGAGTTTAATGATTTCCTAATTTCGAGAAGTAAAAATAGATTGGATTGGCAACTATTAAGTAACTTAAGTTTTAGTTTAATTGAAATTTAAAGATTTCATACCTCGTCACAAAGAACTTAAGTTAAAATTTTATTTTATGATGTTTCTCTACTTGCTCTAACCATTCTTGAATAAAGTGAAAGATTTGGATCGAAAAGAAATTTCAGCCAGAGTTTAAACCACGATTTATGGTACACAAGAGTATCGTAAAACTCAGGTGCTGTTTTTTTAAGCATTGGAAGTTTGTTCCATGGTATTGATGGAAAATCGTGATGCTCGTTGTGGTAGCCTACATTTAAAGATGGAATATTTAACGGACCATAATAGCTGTAGGTTTCCTGAGGGGGTGCAACTAAAAAATGTTCCTGTATCCATCTTGCACCAAGAGGATGAAGCCCGATTGAAAAAACAAGTGAGAAAACGAGATAGAGAAATGCAGTCCATCCGAAGTAATAGATAATTAGTGCATCTGCAGCAAAAACTACAATCCAGTTAACGATAACCCAAGCGTTCATAAACTCAATCTCTTTTAAGCGGATGGTGCGGAATGCTTGAAAGAACGGAAAGAAAAGTTCCCACAAAACCTTTCCGACAAATGTATTTCCTATCAGTTTTGCTTCCCATTTACTTGCAAGGTCTGCATCTAAATAATAATCGCCCTGAAAGGAATGATGTTTTAAATGATAAGATTTAAACGATACATAACTTGGAACAACTTTTGGAAGATCGGCAATTATTCCAAAGATTGTATTCAGAGTTCTGTTTTTGAATATTAAATTATGCGATGCTTCATGAATAAGAACAAACAGTGTATGATCCGCAAAAGCGCCGATAAAAAAAGCTGCGATAATGGTTAACCACCAAGCTTGATCTCCAAGTAAATAGGCAACAATAAATTGTAGAGCAACAAATGAAATTGTTATGATCGCACTAACAGGATTTCTACCAATCAGGCTTCTTACTTCAGGATGAGCTTTAAGAATTTGTTTAGTTCTTTCTTTGTGCGGCTCAGGTTGGTTTGAATATTGAAAATCCATTGTACTCTCGCTCAACTTATTAGCTATACAAAGTTAACAATTTACAATTAACGGAGAAAATATAATCACCCGAAATTACAAGAGGACTTATTTACCGATAGATTTTTTAATAAGTTTCGAGTACTAATTTTAATTTTATAGGAAGCAAAATGAAAACCATTCTTTTAATTCTAATAGGGAACAGAAAAGAATCAGCAGTTAATGTGCAAAAAGTTTTAACAGGCTGGGGCTGCAACATTAAAACACGTTTGGGTATTCATGATGGTGTTCTCGAAGATTGTTCGGATAAAGGTCTATTAATATTAGAATTGGTCGGCAAAAAAGAGGACAACAGAGAAATTGCGAGAAAAGTATCTTTAATAAAAGGGGTAAATTCGCAGCTCGTGGAATTGAAAATTGATGATGAAAAAGAAAGTTAATTCAATTTAAATTATTTGTTAAGTTTTTCTCTTTTCAGTGGAAGTTCAATAGTAAAACAAGAGCCTGGTTGGTCTTTTTTTGCCATTCTTGATGGGCTTTTTGCAATTATTGATCCGTTATGCCGTTCAATTATTTTTTTAACTACGGAAAGACCTAACCCCGACCCTTCTGTTGATGCTTTCTTTGCATTTGAAGCGCGGAAAAAATCACTAAATATTTTTGGCAGTTCATCGCGGGCAATTCCGATACCATCATCACACACTTCAACAGAAACGGTTCCGTTTATATCTTTAGCCCTTATTTCAACTTTCCCGCCATCAGAATTGTATTTGACCGAGTTGCCAACAAGATTGGATATTGCAATATCAAGTAAATATCTATCACCTATTAGCTTATCTTTATTTTTTCTTTCATCAATAAACTTTATTGTGACCAGCCGTGCATCTGCAAATGGTTGTCTTCTTCTGATCACACCGCAGACTAATTTCTCCAATTCAATTTCTTCTTCATTAAACTGGTCATAAAGTTTAAGCTTGGACACATTAAGTACGTCGTTGATCATTTGTATGCCTTCATCGGAACGGGTTTTAGCACGAAGAAGTTTTTCTTCTACTTTTTCATCAACAGGTCCGAGAAATTTTTGAAGAATTAAGTCAAGATATGATGTCACAGCCGCAATTGGTGTTTTGATTTCGTGAACAATTCCCATTATGTACTGCTGTTTCTCTTTTTCTGCCATATTTATTTTTTTAATTGAATCTACAAGATCTTTTTCACGATTGTAAAGCTGCCGTGCTATTCCATTTGCAAGATGAACACTAACAAAAATCATAAGTGAAAAAGTTGCCAAGTAAGCAGTGACAAAATAAAGATTATTGTAAAGATGGAAATCTAACAAACCGTTAACGTGATGATGAATTAAAACGCCTGTGTGTTCGAGTGTAATCATCGTAGCGAAAATCAGAACAAAAATTGAGGCAATTGTGTAAACAACAGCACCGGGTAGAATAAGACTGCCAATTATCATGTGAAAAACAAAAAGCATATATAATGGTGATTCAATTCCACCAGTGTAATAAACAAGGAGTGAGAGTGAAATAAGATCAAGGATCATCTGTAAAAGCGAAACTGACATCGGGTTGAAACTTTCGATATCGAATTTTACAAATCTTCTTAAGTAATGAAAAAAGAGATTGTAAATAAAAATTGATACTGTAATAATTAATATTAGGGTAAGCTGAATAGATGTAAATTCAATTTTTAAGAAAGAAATGGAAAGAATAATAAATGCAAGCAGAAGAATAACAACACCGTAACGCAGTTTGATAAACCATAAATTTCTTTTACGAATTGCATTCCAAAATTCTTGTTGCTCAAGTGCCCAATGCGGCACCAGCTTCATCATTAATTTTCCGAACAAATGATTCTTCCCCGAATTAAAGTTCTGTTATTCTAAATTTGAAACCATTATGGCATAAGCCCAAGAGTAAACCATTTATCTGCTCTGTGCTAATTTCTTAACTTACAACTTAAAACCCAACGAGTATAGCAAATTCCATACCTTAATCAGGCTATATACTTTCCGCGCTTTTCATAATGTGTGTGAAGCAATTTATGTGCAAGACGTCCATTAGGCCCATCCTTTAAAAATAGCTCATATATTTCCGAGATATGCCTGTTCTCATGTGATTTCCTTACAGGAAGCGAGCGGTCTTCATCATAAATAGCTTTCGCTCTTTTCTTTCTTATTTCCGGGCTTGTAGGAATAGGCTGACCACCACCGCCAAGACAACCACCTGGGCATGCCATAAATTCAATGAAATGACACTCGCTAAATTTTCCACCGGCTTTAATGTCATCCATTACTTTTTTTGCATTTGCTGTTCCATGCACTACAGCAATTTTCAGAGTTGCACCTTTTAACCAATTCCAATCAGGAACAAGATGTTTTATCAATTCGGGAACAGGACCCACTTCTTCAATTGGCAATTCTGCATAACGTATTCCCTCGAATCCTCTAACTTGAGTTATATCAGCGTTGGCAAAAACACTCTCCACTTTCTTACCGGTTACAAACTCAACAACTGTTCTTAATGCAGCTTCCATCACACCACCGGTTGCACCAAAAATCAATCCCGCTCCCGATGCATCTCCAAAGGGATCGTCAAATTGTGAAGGGGGCATTTCGGGTAAATGAATTCCGGCTTCTTTAATCATCTGCGCAAGCTCACGTGTTGTTAATCCATAATCAACATCTTTATATCCCGAATCAACCATCTCAGGTCTGTTACATTCATACTTTTTAGCCGAGCAAGGCATTACGGCTACAGTAACCAAGTCCTTAGGATCAATACCTTTCTTCTGAGCATAATAAGTTTTTATAAGTGCACCAAACATCTGCTGGGGCGACTTTGCAGTACTCAGATTGGGTATATATTCAGGATAGAAATGCTCTAAATATTTTACCCATCCTGGTGAGCAAGATGTGAATTGCGGAACAGCTATATCTTCTTTTTTAACAAGGGCTTTATACAGACGGGAAATAAGCTCGGTTCCTTCCTCAATTATCGTAAGATCTGCAGTAAAGTTCGTATCAAAAACAACGTCGAATCCTATCCTCCGCATTGCAGTGTTCATTTCGCCTGTTAGAGAAGTTCCCGGCTCCATCCCAAATTCCTCGCAAATTGCAGCTCTTGGAGAGGGTGCAGTTTGAATAACAACATGCTTTTGGGGATCATCGATTACTGCCCATATTTCATCGCGCGGATCATTAGCACGTAGAGCACCTGTAGGACATCGATTAATACACTGCCCGCAATTTATACAGATTACATCGGCAAGGGGTTTATCCCAGAACGTCCCGATGTGGGTTTTATTACTCCTGTCAATCGCTTCAAGCACACCAACTTCCTGAATATCAATACAGGTTCGCACACAGCGTTTGCATAAAATACATTTATCCATATCACGAACAACGGAATACGAAGATTTATCAACTTCATAACGCGATTTTTCTATGTGTCCAAAATTGTAATGATCAACACCATATTCTTTTGCCAGTGATTGCAATTCACAATTGTTATTTCTGAAACACGCGTAACATTCTCCATAATGCTCACTCAACAATAAATCAAGTATATGCTTTCTCGCTCTCCTGACGGCATTACTTGTCGTTTTTATTTTAATTGGTTCTGTAATTGGAAAAGCACATGCTGCCTGTAGCGTTCGCATTTTTTCCACTTCAACAACGCAAATTCTGCAGACACCAGCAACACATAAATCATCGTGATGACAGAGAGTCGGAATGTGTATCTGATTTTGCCGGCATGCTTCAAGTATAGTTGTTCCGAGTGGTACTGAAACTTGCTTTTCATTTATCTCTATGGAAACTGAACCACCAATATGTTCCGGATGTTCTGGTTTTTCAACTACCAGAGGCTTTTGACTGACAGGTGCTCTTAAAATTTTCTTATCGGACATTTGTACCTCCGTTACCACGATTGAAAATTTCCTCATTGAAATTTTCCAGTATAGATATGAAGGGATTAGGGCTCGATTGGCCTAATCCGCATTTCGAAGCTAATTGCATCGTTTTTCCAAGATCTTTTAATTTGTTTATATAAGAAAAAGTATATTTGCCCTTTTCAATCATCTCAACGCCTTCCAACAACTTTATATTTCCCATTCTACAAGGTGTGCACTGTCCACAAGATTCATCAACAAAAAATTCCATGAAATTCTTCAAAACTTGAAGCATATCCCTCCCTTCACGGAAAATCATTATTGAACCCCCGGTAGAAACATCTTCGTAAGCTAAAGTTCTGCTAAACTGGGATTTGGGAATGCAAAAACCTGAGGCACCACCCACCTGAACTGCTTTAGTATCTTTTGCTTCGACTAATTTTAGCAGTTCAGATATTTTCGTTCCCCAAGGAAGTTCATAGACACCAGGTTTTTCACAGTCACCTGATACTGAGAATAATTTAGATCCGGTTGATTTATCTGTACCAAATTTTGCAAACCAAGCGCCGCCCTTCATTACAATGTGAGAAACTGCTGCAAGCGTCTCAACATTATTAACAGCAGTAGGTCTTCTTAAAAAACCTGTGTTAATCGGATAGGGAGGTCTATTGCGAGGTTCACCACGATGCCCCTCAAGAGATTCAATTAACGCAGTTTCCTCTCCGCAAACATAAGCACCTGATCCCAAAAAAATTTTAATATCAAAATCAAATCCCTCTTTTCCTAAAATATTATTGCCAAGCAGATTATCTTTTCTCATCTCCTCAAGGTAATCTTCTAACGGTTTCAAGAGATACTCATACTCGCCTCTGAGGTATACTATACCTTTACTTGCACCAATAGTGTATCCACCCGCAACCATTCCGTCAAACACAAGTTCAGGGAATTCAATCAAAAGGACTCTATCTTTAAATGTTCCAGGCTCGCCTTCATCGGCATTACAAACGAGAAATTTTTCCTCTGATTTAGCCGCGCTGGTTAGCATACACTTTGTAGAAAGCGGAAATCCTGCACCGCCCCTTCCCCTCAGCTTCGAATCTTTTAACTCAAACAAAATGTCGTTTCGGGACATCGAAATAGACTTCCTTATTGTGTCCCCCCTTTTATATTCTGAGAAGATTACCGGTCCTTTTCTTTTATTTTTCTTCAGTTCCATATTTACCTCTAATTCACTTTGCTTAATAATTCTACAGCTTTTTCAGGAGTTAGCTTCAAAAAAACTTGATCATTTATTGCCATTGCAGGACCCATATCGCACAAACCGAGGCAATTTGCATATTCCAGGGTAAATTTATTATCCTTTGTAGTTTCTCCTACCTTTATTCCCAACTCACGCTCAATGGCTTTTAGTACTGCAGTTTTGCCCTGCAAATCACAAGAAATCGTCTGGCATACTCGCACTAAATTTCTGCCTTTCGGATTCGAATTTAGA
This sequence comes from Ignavibacteriaceae bacterium, assembly GCA_013042995.1. GTDB lineage: Bacteria > Bacteroidota > Ignavibacteria > Ignavibacteriales > Ignavibacteriaceae > IGN2. The sequence goes on along the minus strand of JABDPB010000105.1, from coordinate 67,132 downwards.
AAAGCAAAAAAAGAAATTACACTGTATACTTCTACAGGATGTATATTTAGTAATCTCGCAACTTCCTGCTGTGCAAATTCTGAAATGTGTCTATGCTTCTTTTGAATTTCATGCAGAATCATAAGAAGAGCTGAACGGTCATTTCCATATTTAGTAACATAGCTCTCAATATCTTCGGAGAGAGCATTTTTTTCTGCAACTAACATTTACTCACTCCTTGTAATTTAATTGTAAAAGTTTTTCTACTTTTTCGACTAGAGTATTCGGGGATATTGGTTTCTCAACAAATTCATCTACGGGAATCATTTCTCCAGCAGCAAATTCCAGCCCTAAGGCTTTCGAGACTGATGTGTACATAATAATCGGAATTTCAATTTTTTCTCTCCTTAATTTTTGCGCTAAGAAAAATCCATCATCAGGCTCGCTCATCATTACATCCAGAATAATTAAATCAGGTTTCTTTTCCTTAACTAGCTTGTAGCCATCTTCAGGATTGGATGCAAAAATTACTTCATATCCTTTAGATGTTAGTACAAGATTACTCGCCTCGATGATATCGGGATCGTCATCAATTATTGCTATGGTTGCCATGATATTTATCCGTTAAGTTTTTATTTCGTTATTAAAGTTTGTTTTATAAATACATGTTAAATGCCATGGTTTTACCTGCCAAAGTTTTAATTTTAGTCAACTAAAGATGCTTTTGACAATTGATTGGCCCTTTGTTTCTTATTTGTTAGAGGTTTATTTCTCAAAAGAGATAAGCGTAAAGGAAATTGTACGGAAGGTTTACATAAAAAAAACAATTTTTAACCTAAGTGAAATAAAAAAGGCGGCTTATTGCCGCCTTAATATATTTTCTATGTAATACTCAAATTTATTTTAACAAAAGCATTTTCTTAGTTGATGAATTACTTTCGGTTTCCAAGTAATAGAGATAAACCCCGCTAGGTAAATGAGCAGCATTAAAATTCACTTCGTAATAGCCAGCTTGCAACTCCTTATTTAAAACTGTTTCTACTAATCGTCCAACTGTATTATAAATATCTAATTTAACATTACTTTTTGCTGGCAAATTAAACTTAATATTAGTTGAAGGATTGAACGGGTTTGGATAATTTTGATAAAGCATAAACTCGGTCGGACTACTTATATTAACTTCGACAATATTGCTGTAACTAAAGCTTCCATCAAAATCTATTTGTTTTAATCTATAATAATAAACTACAGGTTCGCTGATTTTATTGATATAAATGTAATTTGAAATATCAGTTGTAGTTCCCTTTCCTTCAATAAAACTAATCTTTTCCCAACCATTGTTGTCATTCTGAGCGGAGCGAAGAATCTCAAACCCACTATTATTTGTTTCACTAGCAGTTTGCCATTTTAAAATAACTTCATCTTCAATGTTTTCAGCAGTAAATGAAACAAGTTCAACAGGTACTATATCTGTTGCCTGAACTGCATCCAAATCAATACCGGCATTGGGAGCAGTAGTAGGTCCATCACCATCATCTACAATCTTGATGAACTGTGATTCACTTAATCCTGAACCAGCTAAATTAAACTGGGTAGTTCCGTTTCCTGTTCCCAATAAAATCCACGGTCCATCAATTGTAGAACCGACGTAACAGTAGTATCCTTCGGGCGAAGTATCACCTTCGTAAACTGTAAAATCGGCGCCTGTTACATCAGGAATCGGGTACTGCATATCCAAAACACACCAGCCGTTTCTACCAACTGAATAGTTTATATCATCAGGTTCGCCAATTACAGCCAGGGTTAATCCTTCATCAGCGTAATTATTATTTGGAATTTGTGAAGCTGCAAACTTGTAGACGTAATATCCGCCGCCGGGCTGCAATTGAAAATTTGTAATAGTTGAACTATTTGAAGTTACAACAACATTGTTTACAGTTTGGCTTTCATATCCGTTTGCAACAATTCTAATTGAATAAGTTCCGGGCAGAACATATTTGTGATAATCACCAGCAGTTGGGTCTGTGTAAGTTGGATAATAGTTGTTTACAAAAACTGATGCTGTTACTGGTAAACCTGTGGTTGCATCGGTTACAATTCCTTCTAAGCCATAACCGGCATACTCAATCATCGCAATCATTGAAGGGTAGTTACGGTTGTAGTATAACATTATTTGAGATGTAGGTGGCTGCTTACTGTAAGAAATTTCCATTGACCAGCTAACCGCACCCATCATTCCGTAATTGCCGTCTTTTGTACTTCCATTAATTGCATACATTCCATTGTAACCTTGCCCGTATTGTAAATTAGAGTATCCAGAAGCAGAAGAATACAATCCAGCTAACTGAATTATGTGATTCCAATCAAGTGGTTGGTCAGGACGATAACTCCAGGGACAGGAAATGTATTCAGTTCCACTATGGTATGTTGTATGCACAACAAATTGATTGCTATACATACAGCTTCTTAAGTGTTTTGATTCTATTTGTGAACAAGGACCTGTGCTTCCTCCCCAAGCATCCCACATATAAGCCCAATCACGGTTTAAATCTACACCATTTGCATTGTAGCGACTCATATTAACTCTGCCATCGGGATTAACCATTAAGTAAAGCCAAATCTCCCTTGTGTTAATTAAATTTGTAATTGTAGGATCACTTCCATACTGTAAGCAAAGATCGCGGGCAAAACGAATTAAATTTTCAGGTCCGCCAATTTCATTACCGTGAATTCCACCATCAAAAAACACTTCCGGTTCTGGTTCATCAACGGAAACGTTATCGCTTATCTTTAAAGCTGCACACTGCCTGTTTTGAAGCGAGTACCCATAAATAACTTTTTGGCAAATTGATGGAAATGCACCTGCTAGACTATCAGCAAGATCAATTATATCCTGGTAGGAATGATACTGTGCAGGCATAAACCAAAAGTCTCTGTTGTGATTATTTAAATCTTCAATCTCAACTGTGTATGAAATTCCAAGACTTTCAATCTGCAATAATTCGTCTGGGGTTACATAAGCAATGATGTGATCGTACGCCAGTGGGTAAAAATCCATATTTAATTTTAAATCACTAAGCTGTTTGACCTGGGTGGGATTATTAACGGAAATTCTGATTTGCATTTCATTTAATCTCCAGCCCCCATCTCCAAGAATCTGTGCATCTACTGATGTGTAAATCAGTAAAGAAAAAATAAGCAGTGATAAAAGAGAAAATATTTTATTCATTGATTGCTCTCTTATAAAAATTTATTGCAATTACATTTTTAAAAATATAAAAAAAGCCCCGAATAAATCGGGGCCTGTAACTAATTATGCTGTGTTTCAAAATTGGAATCATCAAATTTTTATCTATTTAATAAGAATCATTTTCTTAACACTTACAAAATTTTTGCTTTCCAACCTATACAAGTATATGCCTGATGAAAAATTTGTAGCTGAAAATTCAATCTGATGGTAACCTTCATCAAGTTCACCTTTAAAGACTTCAACTACTTTTTCACCTAGGGAATTATAAACAGAAAGTTCAAGACTTGTCTTTTCCGGTATGGCAAATTTTATCGTTGTGCTTGGATTAAACGGGTTAGGATAATTTTGATAAAGTGCAAATTTATTCGGACCGTTAACTTCTACTTCTAGTTCAGAACTATATGAAACTGTACCGTCTAAATCAATTTGTTTTAATCTGTATTTATAAGTACCTGATGAAATTATATCATCCGTAAAAGAATAAGATTTGGGCTCTGTTGTAGTACCAAATCCTGGAACGAAGCCAATCTCGTTCCAATCAGAATTTGAGAGGTATATTCTTTCTACTGCGAATCCTAAGTTGTTAGTTTCCGTTGCTGTCTGCCAACTTATAACAATTTCATCTTCATAATTTTCAGCGTTTAAAGAAGCAAGCTCAACCGGAATTTCATTTGTAATTGTCATCGTAATCGGAATAACTACAAATGTATTGTTCGGATCATTTGTTACAACTTCCATATCCATTGAATAATCACCCATCTGAAGCTCATCGGTGACAATATTTAAAACAATGGCTGAGGTGTTTCCATTATACAATCTACCCGCATAATCGCTGAGTGTAAGCCACTCAGGATCTGAAGCAATCAGAACAGCAAGCTGATTTTCAATATATCCTGCATTGTACGCAATTTGCAGTCCGTCAGTCCCATTGTAGTTTTCAATTCCAACTGTGCAGGAATTTAAACTTGCAGCCATGTTTTCATAATACAAATAAATCCTGTTGTTTGATTTTAGTACAATCTGAAAAGTAAGGGATCCCGTTCCAGAATATTTCTGCCAGTTTGTAAATTGAATAATAAACTTATCGCTCTCTTGTTTGTAGTATACATTTCCTTGTGTTCTTCCATCAAGATCATCCCAGAACGGAGCAATCATAGCATCCGGAATTCCAGCTGTTGGAATAGCATCATTTGAAAAAATATTTTCTGTTATATTGATAAACGATATTACACCGTTTGTATTTACATACACTTGTGATTTCGTCTCACCGTAAAATTTAAAGTCAAATCCAATTGGAATCGGTCCTGCTGTTCCTTCATCTTTCGGATCAAAGCTGCCCGTTGGAAGCCAATTAGTAATTTCATTTCCAGTTGAAGAAATGTCATTCCAAAGATATTCCGGACCATTTGGCTCATTGCTATCAATCCATTCATAGCCAAAGAGATCAGGACCGCCGCTGCCTTTAAAACTAAATCCTCCAAAATGTAGTGGATTCTCTTTAGTTTTGCCTGAGGACTGACTTTCCCTTATTAATCCCACCAGTTTTAAAAACACCTCATCAGGAAAAGTATTGTTCGTTAGCTCAATTGAATAATCAAGCGTTGAGTTTTGCACAGAAACATTCGAAATCAGAATACTGTCGGTGTGTGTGCTGTTCGGAAGTACAACACAGTGCAAGGAATCAATACTTAGTGCTAGTTCGGGCGCTGAGTAAGTTATTTCATTTGGAACATTGGACATCTCTGAAGTGTTGCCCCAAATATCTTTTGCTTTAACTGCAAAATAATAAGTTGTGTTGAATCCCAATTCATCAATAGCAAAAGCTTTAGGTGTTCCAGCAGTATCAGATTGTCCTGTTAATAATTTCTGCGGGGCGCTGTTAAAATCATTGTCATTATTAATCATGGTCAAAGAGTAACGAATATCGTATGTTTCTATTCCGCCAAAAGTCGAATCGAATGGTGCGCTCCAGTTAAGTGTAATTGAATTTGAAGTTGGATTTACAGCAGTAAGATCGGTAATCGGATCAGGTGGTGTGGTGTCGGGAGGAATCTGCTGAATAACAGGCATAGAGGGATCACCCATTAAGTTATACATTTCCATGTATCTTAACGTTGTTCCGGTAATACCGCCGTAGTGATTAACAAGATAAATCATACCCTTTACAAACATTGGTGTCATAAGTGTTAAATCATCAACAAACATAGCTTTAAAGATATTTTTTTCAAGCACATCATCTTCATCCCAGTAAGAATTTACGGAAGAGCCATAAAAAGTTGATGCACCGTTTTCAGTCCGGAGCCACGTTTCACCAAAGCACTCGCTAACGTGATATGAACCTGTTACACAAGCAAATGAATAAACAAAGGGATACCATGTGTTTGTTAATGCTTCTACCTGCGATTGACTTAACTGGGGTCCATCTGCCCACGAATAGGTGCCACCGTGTCCTGAATAAACAGCCAACACCTGATTATCATTTAAAGCGTCAATTAGCTGTTGAGTTGTGGCATTGTAAGTATAAGTATATAATTTAAGATTAGTATAGTTGGCTGGTCCAAAATAATTATCAATCACGTGATTGTGAGTTCCTTCTGAAATTTGCCAGTTATCAGTTGATGCCATAAAAACATTTTTCTTGTTTAACGTCCCGATATAATTCTCCATAAAAATTGATTTATCAATTGCATTCTGTAATTCATCGGTACCTGTAACAGAAAATCGGCCAATGAAAGCATCCGCAAAATAATCCCCACCTTCAAGCTGAACATAATTTAGGTCTGTAGTTGGTGTTCCACTTCCTGAACCTGTCCAGGCAGGGATATGGATTACATCTCCAACAAGTAAAATAAATTCAGGTCTTGTTTGCAGATCGTTGTAACGCTGCTGTATGAAATTCTTAATAGAAGTATTAGTTGTTCCGGTAGCATTAGTATTAAACATTGCAACTTCAAAACCTTTGACGGTTTTATGATTAGCATATTGCTGCATTCCTGTTTCAAACTCAGGAGCGGTTATAATTAAATATCTTACTACTGTGCTATTGGGAGTTCCATCGAAATTGATAAATATCTTCTCACAAAAATTCAGAAGGTTTTTTGATTTGTTTACAGCAGGTACAACAGGCTTGTCAAGCAATATTCTGAAAGTACCCGATTCCAAAACTTTCAACTTGTTCTCCACTGGGTTGTAGCTGAAGGGATAAACAGTAACAACTACACCTTTAACGCCGGCAATTATAAACGGTTCCGAAATAGAAATGGCAGGTAGATTTGATTTTCCTTTTGAATTATAATATTCTCTGTTAATAGTAAAGGGTCTATCAGACAGCGATTTATTTTTTTCCCATGGTATTTGAAACGGAAAAATTTTATGCGGAAGAGTTTCCTCTTCGTAATTCAAATTTGTAATCTCAAATTCAGGCTGCTCTTCATCATAGGCAATAAATAAATTAAATGATATAAGCGGCAAAGTCGGCAGTCCAACTTCCGGCGTTACACCGTATCCAGGAATTGTTAAGTTTATGTATTCATCTCCTTCGGCATAAATCGGACTCATTTCATAAGATGGTAAGTTAAAGTTTAGTTGATAGCCTGAAATATTTTTAGTTACCGTTATTCCTTCCGGGACGGAAGCAAAAGTAAAATTGAAGAAAAATAAGAGTGTGAACAGTATAAGCGAGAAGAACGCGTAGAGTGCTCTCATTGTTGCCCCTTGTTTTTTATTGGCGAAATAGTTTTTTCCGCATTGCAAAGAAGTTAATAAAAAAGCAGTTGGTAAATAAAGCCTATTAGAATTTTAATAACAAGTAATATTCTTAATTCTGTCTATTTCACAATATTTGCCCAATGCCAAGCTTCGTTGCCTTTAGCAAGTATTATCTGCATTTAATATGCCATTCTAAAATTTCTTTAATGCTTGCGATTGATGCTATTTTTTATAAAAGCAATAAGAAAATTAGAATTTTCTTCGCTTTAAAATGAGATTTTTTTTCAATCTGAAAAAATATTTTGTTAGAATTTTTATGAGGATATTCGGAATTAAATTAAACCTCTGTCAAACTTGAGTTGTGCCATTCGGTATATGCACCTGGAAATGGTTTTAAAACTCTTGGAATTGCTCCATGCATGTAAGAAATTAACATACCGTAATTGACTATGGGCACATCCATTATTTTCGCTTGTTTAATTCTTACGTTCATAGTTTTGCGTGTAAACATGCAAGCCCCGCAGTGAACAATGAGTTTGTATTCTGAAAGATTTTCCGGAAAGTCTAATCCATGTTTTACATCAATTATTAATTCTTTTTGTGTATGCATTTTTAACCAGTGTGGAATTTTTACAGTTCCTATATCATCCTTTTGTGCATGGTGAGTACATGCTTCCGCAATTAAAACTTTATCACCTTCTTTCAGTTCATCAACTATTTTTAAACTTTTTACAAGCTCAGTTAGGTCTCCTTTTTGTCTAGCCATTAAAATTGAAAATGTAGTTAACTTAATATTTTTTGGAACATCCTTTGCGACCCGCATAATTGCCTGGCTGTCTGTAATAACTAAATCAGGAGGTGACTTTAATTTTCCCAGAGCAGATTTTAATTCACTATCTTTCACAACAATACAAATTGTGTTTTCATCCAAAGCCTCCCTTATTGCCTGAACCTGAGGTTTAATAATTCTTCCTTTCGGTGCACCCAAATCAATCGGAACTACCATTACAACTACATCGCCTACTCCAACCAAGTCATCGATTAACGGATATTCAACATCTGCAGGTAGAAGTTGGATTAGATTTCTTTTCAAAGAATTTATACCAACACTCTCCTTACACGAAACTTCGAAGTGAATAACTTCTAATGCCCTTAACTCATCTAAGAGTGTAGGATTAGTTCCTAATTCTATTTTATTCACAACTGCAATAAGCTGTACTCCAATCTTTTTTATATGCATAATTAATTCTACTTCGCAATTATCAATTTGCTCAGTTGCATCTAAAACAAGAATTGCAAAATCTGCACTTGAAAGGGATTTAATTGTTCTACCTATTCTTTTCTGACCAAGATCACCTATGTCATCAATTCCTGCTGTATCAACAATAACAATCGGTCCGTAAGGAAGAAGCTCCACGGCTTTACTGACCGGGTCTGTAGTTGTACCTGCAACTTCACTTACAATTGAAAGTTCCTGATTTGTTAAGCTATTAATTAAGGAAGATTTGCCAACGTTTCTTTTACCGACAATTGCTATGTGTGCGCGTTCTGCTTTTGCTACCTGGTTCAAGTCTATTCCCTGCTATTTAAATTGTTTGCAAATGTTTTTTTGTTTTATTTATGTGATAATATTTCACAGGACTCAAAAAGCATTCCACGAAAATTCAAATTTGAAATGTGATAAAAATCAAAAATGAGCTTTCAAATAAGCTCCGATTCTAGCACCGCACATATCATTTATAAAAAAATATTTCTCTTTTTTAAGAATCAGATTTCATAATTCTTTAATTCATAACGAATTTGAATGCGCACAGATGGTATATTACTTGAATCTTATAGATGTTAGTTTTGAATGTAATTAAATGCTGAACGAGGGCAAATGTAATGGAATTTATAAATGAAAATTATATAAACTCACTGCTACAAAGTGATGAACTGCTGAATGAAAATTATCAAAGGGATATTATTGCAAAAGGTTTTGATGCAAAAGGTTTAAGTCTAAAAGAGTCTGCCACACTATTAAACATAAATTCGCCTGAAATTTTAGATGAATTATTTCAGACAGCAAAAAGTGTAAAGGAAAAAATCTACGGAAACCGTTTGGTTCTTTTTGCACCGCTTTATGTAACCAATCTTTGTGTAAATAATTGTTTGTATTGCGCATTCAGAAAAGATAACAAAGAACTGCAGAGAAAAACTTTAACATTGGATGAAATTGAAGAAGAAGCACGTTATCTTGTTTTAACCGGGCAGAAAAGGATTTTACTTGTTGCAGGTGAACATCCAAAAAAATCCAATGTGGAGTTTATAGGCGAAGCGATTGATAGAATTTACAGCATCAATTTTAATGGGAACAACATACGACGCTTGAATGTAAACACTGCTCCGCTTTCTGTTGAACAATTTAAAGAACTTAATAGTTATGGAATAGGAACTTATCAGTGCTTCCAGGAAACATATCATTATAACACTTACGAGCAGATGCATTCAGATGGACCCAAAAAAAATTATTCATGGAGATTATATGCAATGGATCGTGCACTGCAAGCTGGAATTGACGATGTGGGAATAGGTGCATTGTTCGGATTAACTGATTACAAATTTGAAACTCTTGCTTTACTTATGCACGCTTTCGATCTTGATCATAAATATGGAATCGGTCCGCACACAATCTCAATTCCAAGATTGGAGCCTGCATTAAATGCCCCGGTAGCACTTAATCCTCCGCATGTGGTTGATGATTTATCCTTTAAAAAATTAATCGCAGTAATTCGACTTGCTGTTCCTTACACAGGAATAATTCTCTCAACACGTGAAAGAGCAGAACTTAGAAGAGAATTATTTGAGGCAGGTGTTTCGCAAATAAGTGCCGGAAGCAGAACATCACCGGGCGCTTATAAAGAATCACAGCAAAGTTTAGATGAGCATGCCCTCGAGCAATTTCAACTTGGCGATCATCGCTCACTCGATGAGGTTGTAAAAGATATAACTTCACTTGGTTATATGCCAAGCTTTTGTACTGCTTGTTACCGCTCAAAGCGCACAGGCGACAGGTTTATGGAACTCGCAAAATCTGGCAAAATTGGTAAAATTTGTGTGCCCAATGCAATTGCGACATTTGAAGAATATTTAAACGATTTTGCTTCAGATGGAACAAAGGAAATCGGTAAAAAATTTTTATTTGATGAATTAGACAAAATCAACGGCGTCACAAAAAAGAAAACCACAGAAATGATCGAACGTGTTGATAAAGGAGAAAGAGATATTTACCTCTAAATTAAAATGAAGCTTACAGAACTTTTAAATATAGAAAACCTAAACAAGCAGGGAATTATTCATCTACTTTCGCTTAGAGATGAATTTGAAACTAAGCTGCTCTTTGCAAAAGCAGATAAGGTGCGAAAAAAATACTGCGGCGATGAAGTTCACCTGCGCGGAATAATAGAGTTTTCCAACCACTGCGATCAACATTGCCTTTACTGTGGATTAAGACTGCACAATAAAAATCTTCCTCGCTACCGAATGAGCAAAGATGAAATACTAAACACAGCCCGGTTTATTTATAAAGCCGGAATCAGAACCATAGTATTACAATCAGGTGAAGATTCTTTATACGATTGCAGTGAAATTGAATCAATAATAAAAGAAATTAAAAATGAACTCAATGTTGCTATCACTTTAAGCTTAGGAGAAAGAAGTTTTGAAGAATATAAAATATGGAAAGATGCAGGTGCAGACCGTTATCTTTTAAAACACGAAACTGCAAATCCTAAATTATATTCGATTTATCATCAAGGAGATGATTTAGAAAATCGTCTCGTTCATCTTCGTTACTTAAAATCAATCGGTTACCAAATAGGAAGCGGAAACATTATTGGTTTGCCCAAACAAACTTTGGAAGATATTGCAGATGATTTGATGCTGCTGAAAAAGCTCGATGTTGATATGGCATCAATCAGTCCATTTATTCCTTCACCCCAAACTCCGTACGGTAATGAAACAAAAGCAAACGTTGATTTGACTCTGAAGGGCATGGCAACAGCAAGAATTGTTTTAAAAGATGTACACATTCCTGCGACCACTGCTTTGGGTACGCTTGATGAAATTGGAAGAGAAAAAGGATTGAAAGTCGGAGCAAATATTATAATGCCGAATTACACACCGAATCCCTACAGACAGAATTATCAAATTTATCCTGATAAAAAGTGTATTTCTGATGATCCGCTGGCGTGCGGTTCGTGCTTAACGTTAATGATTGAATTGCTTGGAAGACAAGTTGGAAAAACGAAAGGACATTCACTTAAAAAGGTACTAGCCTGATTAATAAATTCCGCCGAACTTTTTCTTAAAATCAGTCATCCCTTTTGGTGCGCCGATAATTGTAATGCGATCTCCCTCTTCTATGATTGTATTTCCTTTAGGAACGATTGTCTGTCCGGCTCTGCGTAGAATGGCAACCAAACAATCGTCTGGAATTTTAACTTCTTTAAGTGCTTTACCAATAAAGTCTTTACTTGCTGTTTCTCTGTCAATTATTAGTGATAAACTTCTATCTTCGTGCAGTAAAGCCTCTTTTATTTCCTGATCATCTTTCGCATCTTGCCACTCATGTGCAAAACCTCCCTCTTCCACTCTGCCTGCAATCTGCGCAAGTATTCTTAAATGCTGTGTCGGATCTTTTTGAGGACTGACTAAAAAGAATATTGCATTCACTTCGGCTTCCTCTTCATGTTCTAAATCTTTCATCGGATCTTTGTACTTTATATGAATACCATTTCTACCCCTCACTAAAACCATTTCAGCCTGTTCGAGACCACTGAGCCGTAAATGTGGAAGTGCAATTCCATGCGTTACAGGAGTTGCGCCCATTCTTGTACCATCTAAAAATTGCTTCTCAATTTGCTGCGGTCGTTCCTCAACAAATTGTGATATCCATTCGGATGCATTACGTACTGCATTATTGAATTCATCCTTCTCATGGTAATCGATTACGTGGCTGCGAATCACAATTTCATCAAAGGGATCGGACTCACGCAAGCCTTTCTCTTTAAGAATTCCTCTCATTTCAATATCCAGTCCATCAAATCTCGATCTTCCCAATCTTTCAAATAAATGATAAATCGCACCGCTTCTCACCACTTTTTTTCTTGCATAATACCAATACCACAAACCACCAAGTAAAATTAGTCCTAAACTGAAAAGCAATGGAAGGATTCCCATCTGATAGATGAGAATATATGGCAGAATTATTCCAAGCAAATGCAGCCAGGGATAAAGCGGCGATTTAAATCCCGGATCGTACGCTTCGATTTTGCTTTCTCTAATAATTATAACCGCGAGACAAATAAACGAAAACACCATCAGCTGGAATGCACTCGCCAATTTTGCAATTTTTGTTGGATCCAAAAATAAAAGTATAAGAACGATTATTGCTACCGTTGAGAAGATTGCAAGAAAAGGTGTACCCCATCGGCTGAGTTTTTGAAAAATTCCCGGTATAAGATGATCTCTGCTGAGTGCAAGCGGATAACGTGATGCCGCAAGTGTGCCGCCATTTGCTACTGAGATAAAAGCGATCATAGCAGCAATTGACAGGGCAATAACACCAAACTTTCCAAATAATACTTCACCTGCAGAAGCAACCGGGGTGAAGTTACCCATTAATTTATCAATTGGTAAAACACCGACCATAACAGCAGTACCAAAAGTATAAATCACAACAGCAGTTCCAATTGCCAAGAAAATACCAAGGGGAAGATTTCGTTCAGGATCTTTTACTTCCTCTGAAAGGCTAGCAATATTTGTAACACCCACGTAACTAATATAAACCAGCCCCGCAGCAGAAAGGATTGAGCCCCATCCAGAACTAAAAAAATTCTGAAAATGACTCTTATCTATCTGAGGTACACCACCAGTGACAAATATTAGTAGAAAGATTAAAAGAAAAGACACTAAAAATATTTGAAGATGACCACTTCGCTTTGCACCAAACAGGCCAAACAGACCCAGAATAAAAGCAGTAATAATTGCAAAAGGTATTATTTCAACTTTGGGAAAGAAAAGATGGACATAGGCACCCATTCCTATTAAGGCAAAGGCCACCTTTAAAACCAAAGCCAGCCAGGTACCAATTCCTCCAATGGTTCCAATCATAGGTCCCATAGTTCGATCTAAGAAATAGTATACACCACCAGCTCTTGGAATTGCAGTAGCTAATTCAATTATACTCAACATAGCCGGTATGAGTGGAATAACAGCAATTATATATACCAAGGGAAGTGCCTGTCCTGCTTCAGCAGCCGCAATACCCGGTAGAAGGAAAAAACCTGCACTTAGTGTAGTTCCTGTTGCAATGGCATAAACATGAAACAGGGAAAGCTCTTTTTTAAGCCTTTTCTTTTCAAACATATTCTAAATGTAATTAAAAAAAAGAATTGATTGAATAGTCCAGTCTTATTACTGAACCTTTTTGCTGATTGTGCATCTAAACTGCTCGTGTTAATTAGAAAACAAGATGGATTCGAACAGAAGACGATATTAGTCGGTAATTTGGGATATACGATTAAGTGTAAATTCAGGTCAGATAAAATTTGCTGCACTTAGCAGAATAAATATATTTGGTTAGCAAATATTAGTCTTAAAACAAGTTAAGAGGTGTTACTTGAAGTTATTAAGCATAGTGTTTTTTGCAATAGCTGTAGGTGGTTTGGTTGGCTTTACAGTAATAAAAAATGAGAACAGTGATGTAGAAGAGCGTTTTTTGATTGAAGAATTCGTTCCAGTTACCGTGAAGGAAAACACCGTTAATACTTCATTTGTACAATATATAGAACGTGGAACAATGCGAGCATCGTGGTATGGTCCAAAGTTTCACGGTAGGATTACCGCAAACGGTGAGGTTTATGATCAGATGGCATTTACTGCCGCTCACAAATCATTAAAATTCGGAACTCTATTAAAATTAACGAATAAAAAGAACGATAAATCAGTTATAGTAAGAATAAATGACCGAGGTCCTTACATTCCGGGACGTCAGCTTGATGTTTCCAAAGCTGTGGCAATAGAACTTGGGATGATGCACAATGGTGTTGCTCGACTGCAGGTCGAAGAGATTAAGCTGGGATCGGACAGCAAACCTAATGTTTTGGTGAATTAAAATTTCGTAGCACTCCTATTCTGCCCAGATAAATGCCGGGCTTTTTTATGTACTTCGGCTAAGTAATTTAACTTTCTTTATTAAATTTGAACAGCACTATCAATTAAATTAAAAATTGAAATGGAAAAACTTAATCTTGGCTGCGGAAATGACATAAAAGAAGACTATACTAATTTAGATGTTGTTGATTACGACGGCAACCAGATTCATGATTTAAATAGTTTCCCCTACCCTTTTAATGAAAATTATTTTGATGAGATTTATGCATCACACATTTTAGAACACTTAAATAATTTTCACGATTCAATTACAGAACTTTACCGCATTATAAAACCCAATGGAATTTTGATTGTTTATGCGCCTTTCTTTTTAAACACAAAATACTTCGGGGAGCCTGATCATAAAATTCCGTTTTCAATCAGAACGTTCGATAATTACGAGTACATAGACAACAGAAATTTGAAATTCTATGAAAAGTGGAAATTAAATCACCGAACAAATTACGAAGGCAAGGCTCAGTTTGAAATGATTGATAAAAAGTTCATTACATCCCATTTCAAACTTTTAAAGTGGTTGGATATTTTTGTAAATATCGAACCGGTTATATATGAACGGTTCTTTGCGGGAATTTTTTCTCCGGAAGAAGTATACTTCAAACTGCGTGCAATAAAGTAATTCTACTTTTTCTTATCTCTTTTTATACCTTCGAAAATTAAAAATGCCCATCCTATTAAAAATGAAACTCCTCCGAACGGAGTAACGATTGCAAACACTTTTACCTGTGTATAGGAATAAATGTAAAGCGAAAAAGAGAAAAGAACTATCCCTGCAAAAAAGAAGAATGCTGCTTTAATAAATTCTCTTTTTGAAGAAAGCGCAATCGCAAGCATTGCAACCGCGTGAATTAAATGATAAAACACTCCTGTTTTATATGTCTCTAGCATTTCTGATGAGAGCACGTCCTTTAAACCATGTGCTCCGAATGCACCTAGAGCAACTCCTAAAAAGCCTGAAAATCCTGCAATAATAATCCAGGTTTTATTATTCTTCATTGCGTGTCATCCTTAAAATACATTGAATAGTTAAAATCAAAATTACTAAATTTACCTTTTGCAAATAACAAAAGAACTAAAATGAAATACGTACAAAAATTAATTCTTCCAGTTTTAATTGTTGCTGCAGTTCTACTTATTTATAATATATACTTCTCCCCCAAAAAAGGACTTGGTTCATTTTCTGATTTCGATCCAAACAACAGTGCAGTAAAAGATATAAGAGTTAAAATTGTTGCTGAGAGGGGATTTGAAAGAACTTCGCAGGGTGGTGCGCAATTTTATGCCGCTGATAAAAACAATAGTGTAATTGCAATTAATGCAGACAAAGTTCCAGAAGGAATTGAATCTTCACAAATTGTAACTCTGAGGGGACATATGAGCCAGAATAATAGCTTTCATGCACACGATGTACTGCTTGAGTAATTGGATGAATAAGTATAAATTAGTTTCTACCTACAAACCATCGGGTGATCAGCCTAAGGCAATTGAAAAGTTAACTGAAGGGTTAAAGAGAGAAGAAAAATTCCAGACTCTGCTTGGTGTGACCGGCAGCGGAAAAACATTTACAATTTCAAATGTTATCGAAAAATTTAATAAACCTATACTTGTTATATCGCATAACAAAACACTCGCGGCACAGCTTTACTCTGAGTTTAAATCATTTTTCCCAAACAATGCTGTTGAATTTTTTATAAGCTACTACGATTACTACCAACCGGAAGCATATGTTGTTTCGAGCGATCTCTATATCGAAAAAGATTTTTCAATAAATGAAGAAATTGACCGCCTCCGTTTAAAGGCAACTACATCTTTAATTGAAGGAAGACGAGATGTAATTGTTGTTGCAAGTGTGAGCTGCATTTACGGAATCGGTGCACCGCAGGAGTATGCTGATCAAATTATTTTTATTAAAAAGGGACAAAAGATAGAGCGCAAAAAATTGCTGAGGGATTTAATTGATATTTATTACGTAAGAAACGATTCTGATTTTTCCAGGGGAACATTCAGAGCCAGAGGGGATGTTGTTGAAATTATTCCCGCTTACCAGTACGAAGAAGCGTATCGTATCGAGCTTTGGGATGATGAAGTTGAGCGCTTATCTGTAATTGATTCAACGACTGGAAAAGTAATTGAAGAAATAGAATCTGCACCAATCTATCCTGCAAAATATTTTGTAACTGATCGTGAAAAATTGCAAAAAGCAGTTTATAATATAGATACTGAGTTGAAAGAACAACTTGATGTTTTTAGAGAAAATGAAAAATATTTAGAAGCACAGCGTTTAGAACAGCGCACAAGATTTGATATCGAAATGATGAAAGAAATCGGTTACTGCTCAGGAATTGAAAATTACTCACGCCACATGGATGGCAGAGCCGCAGGCACACGTCCGTACACATTGTTTGATTATTTCCCGGAAGATTTTTTAGTGATAATTGATGAATCACATGTCACTGTTCCCCAGCTTCGTGCAATGTATAACGGCGATAGAAAAAGAAAAGAAACTTTAGTTGAGCATGGATTCCGACTTCCTTCAGCATTAGATAACCGTCCAATGAAATTTGAAGAATTTTCGTCAAAGATTAACCAGGTTATTTTTGTTAGTGCCACTCCGGGTGATTATGAAGCAGAACAAACCAATGGTAAAGTTGTAGAACAGATTATTCGTCCAACCGGCTTGCTCGATCCTGAAATTGAAGTGCGTCCAATAAAAGGACAAATTGATGATTTGATCGATGAAATAAGAACAAGAGTTAAAAGAAAAGAACGAACACTTGTTACAACATTAACAAAAAAGATGGCGGAAGATCTTGCGGACTATCTCGATAAAATTAATATTCAGGTACGATATATTCATAGTGATATTGATTCTTTAGAAAGAGTTGAGATTTTAAGAGATCTGAGATTGGGTGAGTTTGATGTGTTAGTTGGAGTTAATCTCTTAAGAGAAGGGTTAGATTTACCGGAGGTTTCACTAGTTGCGATTATAGATGCAGATAAAGAAGGCTTTCTTCGCAGCGAGAAGTCTTTAATGCAGGTTGCTGGTAGAACTGCACGTAATGTAAACGGTAAAGTTGTTATGTATGGTGATGTTATAACCCGATCTATGCAAAAGACAATAACGGAAACCAACAGGAGAAGAATACTTCAGAGAAAATATAACGATGAGAACAATATCACTCCTGCAACAATTTATAAAAGCATGGAAGAAATTATGGCATCAACTTCTATTGCAGATGTAAGAAAAAAAGAGGAAAAAGAATATTACAGCTTTTCCAAAGTTGCAGAGCCTGTTCTAAAATACATGGATAATGATCAGAAGAAAGACTTGATCGAACAGATTCGTGAACAAATGCACAACGCCGCAAAAGATCTGGAATTCGAAAAAGCCGCTTCATTGAGAGATGAGATTACTAAGCTGGAAAAATTATTAAAATAATATTGCTGCGATTTCGGGAATTTGTCTAATGGTACACAGACTCGCGACTATATTTCTTTTTCTCCCTCTGCATAATCTCCTGCAGTTTCGTAAATTCTAACAGCTAATTTCTTTACATTTGATTGAAGATTTGCATTGCTGATTTCGTTCAGTAAATATTTGGAGATGTTTTCTACAGTTGATTCAAAATCTACAACAACTTTTTTTGAGTTCATCTTTTCTAAAAAATCTAAGACAACATTATCATTTTTATTTACCATAAAAGCGTGATCTAATTTTTCAATAATGGGATCAATAATTTTTTCAACTTCGTAATAATCAATCACCATTCCCTGCTCATTTAAATTACCTTCCAGCTCGACAATCATTTTGTAAGAGTGTCCGTGAATGTTTTTACACAAACCAAAATGTTCGGGCAGCCTGTGTCCCATTTCCCATCCGAATTCTTTTGCTATTTTCATTATACTCCTTTTATTTCCGGGTGCCAGATGTACTTATGCATCTGCAATTGAAATCTTACATCCAGTTTATCTTCTAAAATCCAGTTGACTAATTTTAAGGGTTCAAGTTTATCGAACACGCAAGAAAACAGTACTATGCATGTATCACTTAACTTGTAATTCTGTATTGTTTCTTTGGACCAATTGTAATCTTCTTTTGTGCCGATAACAAATTTAACTTCATCATCTTTTTTAAGATGGTTTACATTTTCATACAGGTTTTTATCCATCATTTCGCTTGATGGACATTTTAAATCCATTATTACTTTCACTCTTTCATCAATATTTTTTATTGGCATATTACCTGCAGTTTCAATCAAAACTTCAAAACCTTCATTGCACAAATTTTTCATCAGCTCTATACATTCTTCCTGTAGTAATGGTTCACCACCTGTTATTTCCACAAGCTTGCTATCATAGCTTTTAATTTGATCAATTACTTCCTGCACGGACATTTTTTTGCCATCGTAAAAAGCATGTTCTGTATCGCAGTATGTGCAGCGTAAATTGCAGCCTGTTAATCGGACAAAAACGCACGGTCTTCCCGCGTAAGTGCTTTCACCCTGGATTGAATGATATATTTGGTTGATTTTTAACATTCACTATTATAATTATAAATTGTCAGTCTGAGCCTGTCGAAGACTAACCAGCAATCACACTTCGACCTCGTTCAGTGTGACTAGAAAAGCAACACTTTGTTCAAAACTAGTACGATTTCAGTAAAAAAGTTACTCAAGCACAGGTTGATTTCAAACCCTTTATAGCCTATATTTGGCACTCATTTTTAGACAAAAAATAGGATTTACGTTTAATGGCAACTCATAAATCGGCAAAGAAAAGAATTAGAACGAACGAGAGAAAAAAAGAAAATAATAAAACCTACACTTCAAAAATTAAATCAAGCATTAAAAAAGTATTAGCAAGCGAAAATAGAGAAGAAGCGGAAAAACTTTACAAAACTGCTATTAAAACTCTGGATAAAGGCACTGTAAAAGGTGTAATTAAAAAGAATACAGCATCTAGAAATAAATCTCAATTAACAAAGCACTTAAACAGCTTAAAACCAGCCGAAACAGAAGCTAAAGAATAGTTTATTATATAATTTGATTTTAAAGGCTCTTCAAATACGAAGAGCCTTTTTTATTTTTATGAAGGCTTATTTGGCTTAATCATATTTTCGGGAGAAAGAATTTTATCAAGCTCTTCTTTAGATAGCAGCTTCTTTTCTAAAACAAGATCGTACACACCCCGATTATTTTCCAATGCTTCTTTTGCAAGTGCGGTAGAAGTTTCATAACCTAAAACTGGATTTAAAGCAGTAACCAACCCAATACTGTTTTCAACTAACAACCTGCAATACTCTTTGTTGGCAGTGATTCCCTCGATACATTTATGGACGAGAGTTTCCATTCCATTCTTCAGCATTTCAATTGATTCAAATAAACTTTGAACGATTACAGGCTCAAAAACATTCAACTCCAACTGTCCAGCTTCTGCTGCAAGTGTTACAGTAAAATCATTACCAATAACTTTAAAGGCAATTTGATTTACAACTTCCGGTATGACGGGATTTACTTTTCCGGGCATAATTGATGAACCCGGTTGCATAGGCGGTAGATTAATTTCATTTAAACCTGCACGTGGTCCTGAAGAGAGCAAACGTAGATCGTTGCACATTTTTGAAAGCTTTACTGCAAGTCTTTTTACTGCTGAAGAATACATTACAAAAGCACCCGTATCCTGCGTTGCTTCAACAAGATTTAAAGCAAGTTTTATATCGAATCCGGTTATTGCCTTTAGATGATGAATGCATTTTTCACTATAACCATCCGGTGCATTTATTCCTGTCCCTATTGCAGTTGCACCCATATTCACTTCTAAAAATAAACTTACGTTTTCTTCCAGCCGATCAACTTCTTCTTCAAATGTTACTGCATAAGCTTCGAATGATTGTCCGAGTGTCATCGGAACTGCATCCTGCAGCTGAGTTCTTCCCATTTTAATTATATTCGAAAATTCATCTGCTTTTTGGCGCAGAGATTTTATTAGAATCTTTAAAACATCAATCAGTTTTTTATTACTGTTGATTAAAGCAAGTTTAATTGAGGTTGGATACGCATCGTTTGTTGATTGAGATAAATTAACATGATTATTCGGATGGCAGTATTTGTACTCGCCTTTTTCGTAACCAAGAATTGCTAAAGCACGGTTTGCTATTACTTCGTTTGCATTCATATTTGTTGATGTGCCCGCTCCGCCCTGTATCATATCCACTACAAAATGAGTGTGAAGCTTTCCGTTTATTATTTCGTTGCAAGACTGCACTATTGCATCGGTGATTGGTTTTGATAGCAAGCCCAAATCGTGATTAGCTTTTGCAGCTGCCATTTTAACTATTGCAAGTGCATTAACAAGATCCGGATAAAAGTTTAATGTTACACCACTGATATTAAAATTTTCTGTTGCCCGCAAAGTTTGAACACCGTAGTATCGTTCAAAAGGAACATCTCTGTCTCCAAGCAGATCGTGTTCTATACGAGTTCTGCCGGAATCGTACTGTGCACCAACATCTGAGCCCCTGATATTTGCGTGACGCATGCGGCGTGAAATTACACGTGAAATCTGTGAATATATTTTAAGAGAAATTTCTCCTTTAGTTTTTATAATTTCAGTGAATTTATCGCGGTTAATTAAAAACACTTTAGTTTTTAAAAGTGCACGTGCAGAAGTTGAATGAGGAGAATCATCGACTAAGGAGCCTTCTGCCAAAAAGTCGTATTTGCTGAAGAATGAAAGACGGTTTTCTTCCCCATAAGGATTTTTTTTGAAAAGCTCTACTTCACCATCGTAAATTAAGTAAAGCTCTTTGCGCGGATTGTTTTCTCTAAAGAGCAGCTCCCCTTTTTCGTAAACTTTTTCCTGCAAGCCAGACGCAACTAACTGCAGTTCATCGTCTGCTAATTCTTTAAACAGCTCAATCTTTTTTATGAATTCAATTATTTGTCCCTTTTCCATAGTCTCCTATTAAATATCGCTTAAAGCTTTCTCCCCCTCACTCTCAGGTACATAATATCTAACAGGCTGCACTTCTCCTTTTTCATTTTTAACAGCACGTACTTTCTTTTTTACAAGTATGCTATGCTCAACAGTTACATTGCTCGCTATTTTAGAACCAAAGATATAAGAGGTGCCTTTAATTAAAACGTTTTCTCCAATCTTCAAAGGAAACTCATCGCTGCCGGTCATATTAACACTGGATTCAATGCAAGAACCATCGCCTATTACAATATTGCCTTTAATTATATCGCCCCACAAAATCTGGACATTGTTACCAATTTTAAGTGTTTGCTCAGGATAGCAGGAAAGATGCACATTGTGGCTTATGGAAACGTTCTTTCCAATAAATACGTGTCCATCCACAAAAACATTTTTGCCAAGCGAGAGGTTTAAGTTCAGTTTTACATCTCTGCCAATGTAAACACCTTTACTGATTGTAATATCCAGTGCCGGATATTTTATATCCATCTTTAAAATGTCTTCAACAACTTTTTCATCTATAAAGAAATCGTCCGGGTCTTCAATTTCAATTATGTCTTTCAGCTTTTCGTAAACATTTTTGCGGGCAATTGCTTCCATCTCTTTCAAAACAGATTTGTTGTTAAAGCCCATTACAACGTAATTTTTTTCAGGGCTAACTGCAGCGACACTGTAATCTTTTTCATTAAACAAAGAAATGAGATCGGTTAAGTAAATTTCCTTTTGCACATTATCGCTCTTAAGTTCGCCAATCAGTTCTCTAAGCTTGCTGTAGCGAAAAGCAAACACCCCGGAGTTGTATTCGTTGTTGTTTATAAGCTCCTCTTTTGTAAAAGAGTAATATCTTCCTTTGTATTCTGCGAGATAGGGCTTGTTATCGGGCAATGCAAGAATATCTTTTTGCTCCATTATTTTAATTACTTTTCCTTCATCCACTCTTGAGCTAACCTCATTTGTATCGTAATCTTTTACACGCAAAATTCTTCCGTAGTTGTTTTCATTTGGATCACCTGTAAATATTCCTGTAAGCACAATCATCTGTGCATGTGAATCTTTAAAGCTTTTCCTGAAACTTGAAATTGATTCCTCATCAATTAAACCCATATCTCCAGGCATAATGTAAACAATCCCATTTGGCGGGAAGCGTTTTACGTTTTGTAAAGCAACTTGCACCGCGTGTCCCGTTCCGTTTTGCACCTGCTGATATGCGTACGAGGTATTTGTTTGTTTTCCAAAAACTTCCAGCACATCGAGCGCTTTAATTCCAACAACAACAATTGTGTTAATTCCTTTAACCGCATTAGCGCAGGCATTGTAAACACGCTCAATTGTAGGCACACCCCAAATGTTATGCAGCATTTTTGAGCGCTGCGATTTTATCCGCTTTCCATGTCCTGCTGCAAGAATTATCGCCAGTTCTTTACTGCTTGAATTGAACCGTGTGGAAAATTTTTTAGCTTTTTTTATAATTTCATTTTTGTTGTTGTTTTTCATCTTAAAAGACAATTAATTTAAAAAGATTTTCTTCGACTGCATTTAAAATAAGCAAGCAGAATTATTTTATCTCATCTTTTGTCGTTACCAATTAAGCTTTATAATGTTTAAATAGAGCAATACTAAGTCCAACTGTAAAATAAACAAGCGTGGTAATTTCCTGGTCCCAAAAATTAAGTTCTGTTAAGCCTGCAGTGAGCATGCTCGCCAAACCGGCAATTGCTCCAAGAGCATAAGAATTTATAAACGGCTTCTCTCTAGTTGCTTTAAAGTGTGAACCCATAACCATAAACATTTTTACAAAGAGAAAAGTAAGTGCTAGAAATCCAAATAAACCAAGCGTAGCTAAAAAGTGAATGTAATTGTTATGCAGGTGACCGTGAATCTCTTTGTCAATTGGTCGCTTATATTTTAAGTAGTATTTAGCAAGATCAATATCACCTAAGCCAAAAATCGGGTTGTTTTTAAACATCTCCCAACCTGCTCGCCAGAGGGCAAGCCGCGAAAAATTAGTCTGGACATAAGGATCGAAAATGCTCATCAGCCTGCTTCGAATAACTATACTTGTGTAGATTTTATTATCGTTTGCAAATAATGTCCTAGGTGTAAAAGCAAGGTTGTACTTGTTTAGAACTTTTAATGAGTCATTAAATGGATTGGTTAACTTTAAAATATCATTTTCTGCAGTCAGCAGGTATATATTATCTTTGTCTCTCACAATCTGTTTTACATACGAACCAATTGTTACAGAGTCAATCATATTAAAATTGAGATCCAGCAGTTCGACTTTATTTGATTTACTGATTAAGATTCTTCCATTTTCTGTTTTTAATATTTTAAATGAACCATCTAGCTCACGATTGATTTTTTCTGATGGGATAAAATTATTTAATTCACGAATTTGCAAACCACGATCGTAATCAATATAGAATTTTGATGAATCTATAAAAATATTGTCTGCAAACTTCAGTTCGGGAAATCTCCGGTGTTTGTCACTTTTAATTGGATTGGTAAAAACAGTAAGTCCGCTGTCAGCATCAAGTACGTAAAGCATTTCATTTTCAATTTTGAAAACTTTAGTATAGCCGGGCGAAAGAAGTTCATTTACTTCGGTAAACTTCAGTCCGTTTCTTTTTAATACAATAAACCTTGTATCGTAAAGCGAAGCAATGTGATAATCATCTTTTAAATGCGTAATGGATCCAATTGGAGCGGTTAGTTTAACATTCTTAACAAATCTATCGTCTTTAAAAAACAGCAGTCCGTTGTCAAAATCAACCACAACAATCATGCTGTCTATTGTGGTAAAATTGTAAGCCCTGCCTTCTGTTTCAAATGAATGAATTTTTTCTAGTTTGTCTTCGCCGGTATTGAAAATCAAAACTTCACTTTTATTTGATTCAATAACAAAAAGCAACGCGGCAACGATAACTGCAGCAGTGAGAGCCTTCCATTTTTTTGTGAGAATAAGGATTAAGACAATTCCGAACATCGCACCAATCCAGCCAGTTCTTTTAAAGGTTGCAATTAGTGCAGCGGATGAAATTAAAAATCCAGCAAGTGTAAAAAGCTTAACGCGTAAGGATGTTTTCTCGTTAATTAAAAAAGCAAATAAAAATATTACCGTAAAACTTATAATCTCACTAGTTGTAATTGGAAATTGAAAAACTGATGGACCAGATTGGACTGTGCCATAGAGATTGTTCAGGTAATGCTCTGCCGAAAAGAAAAGATAAACTGAAATAGTAGCGAGCATTCCTCCTAAATAGATATAAAAGTATCTTTTCCCCCACTTTAAATTTGTTACAGCAGCAATGGTTGTATAAAAAACCAATATAACTGCGAATCTTTTAGTAAGGTTTCTAAATGCTTCCGATGGGTATTCTGAAAAAATCAATGAAAGTGTTTCGGCAAGAATATAGAGCAGAAACGGAAGCTCGAGTCCAGTTTTATAAAATTGATTTTTTCTTGTAATTGCAATCCTAATAAGTATAAAAAAAAGTGCTCCAAAAAAACCAACCTGATTAGCAAAAATAGAATTGCCAAGAGAGAGTAAAAATATTGTGAAAAAAATGTAGGTAAGAATATCTAAAATTTTTACCGGACGGCTGCTGGATTCACTCATTCTAACTATCCCTGAACTGCATATCGTAAAGCATTTTGTATAACCCCTTATCAACTTTAATCAGTTCATCGTGTGTGCCGGACTGAATAATTTTTCCGTAATCAATAACCATTATTTTTGTTGCGTTCCTTATAGTGCTAAGCCTGTGCGCAATTACAAAAGTTGTTCGGTTTTTCATTAACCTTTCAATAGCTTCCTGTACAAGCATCTCAGATTCACTATCGAGTGCAGAAGTTGCTTCGTCAAAAATCATTATTTCGGGATTTTTAAGAAGAGCACGTGCAATTGTAATTCTTTGGCGCTGACCACCCGAAAGCTTGACTCCGCGTTCGCCTATCACCGTATCGTATCCTTTGGTAGACTCCATAATAAAATTATGTGCGTTAGCGGTCTTTGCGGCTTCAATTATTTTTTCTAAAGGATAGTCATCTAAACCATATGCAATGTTCTGCTTAATTGAAGCATTGAATAAAAAAGTTTCCTGCGTTACAATTCCCATTTTGCTCCGCAACGATTCAAGTGTGAACTCACGGATATCTCCACCATCAATTAATAACCGACCGCTTGCAGGATCATAAAACCTCGGAATCAAATCTACTAAAGTAGATTTGCCGCCACCGCTTGGCCCAACAAGAGCTAATATATCACCCTTCTTTACGTGAAAGTTAATATTGTCTAGTACCAATTCATCTGAATCTTCATACTTAAAAGAAACATTTTCAAACTTAATTGTATTTTTAAAATCGCTAAGAGTTTCGGCATAGGTTTTATTCTTTATATCTGGCACAATATCTAAAATTTCAAAAACCCTATCCGCCGCTGCACTTGCTTCCTGAATTCTGTTGTTCACGGTGCTAAGTTCTTTTATGGGGCGCATCATTTGGAATATTGCAAGTAAAAATCCCATAAAAAGGCTTGCAGTAAGTGTTGATTCTGCAAGAACTAAAACACCGCCATAATAAATAATAACCGCTCCCACAAAAACACTAATTATTTCTGTAACAGGCGAAGAAGAATTTCTGATTCTAACAACTTTTAAAACTGTCCTTAAAAAACTCTTTGTCTCCGCAAAAAACTTATTGTTCTCGTACTGTTCCATTCCAAATGCTTTGACTACTTTCACACCTGAAATTGTTTCTTGTAAAACACTGGTTATGTCTGCCAGTTTTTCCTGAACAATTGTACTCTGTGCTCTTACTTTAAGTCCGATCCATCCTATTACCAGCATTGATAACGGAAGAATTATTACAGCCAATAATGTAAGTTCCCAGCTGATGCTTAATGCAATTACAAGAAAAACAATGATTGTAAAAGGTTCTTTAATAAGATTGCTAAATGTTGCCGAGATACTTTCCTGTATTCTGACAATGTCGTTCGTAATTCTTGAAATAATATCCCCAACCTTTTCTTTCTTAAAAAAACTTAAGGGTAGCTTGTGAAGGTGTTTGTAAGCAGCGTTTCTTAATTCATTCATTGAGGCGTATTCAATGTAAGCCATAAAATATGCCTGCAGGTACCCAAAAACATTTTTTAACATAAAAACAATAAGAATTACTATACATATCTTCATCAAAATTTCTATCTTGTCACCGATGTAGACGAAATCTACAAACCACGAAACAACACTGTCTTTAAGGTCTAATAGAAAATCTGGTATAATGGAAGATATTGAATCGGTACTGGTTGTACTTTCAGTAGTTGTTTGAACTGATGATTCCTGGAACAAAGTATCAAGTAGAGGAATAACAAGATAAATTGAAACACCGTTAAAAACCGCGTAAAGAATTGAAAGCAAAATTGCAAATAAAAGATGCTTCCAGTATGGCCTAACATATGAAAGAATTCTTAGGTAAGTCTTCATACTTTAACTATAATTCTGGAATATAAAATAGTCCGCATTCTCCCTTTATGTTAAATTTCTTGAATAATTCTTCGTTTAAATAATTATAGATAAAAATAGATGAATTTCTGCCAAAACCATTATCAAAAACCAGCAGGCTGTCGAGTGTAAAAAAGTTTTTTATCCCTGCCCCACTCCAGCTTGCAACAACCGAGTCTTTTACTATAGAATATACAAACAATTCAGAGGTTTCTGGCTTTTGAGTTTTTAACGATTCGTTTTCAAGATCGAGGGTTGAGATAAAAACAAACTGCTCGTCAATACTCCATTCAATTTTTTTTAAGTAATGATTTACATCTATTATAAATTTTAAGCTGTCACCATCAGCGGTTTTTAAATAAACGGAATCTCCAACAACAGAAATTCCGTACCTTCCGGATG
Source organism: Ignavibacteriaceae bacterium (assembly GCA_013042995.1). GTDB lineage: Bacteria > Bacteroidota > Ignavibacteria > Ignavibacteriales > Ignavibacteriaceae > IGN2. The sequence goes on along the minus strand of JABDPB010000105.1, from coordinate 40,108 downwards.
CAGAGACAGTTGGATTTCTTTCAGGCAGCAGTTCGGGAAAACCATCAGCAACAAGATTGAAGGTTTCAATTTCATCATTAATTAATTTTCCGTAGCCATCGAAGGTTTTTATATGTCTATTAATGTAAATTGGATCAGTTTTATCAATTTCTGTAAATACAACTTCAAAATTTTCATCGTTGTTCCAGCGTGCTGTTATTTGCATTCCGTCTTTTATTGAATAAATAAATTCGGTTTTGCTAAAATCTTTGCTAATTCTGTAGATTTTAACTTTTTCAAAATATGGAAAACCACCTTGAAATCCTGTTTTTCTCAGAGTAAAAAAAAATGCAGGATTAACTTCAGTTTTAGAAATAAGCAGCTTTACATTTTCCCTTGGATGCCACCAAACGGTTTCGTGCTTTTTTGTATTCAAATCATATTTATAAACTCCTGCTTTCCCGTACCATTTTCCAACAAATAAAAAATGCTTTGTAGTTTCTACTGCAGTTGTATCGGGCACATTTTGGGGGACTGTTTGTTCCTCATACTTTTTATTGCAGCCTGTCAAAGCAAATAGAAAAAACAAAATTAAAATAAAAGAAAGAAAAGAAAGAAAAGATGCTTTCATTTTTCCTGCAGAGTTTTGCATTTAATTAATTGAACATTAAAAATAATAAAATCTTCATCCAATGATTTTCTTACATTTCCGAGGCTAATACAATATTTCACCCCCTGGGATGATATTCCTTGTGAACTTGTTTAATGTAATCCCTGTCGAGATGTGTGTAAATTTGAGTGGTTGAAATATCAGCGTGTCCAAGCATTTCTTGCACAGCTCGCAGATCGGCACCTCCTTCAAGCAGGTGTGTGGCAAATGAATGGCGGAAAGTGTGCGGATGAACTTCTTTTTTTATTCCTGCCCCTAACTTGCTTTGATTTACAATTTTCCATATGCCCATACGTGACAGTCTTGTGCCACGGTTATTTAAAAAAAGAAAGTTTTCACTGATCGCCTTTTTTACGAGTAGTGGACGGCTTTTACTTAAGTATTCTTCAATCCATTGAATAGCAGAAGAACCGATCGGGACCAATCTTTCTTTCGATCCTTTCCCCAATACTCGTATTATGCCTTCTTGTAAAAACAAATCTGCTACTTTTAAGTTTATTAATTCTGAAACTCTTAAACCGCATGCGTAAAAAGTTTCAAGCAGTGCTTTATCTCTTAATCCAAGTTTGGTTGAGGTATTTGGGAAGTCCAAAATTTTTTCGACTTCATTTACATTTAGAACAACAGGCAATCCTTTACTCACTTTAGGTGCAGATAATTTCTCCATTGGGTTTTTCTGTAGATAACCGCTTGCAAATAAGTATTTGAAAAATCCTTTTATTGAAGAATAATATCGCGCAGCTGAACGGCTACTTAGTCCTAGTTTATTTAAAGTTTTAAAAAAAGTTGATAGGTGCTGATAATTGATGTCCGCCGGATCATTAATTTTAATTTCTTTTAAAAACCCAATTAAAGAGTTTAAATCGTTTTGGTATGATTTTATTGTATTGATGGAAAGGTTTCTTTCAAGCTCGAGAGAAGAGATATATTCACGCAAAAAAATTTCCATTTAAGCAAACACGAGTTTATTCTTTTTCTGCTGTTTCAATTCCTTTTTCGGTTTCATCCTGCTTGGGATATTTTATTCTTTTATGATGTTGCCCCAGTAGAATGTTTAAAAACTCTTCTCTCATTTGGGCGATATCCTTAAAAGTAATCGGTGCTTCATCAAGCTGTCCATCAGAAATTCTGCCCTTAAATATGTTCTTAATAATATTTTCAACTTTATCCGGGTCGGGATTTTCAATTGAGCGAACTGCCGACTCACAACCATCGGCAAGCATGACAATCGCAGTTTCTTTAGTGTTTGGTTTTGGACCCGGGTACCTAAAATCTTCAGCATTAACTTTCTCTTCTCCATAAATCTTTTTTGCGCGCTCATAAAAATATGTCATTGCCATAGTGCCATGGTGCATAGGAATAAAATCTACTATTTCCTGCGGAAGATTATGATCCTTAGCAAGAGCTATTCCTTCATTAACATGGCGCGCAATTAGTTTTACGCTTTCTTCGGATGTTAAATTTTCGTGCACGTTTTGATTGTTTAACTGATTTTCAACAAAGTTATGTGGTGTTATAGTTTTTCCAACATCATGGTAGTACGCCCCGACTCTTGCGAGCAAAGGATTTGCACCAATTTTTTCAGCAGCAGCTTCCGCAATTGTTCCCATAGTCATTGAATGATTAAAGGTGCCTGGTGCTTTACGCGAAAGTTCTTTAAGCAATGGTTTGTCGAAGTTTGAAAGTTCCAAAAGAGTCAGGTCAGTTGTTATATTAAATAATCGTTCAAAGAATATCAGCAAGCCGTATGTTAATGCCGGACTAATAAGAGCGTTTGATGCTGCAAATGCTGATTCAACCAGAATTGTGGACCAAGGTGCAAATCTCTCCAATCCGAATGCAATTATTCCAAGCAGATAACCTAAAAGAATAAATAAAAAGGATCGGAAAATTTGTGAGCGGTTTTTTATATCCCGAACAGAATAAACTGCAATCCCACCTGCAATTAAATTCATTGCCATAAAAGTGTAATCGTTTCCTCTTAAAGCTCCTGTAATTAAAGTTAAAATTACAGTTGAATAAAATCCAATTCGTGAATCGAACATTATTGTTATTAGCATTGAAGCCGCAGGTATAAAAATCAAATATTGCATTGGTGCCTGCACTTCAACCTGGTTAATTAAAAACGTTATCAGCGAAACAAATAAAATTACAAGTGCGAATAAAATAATTTTATTATTATCGTAATAAATTTTCTTTCTAAAAAGAAAAATGTAAGCAACGAGAAGTGAAAGAATGAGTGAAATGTGAATAAACTTTCCGAGAGCCTGTAAGAAAAGACTCTCGTTTCCAATCATATCTCCCTTTGCATCTTTGTATGATTCGATTTTAAGTTTTACATCTTTTGTGATTCTATCGTGGCGGGCGATTATTCTTTCATTTTCATTTACGATACCTGAGTAGCTTGATACATTGCCTTCTGCGTAGCGAATTTCTTCCTCTGTTAATTCTTTGCTGTAAGCTATATTCGAAAAAACAAAATGCACTGCAAATTCAATAGCTGCCGTTTCAACATCTTTGGGATAATTTAATTTTTTAATTTCTTTTTCAACTTCGTCTTTGGCATTCCCAAGTGAGAAATATTTACTTATCGGTTCAATACGATCAAAGTTACCGGTTCTGACTGCAATACTGTCACGCATAATTGACCCTTCCTCAACATCAAGAACTCCAATTGAATAGATATAAAGGATAATAGATTCAACAGAGCTAAATAACTTATTTAAACCGGGAATCCTGCCGGTAATTAAATTTCTCTCCTGCACACGAAGGTTCAAAAATTTGGAAAATGAAGTGGTGCTTAAGAAAGTAGGATTAATGGATGGAACAGAATCAGCATCTATGTAAAAATCAATTGTTTTAATTAATAGTAAGCTGTAAGCTCTCAAAGAATCAATACTAACATTTTTGTTCTCAGGTTTATTCAGAAAAACAGGATAGACACTAACCCTTGCTTGATTTAGTTCAGCTTGGTATATGCTTTCTGCCTTTTTTACAGGAAAACTGAATGGTGCAATTAAATCATCATAAAGCCAAATTGCTCCTTCAGAAACTTCAAACTCAATTGATTCGCCTTTAGGAAACATTAAAACAATAAGGACAACGGTAATAAAGCCAATAATAATTTTTATGAAGAATCCACGTTTGGTTCTTTCCATTTCTGAGCTCATATTTTAGTTCCTTTTTGCCTTTAAAATCATTTCAAAAATTTCTGCAGCTCCTTCTTCATTGTTAGTGCCTTTCGTAACATAATCAGATAAATGTATAAGTTCTGGAATTGCATTTGCAACGGCTACTTTAAAAGCTTTTGTTTTAAACAAGCTTATGTCGTTATACCAGTCGCCAACTACAACTGCGTTTTCAGGCTTTAGATTTAGATGCTTTAAAACTCTTTTTAATCCTTTCCCTTTGCTGCATCCAGATTTTCTTATTTCAAGATAATAGATATTATCGTAGCTACGACTTTTAAAAAATGAAGTGGTACACCCGATTGCTGCAGGAAAAGTAAAAGCTTCATCCATTCTTTTTATTGAATCTTTCATATCGCTTGCGCAAACAATTTCTAAAGTGTTTTTAATATATTCTTCGTACGAATCCACCTTTTTGTATTCGGCGCCAAACTTACTTAAAAGTGAAGGAATAACAGTATTAAAATCGGTATAATAAATTGCATCTGCATGGCAAAGAACAATATTTATAAGATTTTCTTCTGAATAATTTACTGCCTTGCTTACTTGTCTTCTTCCAAGCGGCAATTTAAAAATTGTTTTTCCATTTGAATGATACTTAACTAATGCACCATCGAGTGAAATAAGGGGACCGTTTAAATTTAGCGCTTCAGCCGTAGGAACTACAGCTGAATGAAGCCTTCCGCTGGCGATTGAAAAATTTATCCCTTCTTTAATTAATTCCTTAATTAAATTTCTCGTTTCAACTCCTAAACTGCCATCATCACTTAGCAATGTGCCGTCAAGGTCAGATACAATAAGTTTTATATCTCGGGCTATTTTTTTTTCAATCATCTGCTAAATTAATTTTCTTCCTGCAAAATGGATAAATTTTTAACTACAACTATCGCAGAAAACAGGGCAATTGCTGTATAAATTCCGAAGCCGATATATTCAGCAAATATCAATTTGCCTGTTCCAAATAATATAGAATAAACAAGTAGAACTCCAAATATCCAGTTAACAAACATTTTAAGGAATGTTTTTTGCTCTTTAATTTTAGGCAATTGTAAAGAAATCGGTTTCCACAATTTCCCACCCGGGTAAACTCTCTTGTAAAATGAGAGAAGCACCTCATTATCTGTTGGCTTTGTTAAGAATGTAACGGTTAACCAAATAATAGTGGTTGAAGGAACTATGATAAAAATAGTATCAGGAAATTCTAAACCTGAAGTAATTGCAAGGGGATAAACAATAAAAGGCGTTATCATTGCAGAAATTTCAGACCAAGCATTAACTCTCCACCAAAACCATCTTAAAATTAAAACCAGTCCTACTCCAGCTCCACACTCAATAATAAACTCCCATGCCCCTGCAATCCTGCTAATAAAAAGCGTAACAACAATTGAGATCAACATTAAAAGTAAGGTTGTGAAACGGGAAGAACTGACATAGTGTTTTTCATCAGCATCTGTATTAATGAACCGCTTGTAAAGATCATTTATTAAATAGGAGGCCCCCCAGTTTAATTGTGTTGCAATTGTGCTCATATAAGCCGCAAAAAACGCTGCTATTAACATTCCCTTTAAACCGATTGGAAGAAAATCATTCATAGCGTAAATAAAGCCCATTCGTTTTTCATCTTCGGCAAGTTCCGGATACAAGAGTAAACTGCACAACCCAACAATTATCCATGGCCAAGGTCTTATTGCATAATGGGCTACTTGAAAAAACAGAGTTGCTAGAAGCGAATGCTTTTCATTTTTTGCTGACATCATCCTTTGTGCAACATAGCCGCCGCCGCCGGGTTCAGCACCCGGATACCATGAAGCCCACCAAACAATACCAATGTATGCTAAGAATGATGAAACGGTTAATGTCAGTGTACCTGCAACTGAGCTGGCATCCGATATATTAGGAAAGAAATCAAAGGCTGACTCCGGCAGACTAGCTTTTAAACCTGTTATGCCACCTATTTGCGGCAGGTTTACAATTATTACGGCTAGAATTATACAGCCGGTCATTGCTAAGACAAATTGAAAAGCATCTGTAACTACAACCCCCCATAAACCTGAAAGCGCCGAGTAAATTGCTACAACCGTCATGCATCCAAACACATACAAGTAAACCGTTGATTCTTCTACACCAAACATTCCAACTAAAATAGAAGACATTGCTTTATTTACCCAGCCTATGATAATCACGTTCATAAATAAACCGAGATAGACAGCTCTGAATCCTCTTAAAAATTTTGCCGGTTTACCTGAATATCGTATTTCGACAAATTCAACTTCCGTTAAAATACCTGCTCTTCTCCAAAGCTTTGCAAAAAAGAAAACGGTTAGTAATCCACCTATTGCGAAATTCCACCAAAGCCAGTTGGCTGCAATTCCATTATTTGCAACAAGCTCGGTTACAGCGAGTGGTGTATCAGCAGCAAAGGTAGTAGCTACCATTGATATTCCCGCAAGATACCAAGGCAGATTTCTGCCGGAAAGGAAAAACTCGTTAATGCTCTTGCCAGCACGCCTTGAATAGTATAAAGCAATACCAATTGAAACAATAAAATAGGCTGCAATTATAATAATGTCTAAATAGTGCAACTGAAAATAATACCTGAAATAATCTTAAATTATAGGTGAATTAACATTACTAAATAGCTCAAAAAATAAAAATATTCTACATTTTTAATTTAATTCATTCAGGCATATAAATTGCTGATATTAATTATTAATTACACTTAAAAATACCGGTAAATTATGTTTGAGTTAATTATTGCAGTGCTTGTTGTTGCAGCTGCTGTATTATTTTATAAGTTATATAAAAGCGGAAGCAAAGAACTTCAGCCGCATTTAAGTTACCGCGAAAGAGCGGTTCTTGAACAAGGCGTTGGCGGTGAAACAATTGAAGAGGAAACAGAAGAGGAAGAACAGCCGAAAAAAACTGCAGAACTACATGTAAAAAACAGTCCGCCGCAAAGAGATCCTAAACTCGAAATAATGAGGTTTAAAACATACTTTGATATTGAAAATGATCGCTTAACAAAAACAGTTAGAAACGGAATTGACAAATGCAATCACAGCGATTTTAAAGGGGCAATAGGGGAGTTCAGTAATGCAATTGAGTTAAAAGCATTGGACCCAATAGGGCACTACTGCCGTGCACTAACAAAATTGCGGCTCAGAAACTATGATAGTTCAATACCAGATTTTACTGAAGCGATAAGATTGCAAATGAAAGAAGCCAATACACTTTACTACCGAGGCGTTGCTCGTTATAATACTAAAGATTACAATGGTGCCGAAATGGATTTACGAAGCTATTTAAAGTCAGAACCAAACTTTGCTGAAGGTTATTATATGCTTGGATTAATTAGCAAAGACAACCATAATCTTGAAGTAGCAATTGAAAATTTTTCTGTTGCAATTAGTAAAAACCCGCGGCATGAAGCAGCTTATTTTGAAAGGGCATTGGCTAAAGAAAAAAACGGTGATAAAGACGGATGCTGTAGTGATTTAAAGGCAGCATATGAGCTTGGACATCTCGAAGCTTATCATTACATAAAAGAAATGTGCGAAAATTAGTCTGAAGTAACTTAAGTCTTCAATTCTTTAGTCCTTATCATTGTCAGCACTGAGCCGACAAAAACAGTTGTAATTACCCCTGCTAAAGTAAACCAAGTCCATGCGACTAAGTTGAATGAAATTACTAGAATCATAACTGCAATTCCTGCTGTAAACGCAATTATTGCTTCTCTCTCTTTTGCATTTTTATTTAGTAAGCCTAATAAAAATGCACCCAGTAAACCACCGTAAGTAAATGATGCAATGCTCAACGCAACTTCTACTACAGCCTGAGAACTTTCAATAAAAATTAGTGCAAACAGAATTAATAGAGATGCAAAACCAACTGTAAGAATTCTGGAAATGAGCAGCTTCTTCTTTTCATTTAGGTTTTTTCCAAAGAACGGAACGAAAATATCCATCATTGCGGATGATGAAAGTGAGCTAATAGATCCTGCAATAGTAGACATTGCCGCTGCGAGTAATCCTGCTATAATTAATCCTGAAATACCTGCAGGCAAAACTTCAATTATAAACTTAGGAAAAATTTCATCTGAACGAATATCCATAGAGCCGTAGTAAGCGTACAATAAAATTCCAACAACCAAAAAAAATGCGAACTGAAATACAATTATTATTCCGCTTCCAATAACAGCTTTCTTTGCACTCTTTAAATTTTTAGTTGCAAGCAACCTTTGTACAATAAGTTGATCTGTTCCATGGGAAGCCATTGATAAAAATGCACCGCCTATAATTCCTGCAAACATAGTGTATGGCTCATCAAAAAAATCAATTAAACTTAAATTTGCACCTGTATTAAAAACTGATAATTTAGAATCAACTGAAGCGGCATTTATAACTGAATTCCAACCGTCAGGTAATAAATTAAACAAAAAAATACTCGCTACAATTGCACCACCGATATAAATAAACATTTGAATTGCATCTACCCAGATAACTCCTTTTATTCCTCCGGTGTAAGTGTAGATGAGTGAAATAAACGCAACTAAAATTATTGCTGCAACCGGATTTATTTGCAGCATTAAATATATCGGAATAGCAGTTGCGAAAAGTCTTACACCATCTGCTGCAAGACGAGTTAATAAAAAAACAATTGATGCAAATGATCTTGTCGTTTTTCCAAACCTTGTGTCGAGATATTTGTAAGCAGTTTCAAGCTCGCCCTTGAAGTATGCGGGCAAAAAGAAAAGTGCAACAAAAATTCTTCCTATCAAAAATCCAAAAGCAACCTGGAGGAAATTAAGATTTGTTAAATATGCAAGTCCCGGAATTGAAATAAAAGTGAGAGCACTGGTTTCTGCAGAAACAATTGAAAAACAAACAGCCCACCAGGGAATTTCTTTTGCCCCTAAAAAATAATCTTTAACTGATTTTTGCCTGCCGCCGGAAAATATTCCGATAAAAGCAACAGCGAGCAAATAAGCAGCTATAATTATATAGTCAAGTAATCTACTTTCCAATCAGTAAAACAATTGCTTTTGAAATTTTATTTAAAAGTAAAAAGCATCCGTTTCATAATGGATGCTTATTTAAAGTTTACAGATTTTGGTTTAAATCAGTTTAGCTTTTTTAAATCTTCAAATGCTGCATCAACAGTTTCGCAAACAGGCAGTACTCTATCAAGCTGGGTAATTTTAATTAACGAAAGAACTTTTTCGGAGGGAGATGCAATCCTCATATGTCCGTTGGTTGAATTTAAAATTCTATTGGCAACAAGTATTGCACTTAAACCAGAGCTGTCGCAGCTTTCAACATCGCTTAAATCTAAAACAAACTTTTTTGCTTCCTCCACCTTAAGCAGCATAGTAAACTCGCCTTTAAGCAATCCCGAAATATTTGTATCGAGCCTTTGCTCATTGAGTTTAAAAATTGTTATATCATCTTGTTTTTTTATTTCGAAGTTCATACTAAATCTCTAAAACATCCTTAAGCAATTTAGTAAATTCTTGTAAGAAATTTCAGGTTCATTCCTAGAATTAGCAATTTGCATATTAAAATAATTGTCAGATTCCGAGTAGACAAAACCAATTTTTAGAGGCACACTTAGTGCTTTTGTTAAATACGTATAAAAGATTTCTTGCTGCCTATTCAAATCAATTATCACATCAAACCTCATGTTCGAGAGCTTGGTAATAATGCTGCGGGCAGGTAACTTTAGTTTTGTAACATCTTTTATTCCATGCCCCATGGCATTTGCTTTAAGATAGGTTGGAAGAAGACTTACTTTAAAGTCATTAGTAAGAACAACAACGCTTTTCTTCTGTTCTTTTAGATATTCTAAAATCGGGCCAGCAAGCCGAAAATCCTTGTCATCAACTGGCATAAGCACTAAAAAAGAAAAAGATTTTTTAAATACAGAAGAAAAATTTCTTTGGTTGAATTCCCTCTGAGATGTTCTTTGCCTTAAAATAAATTTTGCAGCTTGTTCTTTTATCGCTTCAATCATTACAATTAAATTTTGTTTATCTCATCATTAAGTTGCTGTTCTGTTAATAATTTAACACCAAGTGATTTTGCTTTATCTAATTTAGACCCGGCTTTTTCTCCGTAAATAACATAATCAGTTTTTTTGCTAACGCTGGAAGTTACACTTCCACCGAAGCTTTCAATTTTTCCTGCTACTTCATCACGTTTAAAGCCGCTTAAACTTCCAGTCAGGCCAAATGTTTTACCCTTAAAAAAGTTATCTTTTACTTTAGCTGAATTCGCCTCTTCAAAACTAAAGTTTAGTCCGGCTTTTTTCAATTCCTTAATGATTTTAATATTCGATTTATTTGCAAAGAACTGTTTTAAGCTTCTGCTTATACTTTCACCAATTTCATAAACTGAGGTTACTTCTTCTTCAGTGGCGTTCATTATATTATCAAATGATTTAAAATGATTGGTAAGCTTTTTTGCCACCCCAGCCCCAACGTAGCGTATTCCAATTGCAAAAAGTACTTTATCGAAAGGCTTTAGTTTGCTGGATTCTATTGCTTTTAAAAGATTATCAACACTTTTTTCACCCAAGCGATCAATTGCAATTAATTCTTTTCGTTTATTTTTTAATCGATAAATATCTGTATAAGTATTTAACAATCCTCTATCGACAAATAAATCAATCAACGCTTCCCCCAACCCTTCGATATCCATTGTGCTGCGAGAAGCAAAGTGCTTGAGCCTGCCTTTTATCTGATCGTTGCATTCAGAATTTTGACAGTAATATGCTATTTCTTCTTCAGGTTTAAATAATAATGATTTGCAAGCGGGACATTTAGCAGGCGGTTTAGTTTTTTTAGATGATGGTTTACGATTATCTAGTACCACTTCTAAAACTTTGGGAATTACATCACCGCCTTTTTCTATAACTACCGTATCATCTACTCTAATATCTTTACGTGCAATTTCATCAAAATTGTGGAGCGTTGCACGACTGATTGAAGAGCCAGCTAAAAAAACAGATTCAAGTTCGGCAACTGGAGTAAGTGCACCAGTTCTTCCAACTTGCCAGCTTATTTCTTTAATTTTAGTAGTTGCCTGCTTTGCTTTAAATTTGTAAGCCACAGCCCAACGCGGCGATTTTGCAATGCTGCCTAAAATGTTCTGATGCTTAATCGAATTTACTTTTATAACAGCACCATCAATTTCGTAATCAATTTCATCGCGCATTTTTTCAAACTTAGCGCATGTTTTAATTACATCTTCAATACTGGTGCATTTTTTAAAGCTGCCGTTTACTTTAAAACCTAACTTCTTCAATATCTCTAAATTTTCTTCTTGAGAATTTAAATTGTCTTCAAGCGAAAAAATCGCATAAAGAAAACTGTTTAACCGCCTTCGCGAAACCTCTTTTGGATCTTGCATTTTTAGTGTGCCTGCCGCAGAGTTTCTTGGGTTGGCAAAAAGCTTTTCCCCCCTTTCTTTTCGTGTATCGTTCAGTTTCTTAAAATCATTTATATTCATAAAAATTTCACCGCGCACTTCAAAATCTTTAATCTTGTATGGCGGTATTTTAATCTTATTTAAAATGATTGGAATTGAACGAATTGTCTTAACATTATTTGTTATTTCTTCGCCTACCGTTCCATCTCCACGCGTGGCGGCAGTATTCAATTTGCCATTCTTGTAATTTATGCTTACCGAGGCACCATCAATTTTTAGCTCTACTATATATTCAACTTTTTCATCTGAAGGCAAAGCTTCTCTTATTCTACGATCAAAATCGAATAGCTCTTTTTCGTTGTAGGTGTTTGCCAGACTGAGCATTGGAACTTTATGAATTACGGGTTTAAATTCTTTTGTAAGATCGCTGCCTACTCTTTGGGTTGGTGAATCCGAAGTAATAAATTCAGGATGCTCTTGCTCTAATTGCTGCAGCTTCTTATAAAGCTTATCGTAGTCCCCATCGCTTACAGCAGGTTGAGCAAGTACGTAGTACTTATAGTCGTACTCTCTTAGTTTTTCACGTAAAGAATTAATTTGCTTTTCAACAGATGAAGGCATTCTACTCGATTTTTAAAATTGGGGGGGAGAATAACCTTTCTATTCCTGAAGAATCAACTTTGAAATGACGAACTGATCTTTTTCGCCCTTTAAAGCTGAGGGGGGTGTTATTTAACTTCAAACTAACCACCCCCGAATTACCGAAGGTGAACTTAAAGTTGTTAGCTGCTCTAACCGATTTACTTCTGCGTGGATACAACATAAAATCTTCTTTGCTTTTACCATCATAAATAACCAGCACCCAAACTGAATCAACTGAATCAATATTCGTTATCTGAACTAACAAGCTGTCTGCAATTTGAGCCGTAATCGGTGGAGGCTCTTCTTCAACCTCAAATCTTTCCTTTGTTTCTTGCAAAACTTGTTCGTACGATTTTTCTTCAACAACAATCTCGGATGAATTACTAAAGAACATAAAGTATAGTGTTAAAATAATGGCTGCAAACCCTAATGTAGAAATCACAATAGTAATTAATGCCTTACCTCTTCTACCTGAACTATCGGATGATTTAATTGAAGAGACATCAGAAAATGTTTTTAATGGCTCTGGTTCAACTTTTTTCTCAGGCTTTTCTTCTGTTTCATTAACGACTTCTTTGTTAGTCTTTGTCTCTATTTCTTCTTCTTTTTCAATATCAACTTTTTGTTTCAGGAGAGATTGATTTATTTCTTTTATATCAAGTTTGCCCGCTTTTGCATCCTCATATCTGTCAATAGTTTCCTTCTCATCCAATTCAAGTACCTTAGCGTATTGCTTTAAAAATGCTTTAACGTAAAGTTCGGGTAGAAAGCTAAAATTACCATTGTCTATTGCTTCCAAGAATTTTAAATCAATCCGCGTTTTAGCAGCCATTTGCTGAAGGGTTATTCCTTTTTTCTCACGCGCTTCTCTTAATTCTTCAGCGTACTTATCCAGCATATTCTAAACAAAATTTTTTGTGGAATTATTTAGTTATTAATTTAAGAAACTCTAACGAGCTTTGCCGCAAATGCACCATCCATTTTATGCTTCTGTGGTAAAGTTTGAATGCATCCGTTTTCATCAATGATCTCGTCGGGAAACTTATCTTTTGCACTTTCAAATTTAAAGTTAGTATGTGCAGATAAAAACTGCTTTACTATTTCAAAATTTTCTTCGGGCTCAATTGAACATGTGCTATACACTAGGGCTCCATCTGTTTTCACCAGAGTTGCTGCTTTTGTAAGCAAATTGAGCTGCATTTTATTTAAATCCCTGATGTCAAATATGTCCCGCCTCCACTTAATATCGGGCTTCTTTGAAAGTGTGCCTGTTCCCGAACATGGAACATCAACTAAAATGCGATCAAAAGGTAAACTGGTGTATTCGAGGGCATCAATCGCAACGATTCTAACACAGTCTACTTCAAGCCTTTCCATATTTTTCTGCAGAAGTCTTAAACGGCTTTCAAAACGATCAAGTGCAACTACTTCACCGCGTGAATGAATTAGTGCAGCAATGTAAGCTGTCTTTCCACCAGGGGCAGCACACATATCTAATATTCTAAAACCTTCCTGAACATCCAATAGCCTGCAAGCTAATCCTGCACTTTCATCCTGAATATTAAAATAACCCTTACCGTAAAATTCCCATGCGGTAATGTTTGTAAGATTCTGCAACTTAAAGAATTCAGGCAGATATGCCCCCTGCCTGTATTTTAAATTAACCGCTTCAAGTAATTGTTTGAATTCATCCGGTTTAGTCTTTAAAGCATTTATACGAAGAGTAAGAAACGGTTTTTCATTATTTGTAAAAAGAAGTTGCTCCGTTTCTTCCCTTCCAAATCTTTGCACATATCTTTTTACGAGCCACGAAGGATGGGAATAATAAGCTGCAAGATACCCAATTAAATCTTCATCAGGCTCAGGATAGCGAATTGCATTTTTACTTCTTATGATGTTTCGAAGAACGGCATTTACAAGATCTGCGGGTTTCTGCCCCTGTAATCTTTTTACGAACTCAACTACTTCATTAACTGCTGCATAATCAGGAACTCGGTCTAAAAATAAAATCTGGTAAAGAGCAACCCGCAGCGCATTTTTTAAGTTTGGAATTGCTTTGGAAAATGTTCCCTTGTAAAATCCGTTAAGAATCCAATCTAATCTTCCCTGCCATCTGACAACACCATGCACTATTTCATAAAGTAAGGCTTTATCCTGCCCTTTAAGTTCGGCACTTTTCATTTCGCTATCGAGCATTCGTTCTAAATATGCATCTGTTCTATCAATTCTATTTAATATTTTTATTGCAAGACCGCGTACACCCTGGTAAAGGTCTTTTATTTCATGAGCTTCGAGCGTGACATTATGTTGTTCCTGTTCCATCAAAATCCTCTCTTTGATCTCTCTTCTTTTGTTATTTCCAAAATTTCCTTAAATAATTTTTCATCCTTTTCTGTAAATTCTTTTTGTCTTCTTTTAAAGACCGCTTTTGCGGTTTCAGTTGCTTTTAAAAATTTATACTCTCTTACTGAATCACTTCCACCCCAGGAAAATGAAGGAATATATTTTGGCGGAAAACCGGCTCCGTAAATATTGCACGAAAATCCAACGACAGTTCCAGTATTGAACATTGTGTTGATTGCAGTTTTGGAATGATCCGCCATCAATAAACCGACAAATTGTTTTCCAGAATCAATGTGTCTACCATTCACCTGAATTTTAATTGTTCCGTAATTATTTTGAAGGTCGCTGTTATTTGTATCTGCACCTATGTTTATCCAACTCCCTAAATAAGAATGACCAAGAAATCCAGAATGTTGTTTATTGGAATATGAATGAATTATCGTATCTTCAACTTCTCCACCGATTTTGCAAACCTTGCCGATACTGACATTCGGATAAATAGTTGCACAGCTTTTTATTTGCGATGATTCGCCTGCGTAGAAAGGTCCTTGTATTACTGCATTTGGAAAAATTGTTGCATTTTTATCTATGTAAATTGGTCCGGTGGAAGCATCTAAAACAACTCCTGGTTTTATATCAACATTTTTCCCGATGAAAATATTTTTTCTGTTTACAAAGTTCACGCCAGAGTATTTCTTTTTTGAAGTGGTTTTACCCTTGGTGTTAATCTTATAATCATTCTGAATTTCTTTGCTGTTCAGATAAACAAGATCCCACAAATAATTCACACACTCAACTTCAACTTCTTCTGCAGGTAGGTTACGGAATAAATTTGTATCGATAATTTCTACGTTATCTAACTTTAATTTTTTAACTTTTTCCCACGAAACTTTTGCAGCAACAATAACTCCTTTTGAAACAAAAGCTTTATCATGGGAAGAGTCTATCTTTAAGATGTTTTTCAAATTTGCAGGTTCAAGAATCCGTCCATTGATAAACAAATAATCATCTTTACTAAATCGATTTACTTTACAATTAGAATTCTCCTCTTTTACAAAATAATCCAAGTAACTCCGGCATTTCAGTACGACTTTCTCTTTTGGAAATGCACGAATAATTTTCTCCTTCAGAGTGGTCATTCCGCATATTAAATCGTAAACAGGTCGTGAATAAATAAGCGGTTCAAAATTAATATATCGTTCGTCTTCAAAAACGCAGATTTGCATATAAATAAAAAGGATATTAAGAAATTTCGAAAGTCAATTTAATGTTTTTTGTAGTAAGATTCCCAAACTGAAATAAAACACCATTATTGACTTCGTTTAAAAGCAAAAAAGCCAGAGTAAACTGGCTCTTCTACAAAAATAATTTTACTATTAGTTTATTTTTTCTCAGTTTTCTTTTTAGAATATTTTCTCTGGAATTTCTCAACACGTCCAGCGGTATCAACAAGCTTTTGCTTCCCTGTAAAAAAGGGATGTGAGCCGCTGGAAATCTCCAGCTTAATAAGCGGGTACGTATTTCCATCCGACCATTTAATCGTATCAGATGATTTAATTGTTGATTTTGATAAAATGGCAAAATCGCAAGACGGATCCTGAAACACTACTGGTCTGTATTCCGGATGAATGCCTTTTTTCATTAGTAATTCCTTTGTTTTTCTACATTTATCTCAAAAATTTAAGCTTTAAATATAAAGATTTTGTCTAGAAGTGCAAAAGCTTTAATAGGTATAATTTTTTGAGTTTTTACTTTATATCTTCTTCTTTTTTAACGTTTTGCAGCGATTGGACTTTAGTTCTCAATTCATCTACAACTTGCTGTTCCTCTTCCGATAACTGCACCTGGCGGAAATTCAATTCTTCTTTGGTGATAGCTAATCCGGTAGCCATTTCTGAGGAAGTTTCTGCGGATTCGACTTCGTCTGTCAGTTCTGCGAGAGTAGATTCTGGCGGCGCTGATTCCACTTCTCCAACTCTACCTTCAGTTTCTACAGGAGGTTGTTCAACCATTAAGTCCGTTTCTGAAACTTCCTCTCTGCCAGTAATCATTTCTCTTTCTGTTGTTTTGGTTTTATCCGAGCTTTTCATTTTTTTGTCTGATAATTCATCTCTTCTGCCAACAGGCTGTTCTTTGTTCAACTCCTGTGTTTTTTCTTCAAATGAATCATAATCGGTTACAGCAATAACATCTTCACGCAATCTTGGTTCAATTAAAAACGGATTGTCTATTTCTTCGGAATTAACATTAACAACCAAGAAAATAACTGCTGCAGTAGTTACAAATCCAAGCGATGGAATTAGTCTCGAAGGTAAAAATAATTTTCCCCAAAAACTTTTTTCTTCGTCTTTATATTTTTCCTGATTAATTCTTCTCTTTAAATCTGCTTCGAAGTTTGCAGGCGCTTTAACCTGCTGAAGACTTTTCAGATCGCTAATCAGTTTTTCATATTTTTTTTCGTTCGTTTCCATACTTTCACCTGTTTAAGAGCTTTTTACTCTTTGTAAATATCTTTTAATAATTCCTGTAGCTGTGCTCTTCCTCTGTTAATTCTTGATTTAACTGTTCCTTCATTAACTCTTAGAATCTCTGCTATTTCTTCGTAGGACATTCCTTCAATATCTCTAAGAAGTACAGCTTCACGATAGGCATCTTTTACTTTTAGTAATGCATCTTGAATTATTTCATCTTTTATTCCGCTATCGGTCATCACATCCGGTCTGTAAACTTCATCCGGCAAATCGAATTGCTTATGTTCTTCGCCGTAATCGCTTATTGAAAAAAACTTTCTTCTACCTCTTCTCCGGTATTCTGTTCGTGCAAGGTTACCGGCTATTGTATAAATCCAGGTTGAAAATTTAGCAACCGAACTGTATGTGTCCTTATACCTGTAAACTTTAATCATTGTTTCCTGCACCACATCATTGCAAGCTTCGTAATCGCCTAAAAATCTAAAAACATAATTAGTTAAAGGATTCTTATAACGCTGCATTATAATCTCAAAAGCACTTTCGGTACCGTTCTGCTGAAATTCTAAAATTAACTCCTCATCCGAAAGTTCTCTGAGGTTTTTAACCATTAGCTGTTTTTATACCTGAAGAAAGTGAAATTTGTTTCCATTAGACAGGGGTAAATTAACCAAAAATCAAATAAAATCTTTGGGAAAATGAACTGATTTAATTACTGGAGGATTTCAGCAATCAAAATTGTGATAATTTCTTTGCCACCAGTAGAAGTTGTTTTGATGGAAACATCAGACTTAAGCAATGCACGGAAAACTTCGATCAGTTTTTTATCGGAAAACAAGCTGCGGGCTTTTACGTAGCCTGGGTAGAAAAAATGATGAACACCTATTGTACGAGCAGCTGTTGCGTCGGGAATTTTCTTTGATCTAAGTTCACTAATTTTTGAAATCGCTATAAAATAACGAGTAAGCATAGCAACCATAAATACAGGTTCGGTGCCGTTTTCTAAAAGGTTGTATGCAATTTTTAATGCGTTAGGTTTGTCCTTTAACCCGATTGCATTTTGCAAATCGAATATTGTATTTTGTTTTAATGATGAAGAAACCTGCTGAATTGCTTCAATTGTTATTCCTTTTTTATTACCTTCGTGCGTTATAAGTTTTTCAATTTGCATTTCTAAAAGATTCCTGTTTTCTCCAACCATATCAACTAAAACCTGAGCGTTCTCTTCCGATATGCTTTTGCCCTTGGATTCGCAATAGTTAATCAACCAATTAATTAAGTGCCTGCCTTTTAATTCCTTTGCTTCAAAAAGAAAATTATGTGCAAGTAAAGTTTTAAACGGCTCTGATTTTAAATTTGTGATTGTCCCATTGTGTATAAAAACGAGAATTGTAAATTCAGTCGGTGAAAGTGCATAATCTTTCAGTGGTTTTTTATCCTTAATTTTTTCGGCTTCTTTTACAATAATTAACTTTTTCTCTGAGCCAAAAGGAAAAGTAGAGGCAAGATCAAGAACCTGATTAATCGTTATATTATCGCCGTAAAAAGTTTCCTTGTCGAAATCTGAGGATAGTAACGGCTGAACTTTTTCTGCGATTGATTTTAAGGTGAATGAAAGATTGTATGCATCTTCGCCAAACAGATAATAAAGCGGAAGCAGCTTTCCCTTTTTAATTTCTTTCAGTGTATCAAGTATCGATGTTGCCTTAGCCATTGCCATTGTGAGTCTTTCTTATTTCAGATCTGTATGCTTTGAATAAAAATAAAATCAATCCACCCCATACTATTCCAAGAATCAAAATCATTGTTATTATAGTTTCAGTGTTCATTTCATCCCAGTTGATTACTACTTAAAACCCTTTTTACAATATATTTATTAAGCATAATTAATAGTCCTAGCACAACAACCCACTGAAAAATAACTGTTCCAAAGTTTTCTGCATGTAATGGATTCCACCATTGCGGATCCCATCCAATTGATGAAACAAGCCACCAGACAATTAATACAATAACCTGAATTGGGATTAATATTCCTATAACATAATTATACCATCTCCCAATTTTAACATCACTGCCGTATCCATTTACTATTTCTGTTCTAAACTTATCTATCCCATACTTAATAACAGAGAACGAAATAAACGCACCGCTTAATATTAAACCTACTCCCCAAACCCAATCCTGATTAATTAGAATGTTCACACTGAGCGCAGAGGGTAGTCCAAGCAAAAAACCTAAAACCGAAACAATAACAATTGCACGTTTTCGTCTAAATCCAAAATCAATTAGTGTCCTTGTTGAAAGTTCAACCATAGAAATTAGTGAAGTAAAAGCAGCAAAAAATAATCCTAAAAAGAAAATTGATGCCAAGAAGTTATTGATTACTTGGCTATCTGACATTTTTGAAAATAAAATCGGTAAATAAATAAACGTTAATCCTGTGTTAGCCGGTCCGGACTGTGAAATCTGCTGCATTGCATCAATTGAACTTAGTGCAAAAACCGTTGAAAAGATAGTTATACCTGCAACGAGTGAAATTGTATTGTTTCCAAAACCAATTAACGCAGCGTTTAGAGAAATGTCTTCCTTCTTCCGCATATAAATAGCATATGTTAAAATTAATCCCCAGCCTGCACCTGTGTCCCAGGCATTTTGTGTAAGTGCATTCAACCAAACTTTGTAATCTAAAATTATTTCAAGATCAGGGGTGAAAAAATAATTTATTCCATCCATTGCTCCCGGAAGTGTAATCGCACGAATGAAGAGAATGAACAGTATTATTAATAATGATGGGACTAAAAGCTTTGTAACTCTTTCCACACCTTTGGTAATACCTTTAATTACAACTAATACGACTAAGAAAATTGCAATAAAATGAAATAAAAGCGGCTGAAAGCTTGAAGAAAAATTGTTCCAGTAAACTAAATGCTCAGATGTGCCTAGTAGATTTCCCGAAACTGATGTAATGAAATATTTAAGACACCATCCGGTTACTACAGCATAGTAAAACATTATTGCTGTTGAAACAAAAACAATCCATGCACCCATCCATCCAAATTTATTACCTGCGGTTTTTGTGATTGCACCAACTGGTCCCATCCTGCTGGATTTGCCAATTGCAAACTCAGCAATGATTAAGGGAACAGACCAGATGAGAAGAAAAATGACCCAGGGAATTAGAAATGATCCTCCTCCGTTTTGGGCAACAATCCGTGAGAATCGCCAGATGTTTCCAGTACCAACTGCAATTCCAATCGATGCTATAACTAATGCCCAGCGGGAGGAGAAAAATTCCGGTTTACCTTCCGGCTGTTTCACATTTCTTCTAATAAAAAATTGCTATTGTGTTGTTCTTTTTTCAACCGTTACTTTTTCCATAACAACATCATTCACAGGTTTATCGCCTGCTGCAGTTTTTACTTTAGCAATATCATAAACAACATTCATTCCGTTTAAAACTTTTCCAAATACTGTATGCTTTCCATCCAACCATGGAGTAGGAACAACAGTTATAAAAAACTGGCTGCCATTAGTATTTGGGCCTGCGTTAGCCATTGAAAGAATGCCCGCCTCTTCGTGTTTTAATGAAGGAACTATTTCATCTGCAAAAGGTGCACCCCAAAGGCTGTTTCCTCCTCTTCCTGTTCCTGTTGGATCACCGCCCTGTATCATAAAATCTGCAATAACCCTGTGGAAAATTATACCATCGTAATATCCTTTTTCGGCAAGACCAACAAAGTTTTCAACTGTCTTTGGAGTTTGCTCTGCATAAAGTTCAATCTCAATTTCTCCCATGTTTGTATTTACTACGGCTACAGTCATTTCTTTGCTCACTTTTATTTCCTCTTCTTTATTATCAGTTTGATTTGATTCATCTTTTACTGTTTCGGAACCTTGACATCCCAAAACTCCAATGAAAAATAACAGCACAAAAGAAATTTTAATCATAGTTTCTCCTTTATGATTTTATTGTATTTGTAAATAATAAAATTAAAATAAAAACTCCAATTGCAATTCGGTAATACACAAAAAGAAAAGTTGTATGCTTTTTTAAATATTTAAGTAGAAAATCAATTGCAAGATAACCACTTATTCCTGAAACAATTGTTGCAACAGCGAGATTTATCATCATCGAAGCGGTTAAATAGTCTAATGAATCAAACAGCTCGAATAATCCGCTGGCTAGCACTGCAGGAATACTTAGCAAAAAAGAAAACCTTGCGGCAACATCTCTTTTCAGACCTAAAAACAAACCACCGGTAATTGTTGTCCCTGATCTTGATGAACCGGGGATTAGGGCAAAAGCCTGTGCGATTCCAATGATTATTGAATCCTTTACTGTAATATCGTTCATATTTTTTTTTAGTTTTGAAAATTTTTCGGCAGCAGCCAGAATAATTGCCAATCCGATAAGACTAAAAGAAATTACATAAAGATTTTTTGTCAGCGAACCCTCAATGATATCTTCAAACAATAACCCTATAATTACAACTGGAATTGTTCCAATAATTACAAGCCAGCCAAGCCGAGCATTAATATTTTGTGCTGAAAATTTTTTTCTTTCAAATAGATTTTCTTTGAAGAAATCTTTTATAATATTTATTATATCTTTTGCAAAATAAACAAGTACTGCAGCCATTGTGCCAAGCTGTATAACCGCAATAAAGGCTGTCCAACTCTCCGGATGATCTTCAGGTACAAGATTTAAAAGTTTTCCAACGAGAGTTACATGTCCGGTGCTGCTGATCGGAAGAAACTCAGATAAACCCTGAACTATTCCTAAAAGAATTGATTCGATAATACTCAATTAGTTCCACCGATTAAATATGAAATGCCCAAACGCAAACCCATTGATAAGGTGTTAATGTTTACCACTTCATTTTGAACAACATTTGGAAGTTTGTTACCACTACCGTCTTCGGGTTCGCCGTTTACATCATACCGTAAATCAACACCGATATTTGCATAAACATTATCACTCAGAGCAGTATTTCCTTCAATGCGCAGCAATCCGCCAAAACCGATAGTACTAAACGATACCTCAGAGCCCTGCCATTTTTTCTTTTCAGTTACACTAACAAAACGTGGCCCTACTCCACCCCCGAATTTGAAGTTGTAACCATTTCCGTTAATTACGTAGTACGCTAAAACAGAAGGAGGGATTAAATTATAAGCTAATTCGTATTGTCCTAACCCAATGTTTTCTGTATAAGAATAAATTTGATACGGGACTTCGAGTGAAACTTCAAAATTATTATTAACAAAGGTTCCGATTTCTCCCGCAAAAATAACTGCAGAATTAAAAGTTGCCAATTGTGAGTTTGATGGGGCAAAGTTTTGATTAATATAATCCTGTAAAGATGGAATACTTAAAAAATTAATTCCCATCGATCCTTTTAATTCAACTTGTGCAAGAATATTAAAATTGAAAACAATAAATGAGAGAAGTAAAACTATTTTTTTCATTTTTTATCATTGTTTGTTTTTAAATATTTGAAAAGATTTATGTGTTGCTTATTTAGTATCAAAAACATTATTAAAGCAATTAAAATAAATAAAATGTATGATATGATGTGAGTTAGAAAAGCATAAGCTGCACTAATTGTTTCTCCAAATCCAAACAATAAAACAAGTGTACTTTTTGCAAGTGCATGATACGAGCCGGTTGCACCCGGTGTGGGAATAACAGTACCAATTGCGCTTATACTCATTAGGACCCATCCCATTGTTAATGTAACGTTTTGCATATCAAGCATATAAAATCCTACAAAAGCAGCCAAGGCATAAACAATAAGCAAAAGAATGGAAAGCAAAGCAGTCAACAAATAATTGCGAGCTCCTTTTA
This sequence comes from Ignavibacteriaceae bacterium, assembly GCA_013042995.1. Lineage (GTDB taxonomy): Bacteria > Bacteroidota > Ignavibacteria > Ignavibacteriales > Ignavibacteriaceae > IGN2. The sequence goes on along the minus strand of JABDPB010000105.1, from coordinate 17,549 downwards.
AACTTGTAAATCCTTGAATCAGCATTTCAAAAATGTAACCCAAGCGATCGGATAATTTAACTGAAAGCTTGCCGATAATTTTTAGAATCGCACCATAAAATTTTTCTTTAAACTTCACGGAAAGATAAATGAGAGTCAAAACAATAATCATCAAAATTGCAGAGACATAAAGTGTAGATTTAAGCCAAGGAAAACTTTCGTACAAACTTGAGCTCCAAATAAATGCAGAGACCAAGACAGCTGCACCTAATGACAAAATATCAATTACTCTTTCAACTATAACAGTTCCGAACATTGAAGAGCGTGATAAGTTTTCCCACTTACCGATTAGCATTGCACGTGTAACTTCTCCGAGTTTTGGTGTAATACAGTTTACTCCGTATCCCACCATTAAAGCACCAAAAAGATGCTTGATTTTAGCATCAGGTTTTACTGAATGTAGAATTACTTTCCACCTAACAGTCCTAACAACGTGACCAGACATTGATAAAAGAATAAATCCTATCATCCAAAAAATAGATGCGTGTGAAACTATTTGTAAAACCTCGCTAAAGTCTACGTCATAAAAAGCAAGGTAAAGAAAAAGCGCAGCTAATCCGATAGAAATAACAAAATTAAAAATGCCTCTTAGCGCTGGTATTTTTTTTGTATTATCTGAGGTCAATAATTTCGCTCTCTACTGGTGGTTTAAATGAAAAGTAGTTTGCAGGTAAATTTGAATTTAGTCGATAATTTGAAAGATCAATCTGAACTAAACCTGTTGCAGGGTCTTCAAACAGTGCACGGGTTACTAAGTGTTCTTCATTAATCCAAAGTTTAATTGAACTGAAATTTAGCGTTGAACTGTTCGGAACAAATTCCAGAACTGTCTGCCCTTCAAATTCGTAAGAGCTAATATCACATTCTTTGGGATACTCGTAAATCAACTCTTCAATTGAAAGAATGTTTGTTCCTTCGTTTTCAAAGTTTGTAACAATAACTTTGTTGTCTCTTTTATTATAATTCCACGAAGTCTCGCCATCCGATACAATTAAAATATTTTTAAATTCAAACCTTAACTTGTTTTCTTTTTGATAAAATATTTTGCCGGTGAGGTTTGCTTTGCCACCAATCGACTGCGTGATGTCTGCTGATAAGTCTTTAATTGAATCAAATTTTGATTGAAGCTCATCTAATTTTTGTTGTGCATCCGGCTGGGCTAATGCTATACTATAAAAGATAAATGGAATAAATACCACTAATAGACTAATCTTTTTCATAATTTTGCCCTTATATTGTTCTTAGAACAGATTCAAGTTGTTCGTCATTTTCAATTAAAACCTGGCGTGCTTTACTTCCGTCGTTTGGTCCAACAATGCCTGCATCTTCAAGCTGATCAACAATTCTTGCCGCCCTGGAGTATCCAAGTTTTAACTTCCTTTGCAGTAAAGAAACAGAACCCTGCTGATGGCGAACAATAACGCGTGCTGCCTCCTCAAACATCGGATCTAAATCAGCATAAAAACCAGTTGACGTGTCTTTTTTCTTGTCATAAATTGAAGGTAGATAGTACGGTTTTGAATATGACTGCTGAGAATAAACATAATTAGTTAAATCCTCAACTTCCTCCGTAGTAATAAAAGCATTTTGTATTCTAATTGGTTTTGGTGAACCAGTTGGCAGAAAGAGCATATCCCCTCTACCAAGTAGTTGCTCCGCACCGTTTGTATCTAGTATTGTACGCGAATCGATTTTAGTTGCAACCTGATACGCAATTCTTGAACTGAAGTTTGCTTTAATCACACCAGTAATAACATTAACCGATGGTCTCTGCGTAGCTAGCACAAGATGAATTCCAACTGCACGTGCAAGCTGTGCAAGCCTCGTAATCGGTCCTTCAACATCTTTACCTGCAGTGATCATTAAATCGGCAAGCTCATCTATTATTACAATTAAGTATGGCAGATGATGATGTTTGATTGTTTCTGTATCGTGAGGTTTTGTTTTAGGATTGTCTATTTTTTTGTTGTAATCAACTATGTTGCGTACTCCGGCTTTTGCAAGTCTATCATATCTTTTTTCCATTTCAATCTCTACTGACTTCAATGCAAGTACGGCGTTTTGTGGAACTGTAATTATGTCTTCATCCAGATCGGGTGATACTGCTAAATAGTGTCTTCTTAGTTTGTTATAAAACGACAGCTCAATTTTTTTCGGATCAATTAAAATGAATTTTACATCTGCAGGAATTTTGGAATAAAGCAAACTACTTATAATCATATTTATCCCAACGCTTTTTCCGCTTCCAGTTGAACCCGCTATAAGCAAATGCGGCATTAATGATAAATCGGTCAGATAAACATCTCCGCTTATTGTTTTACCCAGTGAAAGAGGAAGTTGCATCTTTGTATCAATAACTTTATTTAAAACCGATCTCGCTTTTACAATTGCAGGCTCCGCGTTTGGAATTTCTACGCCAATGGCTCCTTTACCCGGAATTGGTGCAATAATTCTAATTCCCTTTGCAGCAAGCGCAAGAGCGATATCATTTTCCAATCCTACTATCTTGCTAATTTTAACTCCAGGCGCTGGAACAATTTCATAAAGCGTAACAACAGGGCCTGGTGTTACAGAAATATCCTGAATATCAATATCAAAAAGTTTCAGTTTTTCTTTAAGCAGATTTGCGTTTGTCGTTAATTCATTTTCTTCTACTTTGATATCTTCATTTACAGCAGGCTGCAGCAGGTCTAGTTTGGGTAGTTCATATTCAATTTCTTCTTCCCATGGTTCCGGAAGTTTGTCTTCTTTACTTTCAGTTGCCTCTTTTTGCGGTGCTTCACCGGTTTTTTTGAGATCAACTTTTTTTCTTTCTTCTACAATAACTTCATCATCTTCCGGAGCATCTGGTTCATCTTTTCTGATGATTCGAATACTTGTTTGTGAATCGGCTTCTTCCTGCATTAGATCTTCTGCGGTAGGCAGGGATGTTTCATCTTTACCATCTTTTTTCTTCTTCGATCTTAGTTTTTTGATCTTTTCAAGATTAGATGATTGTTCATCTTTTCTTATAATTTTTACTTTGTCTTCAGGTTTTCTTTCAAATACACTTTTAATAAAATTAAATATTTTTTCAAATTTTATATCGAATGCAAAAATTAGAATGGATATCGAAATAAACAGAAGCAAAAGCACACTGCCAATCCCGCCAATTAGTCCTATCAGCAGTTCACCAATTGACTCCCCAATATTTCCCCTTAATTCATAAGTTGCTAGAAAGAGGTTGAAACTCGACTTTATAACAGTAAAAAATGTGGCTAATATCAGTCCAAAAAGAATTAATAGATTAGTTGAATGAATTAGAACCTTAAACGATACTTTTTTGAAGAGAGAAACTCCCCAAAGAAACAGCACCGCGGGGAAAACGACAGAAAAAAATCCGATAGTAAGCTTAATAAAGAAATGTGAAAATTTTGCTCCAACTATTCCAAGCCAGTTATAAGTATCAATACCCCCATGAAAAATAGAGTACGCAATATATACTTCATCTCTTCTGTCGTAAGAAACGATGGAAAGAAAAAGAAAAATTGAAAACAGTATTAAAAATATGCCAATAATTTTTTTCTTTTTATCGGCAGAAATACTAAAGTACTTACCCTCGCTGTTATTACTTTTTTTAAGAGTATTTTTCTTTCGCCTTACAGCCATTTAATAATCAGCCCAAAGTTTTTATGACACTGTTGGAATAAACAGGAACAACATTGGCATTATTTTCTTTACTGCAAAATTCCAAATCCTTATTGAAACCATTTTTAATTAGAATTTTTCCGTGTTCTGATTCTGTAAGGGTGTTGAATTTATTTTTCCCAAATGATTTATTTAACCCAAGCGCTGCTTTAGCAGAATCGGAAAGTAGAACAGTTTTTTCAAGATTAATTATTTCTTCAATTAAAGCTCCCGCACAAACAGAATCTTCTAAACTGAATAAATTATTATTGCCTGCACACAAAATAACACAGTCGCTTCCAAGTTCAAGCAGATGTTTAGCAACTGCATTCATATTAGTTAAAGCACTTATAAATAAATGTTCGGAAAATTTTGCTTTTACAATTGCCTTTGTTCCGTTAGTTGAATAAAAGACAATTGATTTTCCGTTCACGATTTCGCTTTTATACTCAAGTGGAGAATTTCCTAAAGCGAAGCCTTCTATTTTTTTTGTATTTCTTTCCCCGCCCAATAGTGTCTGTCCGCAAAACATTCCACCCGATATTTTAACTGCAAACTCTACTGTTGCAACAGGGACAACATCTTTTGCTCCATTTTTTAATGCTTCAACAATAGTTGTGGAAGCCCTTAATACATCAATTACAACAGTGGTTTTACCAGTAAAATATAATTCATCTGTGTTACCCGGGGAGAACAGAACATTTAATTTCATACAGCAATTTGAGATTTATTTTTTTATAAATGGAAGTTTAACAACCTTAGCAGAAATCTCTTTTCCTCTAATCAAGAAGCTTATTTCTGTATCATGATTACTATACTCTTTTTCCACGTAGCCGAGAGCAATCGGTTTTTCAAGAATAGGGCTAACAGTTCCGCTGGTAACAGATCCAACACCTTTTCCACTTACATAAACTGGATAGTCTTTTCTGGGAAAAATTTTTTCATCGGAAATCATCCCAACTAATTTTCTTATTACCCCATCATCTTTAAACTTCTGCAGAGCTTCACGACCAATAAAATTACCTTTCTTTAGTTTGGTAATCCAACCAAGTCCGGCTTCAATTGTGTTTGTTGTTTTATCAATATCATTTCCGTACAAACAGAACCCCATTTCCAAACGGAGTGAATCTCTTGCAGCTAATCCTGCTGGCTGAATATTAAATTCCTTTCCAGCTTCAAATATTTCTGTCCAGATTTTTTCTGCTTCAAATTCATTTCCTTTAAAGTAGATTTCGTATCCAATCTCCCCTGTGTATCCTGTTCTCGAAAGAATTACATCTGTCCCTGCTATTTTTTCTTTCTTAAAGTGATAGTATTCCAAATCAATGTTATCATTAACAACTTTTTGTACTACTTTATGTGAATTCGGCCCTTGAACAGCAATAAGTGAATAGTCACTGCTTTGATTATCAATTTTAACATCAAGTTTATTGTTCTCTATCATCCATTTGTAATCTTTATCAATATTGGAAGCATTAACGACAAGCATAAATTCATCATCACTTAATTTATAAACAAGTAAATCATCGACAATTCCCCCATCAGGATAGCACATTGCCGAATACTGCACTCTACCGGGAGAAAGGGTTGATGCATCGTTCACAGTTATATGCTGAACAAACTCAAGTGCTTTGTTGCCGGAAATGAAAACCTCCCCCATGTGTGAAACATCGAATATTCCAACCGAAGTGCGCACAGCTTTATGCTCTGCAATGATTGATGAATACTGAATTGGCATATCAAACCCGGCAAAATCTACCAGCTTTGCACCAAGTTTTTTATGAATATTATAAAACGCAGTTTTTTTCATTTATTAAGCTTGAAGTTTTTCAAAAATAGTCCGGTTTAAGTTTTTAATTTCTTCCAATCACTTAAGAACTTATCCAATCCAATATCTGTAAGCGGATGATTGAAAAGTTTATTTATTACAGCGAAAGGTATTGTACAAACATCTGCACCAATTAGTGCTGCTTCTGCAACGTGCATCGGATGCCGAACACTTGCAACGAGAACTTCGGTATCGAAATTATAATTGTTGTAAATCTGGACAACCTGCGAAATTAGTTCCATTCCATTTGAACTTATATCATCAAGTCTACCGATAAATGGACTTATGTAAGCGGCACCTGCCTTCGCAGCAAGCAGTGCTTGGGTAGGAGAAAAACACAACGTTACATTTACTTTCACGCCCTCATCACTTAAAGTTTTAACTGCCTTTAAACCTTCTTTTATTAATGGAACCTTTACTACAATATTATCATGAATTGATGCGAGGTCCTTGGCTTCTTTTAAAATACCGTCATAATCAGTTGAAATAACTTCAGCACTTATTGGACCATCAACAAGTTTTAAGATTTCATCCAAGAGTGTTTTGAAATCTTTTCTCTCTTTTGCAACCAGCGAAGGATTAGTTGTCACACCATCTAAAATTCCCAGAGCCGCAGCTTCTTTTATTTCATTTAAGTTTGCTGTGTCGATAAAAAACTTCATTATGCATCTCCAAAAAAAATACTTGATAATACTTAAAACTACTCAATCTCTTTAGTTAAATCATCACCGGATTTGCCAGAAATAAACACAAAACTATCAGGTGCAACACCTTCATCTTCCTGCAGTTTAATACGAATAAAAAACTTTAGCTGCAATTTCATTAAAGATTTTATCTTTCCCTCCCTAAGCTTCGCTGCCGTTGAGGGATGACATTTTATAATCAAATTTCTTTCGCCCGTACGCATTTTAAGTTTTCGTAAAAGAGTTTCCAAATCGTAAACTACGTGAGAGCTTTTTGTAAGCAATCCTGTTCCATGACAAACGGGACAGGTTTCTTTTAATGCCTGAACGATATTTTGTCTAATTCGCTGTCTTGTAATTTGAATTAATCCAAAATCAGACATAGGTAAAATAGAAACTTTGGCCCTGTCTTTTCTAAATTCTTTTCTCAATTCATCGTAAACTTTTTTACGATTTTTATCATCTTCCAAATCAATAAAATCTACTACTATAATTCCGCCAATATCACGTAAACGTGTTTGGCGCACAATTTCGCGTGCTGCTTCAAGATCTGTTTTAAGTGAATTTAGTTCCTGCTCCTTGCTTTTGGCATATCTTCCGCTGTTCACATCAATTACAATCATTGCCTCAGTGTGTTCAATAATTAAATAGCCGCCGCTTGGCAGTGGAACTTTTCGCCCCATTAAAGTTTTTATTTGTTCATCAATTTTAAAGGAATCGAATATTGAGTGTGACGATTTGTAAGGTTCAACTTTTTCAGCCATATCGGGCTGAACTAATCCCAAATAATTCTTTATTTCTTTGTACAGTTTTTTAGAATCAACAAAAATTTTAGATACATCTGAATTGAATAAATCGCGTACTACACTTACAGTTGTATTCAAATCTTGATAAACAAGCTCCGGTGGGGAGGTGCTTTTAGCCCTCTTTTCAATTTCTTTCCATTTTTTCAGAAGTTGGGTTAAATCATCTTTAAGTGCATCTTCCGGCTGCCCCTGTGCAACTGTGCGAATGATTAAACCGCAGTTCTGTGGAATTATTTGACGTGCAATGTAACGGAGCCTCTTTCTTTCACGATAGTCTGTTAGTTTTTTCGAAACTCCAACTTTGTTGTCATACGGAAGTAATACACAAAATCTTCCGGGTAAAGAAATTGATGAGGTAACTCTAACTCCTTTATTATTAACAGGCTCTTTAATTATTTGAATAAGAATATCCTGACCCTTTTTTAGGGTAGGAATTGTGGTTTGTGTTGTTTCCGATGTTGATCCGGAATGGTTGTTTTCATCTTCATCATCTACTTCTGAGTCCTCATCGCCTAGCATATCCTGAAGCTGCTGAGTTCTTTCACCTATATCCGAAAAGTGCAGAAAAGCATCGTGCTTCATTCCAATATCAATAAATGCAGCTCTTATACCAGGGAGCACCCTGGCAATTCTCCCCAAATAAATGTCCCCCACCATCCTGCGGTTTTCAGGATAATCTACAAAGAAGTCTACTAAATTTCCATCTTCCGTAATAGCCACGCGCGTTTGAGTGGAAGTGGAATTGATTATAATTTCCTTTAACATTTTGTAAAAACTCTCTTAATGAAATAAAGTATTTCATTGAAAAACTGTTCATGGAGCCGAAGCATATTTCTTTCTGCTTATTTATAAAATTTAAATAATTAAATGGCATTAACAGAAAAAAGTATATCTGTTTTAAAAACTTAAAAACAATAAACATGCTCAGGCAATTAATTAATTTTGAATAATTACTATTTAACTATTGAGAACAGGCTATCCTTTTTTGTTGTCATTCCCTTTAAGCAGTTCTTTTCTGCTAAGCGAGAATTTACCGTTCTCTATTTTTATCAATTTTACTGTGACTTTATCTCCGGGTTTAAAGTAGTCGCTTACTTTTTCAACACGTTTGTTATCTATCTGCGAAATGTGCATAAGACCTTCTTTGCCCGGAAGTATTTCAACAAATGCACCAAAATCCATTAACTTGGTAACAACCCCTTCGTAGATTTCACCAACTTCAGGTGTAGCTGTCATTTTTTTAATATATTCCTTGCACTTTTGTGCATTCTCTTTATTCGGCGAAGCAATGCTTACAGTTCCATCTTCCTGAATATTAATTTCAACTCCAAACAAACGCTGCATTCCCTGTATGGTTTTACCAGAAGGACCAATCACGAGCCCAATTTGTTCAGTATCAATTTTCATTGAAATGAGTCTGGGCGCATATTCTGAAAGATTTTCTCTCGGCTGGTTTATGGCCCCATTCATTTTTTCTAGAATGTGCAGCCTGCCATCTTTAGCTTGCTGTAGAGCTTTTTGCATAATTTCAAAAGAAACACCTTGAATTTTAATATCCATCTGAAAGGCTGTTATCCCAGAAGCCGTTCCCGCAACTTTAAAGTCCATATCTCCAAGGTGATCTTCATTTCCCAGTATATCAGAAAGAACAGCAAAATTATCACCTTCTTTTACCAATCCCATAGCTATTCCAGAAACGGCACCTTTAATAGGAACTCCCGCATCCATCATAGCCAGCGAACCTGCACAAACTGTTGCCATTGAAGAAGAACCGTTAGATTCTAAAATATCGGAGATTACACGAACAGTGTACGGGAATATCTCGTCATCCGGGAAGATCATTTTTAATGCTCTTTCTGCAAGATTGCCATGCCCCACCTCTCTTCTTCCCACACCCATCATTCTGCCAACTTCTCCAACACTAAACGGTGGAAAATTGTAGTGCAGCATAAACTTTTTTGTATACTCTTCTCTTAAACCATCTATAATTTGTTCGTCGCTTTTTGTGCCAAGTGTTACGGTGGTTAGGCTCTGGGTTTCACCACGCGTAAAAAGTGCAGAGCCATGAGTCCTCGAAAGAAGCCCCAATTCAACTGTAATGGGTCTTACCTGCGTTGTGCTTCTGCCATCCAAACGAACACCTTCATTTATAATTCTCTCCCGCATCAATGCTTTTTCAAGATCATGAAGAATTCCACCTATTGCTTTCTCCTGCTCAGGATATTTTTCAGCAAGGGCATCAATAACTTCTTCATTCAGCTCATTATTTTTTGCAGCACGTTCTTCTTTTGCTAAAACTGAATAAACTATCTCTTTTAATTTATTAGCACCAATTTCCAGTACTTCTTTTTCCAGTTCTTCATCTACTGCTGGTTTTTCCACATCCCATTTTTGTTTTCCTGCTTCTTCTTTCAGCTCGAATTGAATTTTTACAAGCTTGGCTATTTCTTCCTGTGCAAATTTTAATGCACTCAATAAATCATCTTCGCTTACTTCTTTTGCTTCACCTTCGACCATCATTATAGAATCGGCACTTCCTGCTACTACAAGTTCCAAATCACTCTGCTCAATTTCTGCATGTGAAGGATTAACAATTAATTTTCCATCCATTCGTCCTATTCGAACTTCTGCAACAGGACCATTGAACGGAATATCGGATATTGTTAATGCAGCAGAGGCTCCAATTGCTCCAAGTACATCAGCATCATTTTTACCATCGTACGAAAGTACGAGGGATATTACCTGTGTTTCATTCATAAAATCATCTGGAAACATTGGGCGGATTGGTCTATCAATTAATCTCGCACTTAAGATTTCCTTTTCCGTAGGTCTTCCTTCCCGTTTAATAAATCCACCCGGGAATTTTCCCGCTGCGGAGGTTTTTTCCCTATATTCAACCTGCAATGGAAAAAAATCCTTTCCTTCATCGGCTTGGTTTGAAGCAACTACGGTAACAAGGACCATAGTATCACCATATCTAACCATAACAGAACCATTAGCTTGTTTTGCATATCTGCCAGTTTCAATTGAAAATGTTTTTCCGCCTATTTCAACTTCCTTTTTAATAATCATTTCAGTTCCTTACTTTCTAATGTTCAAATCTTTAATTATAGCTCTGTATCTTTCAATATCTTTTTTTACAAGATAGTCGAGCAGTCTTCGTCTTTTACCAACCATCATCATTAATCCTCTTCTTGAATGATGGTCTTTTTTATGATTGTCGAAATGATTTGTGAGATCGTTAATCCTCTTTGTTAAAAGAGCGATCTGCACTTCGGGTCTACCTGAATCATTCTCGCTTTGACCATACTTTTTAATTATTTCAATTTTTTCTTCCTTAGTCATTTTAGTTAACCTTTAATTTATTTTATAAAATATAACCCCAGAAACAACCGGGATTAATTAGTTTACTTCTTTAAATATCTTTAACCCTGCTTCTTTGTCTTTGTCCATTTGTTTAATTAGTTCTTCAGCAGAATTAAATTTTTCTTCTCCCCGAATTCGTTGAATTACAATTATTTGCAATTTTTGATTATAGATATCTTTATCAAAATCCAATATGTAAATCTCGGGCACGACTTTGCCATCATTGCTAAAAGTTGGTCTGCTTCCTATAGAAAGTAAAGCTTTGTGTTTTTCTCCATCAATTTCACACTGTGCTGCATATATGCCTATTGCAGGCAATAGTTTATCTTCATTTTCAATCATAAGATTTGCAGTTGGATAGCCCAATTGCTTTCCTCTGCCATCACCTTTAATTACTTTACCCTTAAATGAATAATATCTTCCAAGCATTTTATTTGCTTTTGCAATATCACCGTCAATCAGCGCATTTCTGATTTTAGTGCTGCTTACCGTTTCGTCCCCAACTTTATATTCTGGAATCGGTGTTATTTTAAATTTGTATTTCTCTCCAAGTGAGTTAAGCAAATCAAAATTGCCGCCTCTGCCTTTGCCAAAGTGATGATCATAGCCGATAACCACTTCCCTAACACCAATTCCTTCGAGCAAGTATTTAGTTACAAACTGTTTGGGTGATTGCTGTGAAAATTCTTTCGTAAAGTTTATAACGAATAGGTTCTCTATTCCAAGCTTACTTAAAACTTCCTTCTTTTCATCCAAAGTGCTTAGTATTTTAATATGGTTTTTTGTAGAAACGATCTTTCGAGGATGCGGATCGAATGTGATAAGTATGTTTCTACCGCTGTATTGTTTCGTTTTTTCAACAACGCTTTTTAAAATTTGCTGATGCCCCAAATGAAATCCATCAAACGTTCCCAGCGTTACCACTGTGTTTTTGTTGTGCTTTATTTCATCCAGGGATTTAATTATTACCATATCAATTATTGCTATTTAAAGTCTTTAAATTTAAATCATTGAAATTCTAAATAAAACAATTTTACCTTTTTAAATGTTTCTTTTAATTATATGCTGATACAGTTTCTGAATTTAAAACTTTTTCTAGGAAATCCTCGACGCGCAAGGCATTTTCAATGTTGAACTCACCTATTTTTGTTCTCCTCAATTTGCTTAGCACCGCACCGCTGCCAAGTTTTTCACCAAAATCATGTGCAATTGCTCTTATGTAAGTTCCTTTTGAGCAGGTTATTTCAAATTTAATTTTGGGAATGTTGATTTCTATTATATCGAATTTTTCAATTAGAATTTTTCTCGGTTCTCTTTCTACCTCTATCCCTTTTCGTGCAAGATTGTAAAGTTTTTTACCATTAATCTTTGCCGCGGAATACATTGGTATAACTTGCTTGCATTCGCCTAAAAATTCATCTCGAATTGAAAGGATTAATTCTTTATCTAGTTTTTCGGGAACCGGGTGATCAGTTAAATCAGTTTCTGTATCCATCGAAGCAGAGGTTTTACCGAGTAAAAAACTTCCTGTGTATGTTTTATTTAAAGATTGATATTTGCTAAGTTCTTTTGTTTTATTTCCTGTTGCTATAATTAATAATCCCGTAGCCAATGGATCGAGCGTGCCCGCGTGACCAACTTTTTTTACTTTAACGGCTTTTCTTATTTGATGAACAACTTTAAACGAAGTCCAGCCGGAAGGTTTATCAACAAGTATCACTTCGCCATTGGCAAAATCCAAAGCAGTAAAACTATTTGTTCGATTGTCTATCATTTTGCTTATGAATTTTGTTCAGCAGCCCTTCAATTTTTTCCACGTAGTCTAGGGTATCATCAATAAAAAATTTTAATTCTGGTACGAATTTTATTTGAATTCGATGTGCAAGTTCAGTTCTTATTTGTCCTCTATTAAATTCTAGCTTTTCCAAAACAACATGTCTTCTTTCTTTTTCCAAAACAGAAAAATAAATTTTTGCAGTTTTCAAATCAGAACTGACTTTAACATTAGTTATAGTTACAAAACCAAGCTGTAAATTGTTTAGCTTATTTAAAAAGATGTGGCTTATCTGTTCTTTTATTAACTGCTCAACTTTATCAACTCTATAGGACGCCATGGTAAGTATTTACTTGATTATTTATGTGGTATTTAAATAAGATTAAGACAGGCTCTTTTTCGTTTCTACAATTTTGTATGATTCGATTATGTCTCCCACCTTTACGTCGTTATAATTTGCAACGTTTAATCCGCATTCGTAACCCGAATCCACCTCACGAACATCATCTTTAAACCTCCGCAGCGTTCCTATTTCGCCATCAAAAATTACAATTCCTTCTCTAATTAGCCTTATTTTATCGTTTCTTGTAATCTTTCCTTCAACAACATAACAGCCTGCAACAGTTCCTGATTTAGGAACTTTGAATATATCGCGAACTTCTAGAGTCGCGGTTACTTCTTCAGAAATAACAGGTGAAAGAAGTCCTTCCAATGCCGATTTAACTTCATTTATTGCATCATAAATTACGCTGTAAAGTCTTATATCAACCGATTGCTTTTCAGCGAGTTTTCGTGCATTTAAATTGGGCCTTACATGAAAGCCGATTATAATTGCTTTTGATGCATCTGCAAGCAGAACATCGCCTTCGGAAATTCCTCCAACACCTTTATGAATAACCTTGACAACAACTTCTTCAGTGGAAAGTTTCATTAGTGAATCGGCGAGAGCTTCAACAGAACCATCAACATCACCTTTAACAATGAGCGGTAAATCTTTTACACCACCAATACTTATTTGCTTGGCTATTTCATCTAATGTAACATGATGAACCTGTTTTTGATCCTGCTCACGTTTTAACTGCTGCCGTTTTAATCCAATCTCACGAGCAACTCTCTCAGATTCTACAACAACAAATGTATCACCAGCCTGGGGAACTCCTTCAAAGCCTAAGACCTGTACAGGTGTTGATGGTCCAACTTCAATCACTTTTTTCCCTCTTTCATCAAACATTGCACGAACCCTTCCCTGGTAAATTCCTGCAACAAACGGATCTCCAATTTTAAGCATTCCTTTCTGAATTAATATTGATCCGGTTATTCCTCTTCCCTTATCAAGTTCAGCTTCAACTACTGCACCCCTTGCCATTCTATCAGGATTAGCTTTGAGATCAAGAAGTTCTGCTTCCAGCAAGATTTTTTCAAGCAGCTGTTCTACGTTCAACCCTTGTTTTGCAGAAAGTTCTACAGATTGATTTTTACCACCCCAATCTTCAACTAATATGTTTCTATCTGCAAGCTGCTGCTTTATTTTTTCCGGATTAGCTCCCGGTTTATCAATTTTATTAATTGCTACGACTATTGGAACGCCGGCAGCCTGTGCATGATTAATAGCTTCAATGGTTTGCGGCATAACGGCATCATCGGCAGCAACAACAAGTACAACAATATCCGTGAGTTGTGCACCTCTTGCTCGCATTGCAGTGAAAGCTTCATGTCCTGGAGTATCTAAAAATGCAATGGAACGATCTCCATCCACTTCAACTCTGTATGCGCCAATGTGCTGAGTAATTCCCCCTGATTCACCAGCAACAACGTTTGTCCGTCTTATATAATCAAGAAGTGATGTTTTGCCGTGATCAACGTGTCCCATAATTGTAACAACCGGAGGGCGCGGTTGAAGTGTATCTTCAGAATCTTCAGTATCTTCGAGGACATCGGCGGTGTATTCTTCCTGCAGTTCTACTTCAAAACCAAATTCATCGGCTACAAGAGTAATGGTTTCAAAATCCAGTCGCTGATTAATTGAAACCATAAGTCCAAGCTCAATACATTTAGATATTACATCGTTTACGGAAGTATTCATCAAGTTTGCAAGTTCGTTTACGGCAATGTATTCATTTACTTTAATCTTTTTGCCCTCAAGAACTCTTTGTTCTAACTTCTTTTCTTCTTCAGCTTCACGTTCTTTACGTTTCTTTTTCCTAACTGTAGCTCGACCAGACACGCCCGCATCATCCATACTCAAAAGGGTTTTTCTAATAGCAGCCTTTACTTCCTGGTCATCAACTTCAAAACGGCGTGATCGTTTTTTCTTTGTAGCCGGCGCCTCTTGGTCATTTTTAACAGTTTCGCTTTTCTTGCGTCTCATTCTAGGCTTTTTACGTTTGCTGGAAGTTTCTTCTTTCTCTTCTTCTGTTTTTCCTTTTTCAAGCGTATTAGATTTCTTAGTATCCTTATCTAAATCCATTTTACCAATAACCTTTAAGCCTTTTACTTTAGTAGATTTTTCTTTTTCGGTAGAAACAGTTTCATCCTTACCATCATCCTCCGCTGCTTTGTCTTCTTCCGCCTTTACAATCGGTTCTTCAGAAGCGGTTTCTTTTTCCTCTTCAGTGGGAACGTCTTTAACTTTTATTTCTTCGGATTCTTCTGTCTGAACGGCTTCTTCTACAGTAATTTGTTTGCCTTCTTCTTTTGCTTCTTCAATTGCTTTTTCGGCTCTCTTTTTGTGAAACTCAGCAATTTTTTTATAGTGTTTTTCTGCTTTTTCAATATCTTTTTTATAATGAGAATTAATTGCATCAATCATTTCATCATTTAGCAGAGACATGTGGTTTTTAACTTTGAAGCTCTTGCTTTTTAGAAATTCAATAAGGCTTTCAGATGACAAATTGTATTCTGTTGCCAGTTTATAAACTCTTGATTTTTTAACCTTAGTATCAGTCATAAGTTTTGCCTGGGTTATTCTTCCTCTTCTTCCTCAAATTGGGATTTAATTAATTCAATTATCTCATTAATTTTATCTGAATTAAAACTTTCTATCTCTGCAAGCTTTTCAGGTCCGGCGGTTAAAACTTCTAAAGCTGTATCGTAACGATGATTTATTAGTGTCTCATAAACAATCTCACCCAGCTCTTCCTTCAAATCAATCAGTTCAATATCTTCTTCATATTCTTCGAATGGTTTTTCTTCTCTAAGAACTTCAATCTGATATCCAGTTAATTTCATTGCCAGACGAATGTTCACCCCGTTTCTACCAACTATCATAGAAACCTGATCAGAATCTGCAGTTACAACAGCTTTTTTGTCAGTTTCATCAATTTCAATTTCTTTTAACTTTGCCGGAGCCAGAGCCCTTTGAATTAGAAGTATAGGATCATCAGTAAAATTAATTACATCTATGTTCTCGTTGTTAAGCTCTCTAACAATTGCATGTATCCTAACACCTTTCATTCCCACACACGCACCAACAGCATCAATTCGAGCATCCTGCGATTCAACAGAAACTTTAGCTCTCTCACCGGGCTCACGGGCAATAGACTTGATGTCGATTATGCCGTCGTAAATTTCTGGTATTTCTATTTCGAATAGTCTTCTTAAAAACATATTATCAGCACGAGATACAACTATTTGCGGACCACTGTTCGATTTTCTAACCTCTTTTATAATTGCTCTTATTGTTTCGCCTTTTTTATATTTTTCGTACGGAATTTGTTCTTCACGAGGCAGGAGTAACTCATTTTTGTTGTGGTTAATTAAAATATCGCTCTTTCTTATTTGATAGATATCACCAACTACTATTTCTCCAACCTGATCTTTGTACTCGTTATAAACAATTTCCTTTTCCATTTCACGAATTTTCTGATTAAGGCTTTGCTTTGCAAGAGTTATTAATCTTCTTCCTAACGAAGCAAGATTTATTTTTTCTACAAAGTCTTCCCCCACCTCCAACTGGTCTTCGTTTCCTTTTTGATTTACTTCCTCTATACATATTTGAGTATTTGGATCAATAACTTCATCAACTATCTCACGTTCAAGATAAATTTCAATATCGCCTCTATCCATATTTACAACTACATCGTAGTGAGCCTCTTCGCCATACTTTTTTCTCACCAGCAAACCGAAAATTTCTTCCAGAATGCTAGCAAGAACATCTTTATCAATACCTTTTGTCTTTACCATGTCGGCAAAGGAATCAACAATTTCGCGATTCATTTAATTTTATCTCCTTTGATTAAAACTTACTAAAACTTTCGCTTTAATTATATCAATGAATTTTATTTTTATTTGAGACTTATCTAAAAATGTCAACACATCCTCTTCAACGCTAATAAGCTTTCCGATAATCTTTTTAACAGTAGCATCTTTTTTATATTCAACTTCAAATTCTCTATTCATGTGTTTAGGAAACTGCTCAATATAAATCAATGGTCTATCAACACCAGGTGAGGAAACATCCAGTCTGTACGATTTATAAAGTTTTTCTCCATCAATTACTGTTTTAATTTCATTGCTTATTTTAGCGCAAACATTTGCATCCACATGTTCTCCACCATCAATAAATACTTCAATAACAGGATTATTTGGAGTTCCGCGAAAAATAATATCAATTAAAAAAAGATTATTATTATTTGCAGAATTAAATGCTAATTGCCGTATTTTATTATTTACAGAGTCCATACAAACAAAAATCGCCCTTAAAGGGCGAAAAAGAACGAACATAAAGATAAGACTAAATTAATGAATTAGCAAAGCACTATGAAGGTATGAATAGTGGTTTTTAGCTTTTATTTACAGTATTGGTTGATTTATCTGCAATATCATACTTTGAGCTTGACTCATTTTTTTTAGTCTTCCTTTCATACATACTGGATGAAATTAAGCCAATTACCAATCCTAAAATAAATATAACCACTATCATCACAATTAAGGGTGTATTTATTGACCAGAGGAAAAATTTTAATTCAGTTGAAACTGTGTTCTGCACAGCCAGAATTGCAAAGAGTAAAAAGAGAAGGGCAATGAAAATAATTTTAGTTCTCATAAGTATTCCTTAATTCTTAATTTAAAAGTAAATATAAGAATACTTGAAATAAAAAAGGCGATTCAATCAGAATCGCCTTTTTGAGATACTCTATATTAAGATATTATTTTAATAGCATCATTTTTTTACTCTCAGAAAAAGTGTCATTCTCACCAACAGCATTAACTGTGTAAATATATGTTCCCGAGGGTAAGTCAACAGCATTAAAATTAACGTTGTGGTAACCTGCTTCAAAAGTTTTGTTGACAACTGTAGCAACCTTTTCTCCAATAATTGAGTAAACGGAAATATTCACTTCACTCAATTCAGGAACGGAAAACTCAATTGTTGTACTTGGATTGAA
>JABDPB010000104.1 GCA_013042995.1 Ignavibacteriaceae bacterium | reverse complement strand
CCCCCCCCCCCCCCCCCCCCCCCCCCGGGTTCTCTTCAGCTTGTAACTTTGGTAGTCGGACAGCGTACTGGTTAGGCTTGATACAACCTCTGATTTAATAAAGTTTCTCTCATTGCTTGAATATGCTTTGGCCCAATCTGGCAACATCCTCCAATTAATCTTGCGCCACTTCGAAACCAATCACAAGCTGCAATACCATAATCCAATGGGTCTGATTTTCCTAACCAAGTTTTCTTTTCACTATCATAAATATTACCAGAGTTTGGGTAGACCACCACCGGTTTATTTGGTAAACTCAAACGGACCTGTTTAACCAATGAAGAGATATATTTGGGTGCGGTACAATTAATCCCGACAGCCACCACTTGATCGCAACCTTTAAAAAGTGTAGCACATTCACGTATCAAAGTTCCATCGCTGATGTGTTCTTTATCTCGACACGAAAAACTCATCCAGGCAAATATCTCGGGCGTTTGACGGAGAATCTCCAACAATACTTCCGCTTCTTTAAAACTAGGGATCGTTTCGCATGCAAATAGACTAACTGGGCAGTTACAAAGAATCTCCCATCGAGATTCATGGAATGAAGTTAATTCACTTTTAGATACTTTGTAGTTTCCATTGTATTCTGCTCCATTAGCAAGATAAGCACCATATGGTCCTATGCTTGCAGCCACGAGGGGCCGTATTCGCTGAGTTCCGCTATCCTTTAAAAGTTCAAGGTATTCATTACTAGCCTCGTTTGCCAAGGCTACGGATCTTTCTAATAGAGACTTAGCCTTTTTTTCAGAAAATCCTTCTGAAATAAAGCCTGATATGCTTGCTTGATAGCTGGCAGATATAATACAGTTCGCTCCTGCTTTGAGGTAAGAAAGATGCACTTTGCGAATTGCTTCAGGATTTGACTCCAGGAAATGTGCTGACCATAGATGTGTGCTGAGATTGAATCCCATCTTTTCCAACTCTGTAGCAAGACCACCATCTAATATTAACATTCCATGTTTTTCAATAAGTGGATCGATAGGCGATAGTAATAACATGAAATATTGCTTTCCGTTTTAATTATTAATATAAAATTATTTTAACTTAAATATTAACAGTCAAACAATCAAAATACACCAAGGCTCTTAGATTTGATTCTACTCTTATCCGTTCCATAAACTTTAGCAAAACAATTTAAAGTTTTATGTCTGTATTATTCAGTCCCTAGGAGAGTGGTTACATTGAATCATTTAATAGTAAATTAAGAGATGAGCTATTGAATGGTGAAATCTTTGATACTATTTTAGAAGCAATAGTAATTATCGAGAACTGAGGGCAATAGTATAATAAATTAAGACCCTAAAGTTCATATGATTATAGACCTTCCACACCGGAGGCAATACTTCCTCTTCAGTTTACCAGTGCCTGAAGAGCGAACACTAACTTATGCATTGGCATAACTATTTGGTGATGGTCAAAAGCTATGTTCAAAATTCAAACTTATTTAGATAGACGTCTTATATTAAAAACCCGTATAGAATCTGGCATAGCTATATTTATGGGAAATGATGAAAGCCCGATGAATTATACGGACAACATTTATCATTTCAGGCAGGACAGTTCATTCCTATATTATTTTGGATTAAATACCGCTGGCTTAACTGGAATTATAGATTTTGATGAAGGAAAAGATTACATTTTTGGAAACGACCTGACAGTTGAAGATTTTGTTTGGCAGGGATATCAACCAGCGCTAAAAGATCAGGCGCAGAAAGCTGGAGTTGAATATACCGGGAGTCTTTCCAACCTGGAAGATTTCCTTAAAAAAGCTGTTACGAATGGAAGAAAAATACATCTGTTACCTCAATATCGTGCTGAGAATAAACTAAAGCTGTTTCATTGGCTTGATATAAATCCTTTGGAAACAAACAAAGCAGCATCGGTTGAACTTATAAAGGCAGTGGTAGTACAACGTGAAATCAAATCTGATGAAGAACTCCAGGAAATTGAAAAAGCTGTAGATTCAACTGTTGATATGCATTTAGCTGCTATGCGCATGGTACGACCCGGTATTCTTGAATCGGAAATTGCAGCAAAAGTACAGGAGATTGCTTCAAAAGATGGTGGTAATATTTCATTCCCAACTATTGCAACGATACATGGTGAAACTTTGCATAATCATTACCAAGGTAATCAACTCAAAGAAGGAGATATGTTCCTTCTCGACTGCGGTGCAGAAACTGCCATGGGATATGCAGGTGATTTATCAAGTACAATACCTGTAAGCGATTCGTTTACAAAACGGCAAAGGGAGATCTACAATATCACTTTAGCTTCTCATAACACCTCAATTGAGATGTTAAAGCCTGGGATGCCATTTAAAGATATCTACTATCAATCTTGCCGGATACTTGTTGAGGGATTGAAAGAGCTGGATTTAATGAAGGGTGATACTGAAGAAGCTTTACAAATAGGTGCACATGCCATGTTTTTTCCATGTGGATTAGGTCACCAGATGGGGCTCGATATTCATGATATGGAGAACCTTGGAGAAGTGTATGTGGGTTACGATGGAAAACCCAAAAGTAAGCAGTTTGGAATTAAATCTTTACGTCTGGCTAAACCATTAAAACCGGGTACAGTATTGACTATTGAACCGGGAATATATTTTATCCCATCTTTAATAGATATGTCGAAAGCTGAAAAACGTTTTACCGATTTTATAAACTATGACAAGCTTGAGACTTATAAAGGTTTCGGGGGTATCAGAAACGAGGAAAACTTTGTAATTACAGCAGATGGATACAAGCTACTAGGAAAGAAAAAACCTAAAACAATTGAAGATGTTGAAGAACAAAAAAAACTAGGGAACTAACATGACCTTTCAAATAAAATTATTTATAGCGTTAGTTTTGGGAATCTTGATACTACCATACTATACAGCAGCGCAGGAAAATAATAATGTGCTGACTCTTGAAAGGATTTACAAGGATAATGATTTTGAATTAAAAGAATTCGGACCTGCTGTGTGGCTCCAAGACGGCTCCGGTTATACCACTCTTGAGGAGTCGGACAAATTTCCACTTGCAAAGGATATAATAAAGTATAATCCGAAAACCGGAAAACGCGACGTACTTGTTGATGCCAACCAATTAATTCCTGCAGGAGTGAAGAATCCTCTACTGATCAAAGATTACACTGGGTCAATTGATGGAAAGAAACTTTTAATCTTTACCAACACTGTGAAAGTCTGGAGATATGAAACCAGAGGTGATTACTGGGTGCTTGATCTCGCATCAGGAAAATTATCTAAGCTTGGTGAATTTGCTGCTCCTTCAACTCTTATGTTTGCAAAGTTTTCTCCGGATGCTAAAAAAATTGGCTATGTTGTTAAGAATAACATTTTTGTTGAGAACCTGATTAGTTCTGAGATAACTCAACTAACCCATGACGGCTCCTCCAGGATAATCAATGGAACGTTTGATTGGGTATACGAGGAAGAACTTTCATGCCGGGATGGATTTCGCTGGAGTCCTGATAGTAAAACAATTGCTTACTGGCAGTCTGATACAGAAGGAACCGGTGTGTTTTACTTGATCAATAACATTGATTCAATTTACTCCAAACCTATTCCCTTTCCATATCCAAAAACAGGGACAACAAACTCTGCGGTAAAAGTCGGAGTTGTATCTGCTGAAGGCGGAGAAACAAAATGGTTTGATATTCCGGGTGATCCACGAAATAATTACCTCGCACGGATGGATTTTATACCCTATTCAAATGAAGTGATGATTCAACAATTGAACAGGCTGCAAAATACAAATAGAGTTTGGGTAGGTAATATAAAAACAATGGAGTTAACAAATATTCTGATAGATATTGATGAAGCTTTCCTGAACATATATAATAATATGCAATGGTTATACAAAGAAAAATATTTTACATGGACCAGTGAAAAAGATGGCTGGCGGCATTTGTATCTAGTTTCAAGCAATGGAAGTGAAATAGACCTTATCACCGAAGGTGATTTTGATGTGGTAAAAATAAATTCCATTGACGAAGAAGGTGATTATGTTTATTATATCGCTTCACCGGAAAACTTTACACAGCGCTATCTATACAGAAGCCGTCTCGATGGTACGGGTACTGCAGAACGTATAAGCCCAATGGATTATGAAGGACAGTTCTCATACCAGATGTCACCCGATGCAAAATGGGCAATTGCAACATTTCAAAATTCTACTACACCAAACAGGATATCTGTAATCAGCCTTCCTGATCATAAAGAAATTAATGTGCTTGAAGACAACGCAGAATTAAAAGAAAAATATGAGGCGCTTGGATTAAATCCCAGAGAGTTTTTTAAAATTGATATTGGCGAAGTAGTGCTTGATGCATGGATGATCAAACCTGCTAAATTTGATCCTTCCAAAAAATACCCAGTGATATTTTTTATATATGGAGAGCCGGCTAGCTCGACGGTTCAGGATGAGTGGAAGGATGGTCGGATCTGGGATCACTACCTGGCTCAACAAGGTTACATTATAATCAGCATTGACAACCGTGGAACAAAAACACCTAGAGGGCGCGACTGGAGGAAATCGATTTACAAACAGATTGGCATCCTTGCAGCACACGACCAGGAAAAAGCTGCTATCGAAATTTTTAAAATGTTCAGCTTTATTGATAAGGAACGAATAGGTATGTGGGGATGGAGCGGCGGCGGACAGATGACGATGAATTGCATGTTCCGTTATCCGGAGATTTATAAAACCGGAATCGCTATTGCATTTGTTTCCGACCAGCGGTTGTATGATACTATTTACCAGGAGCGCTATATGGATCTTCCCTCTGAAAATAAGAAGGGGTATCATGATGGTTCGCCGATTACACATGCATCAAAATTGGAAGGCAACTTAATGATTATTCATGGTACCGCTGATGATAATGTTCATTACCAGAGTTTTGAAATGCTAGCTGATGAATTGATAAAACATAATAAGCTTTTTAGTATGATGTCTTATCCTATGCGTAGCCACAGCATAAACGAAGGAGAAAATACTTCCCTTCATCTTCGCAGGACCATGGAGAAGTACTGGAAAGATAACCTGATTCCTGGCGGTAAATAATATTATTAAATTAATTTGGGGTGAACAGATATGAATTATGCATCACTTATTTACCTTACCATCTTTATAATTTTCGGGCTTTTCAATTCATGCAATGAAATTCCTGAAAATTATCCCACACGTCCCAATGTATTAATGATATCTATTGATGATCTCAATGATTGGATTGAGCCAATGGGTGGTCATCCACAGGCAATTACTCCACACCTAACTTCTTTTGCTGAAGAATCAGTTATGTTTTCTAATTCGTATTGTTCATCTCCTTCGTGCAATCCATCACGCACAGCACTTATGACAGGTAAACAGCCTTATGTTACTGGTTTATATTCCAATCCCCAGATTTGGAGACACGTTCTTCCTGATGAGGTAACATTACCTGAATATTTCAAAAAGGCAGGATATTGGGTCGGTGGTGCTGGAAAAAACTTCCATAACAATATGCCTGATCCCAGATCGTGGGATGAATATTATCCATCAAAAATAAGGCATATGCCGGAATATTTTCTGCCGGTTTACGATTCGTCTTCACACTCAAAGTATTTTGAAAAGACCGATAACGAAATACGGGAAGATGATCCGAAGGGTGTAACCTTTAACATGCCCGTATTTAAACGAATGTATATTGCTTTTGATTTTGAACCACTTCCGTTTAAGACCGAAGAAACCGGGGATTATTCATCAGTAGAATGGATATCAAATCAGTTAAAGGAAAAACACAACAAGCCTTTCTTCCTAGCTTGTGGTCTGTACCGTCCTCATTTACCTTGGTATGTTCCGCAGGAGTACTACGACAAATTTCCACTGGAAGAGGTTCAACTTCCAAAAATTTTTAACAACGATTGGGCAGATCTACCAGAATCAGCAAAGAGAATTGCCTCACGTGGAGAGTACCATAAACACGTCACTGAATCTGGTTTATGGAAGAATGCAGTGCAGGGTTATCTTGCATCAATTAATTATGCAGATGACCTTGTGGGCAAATTGCTTAAAACCCTTGACGAAAGTGAATATTCTGATAACACAATTGTCATCATTTATTCAGATCATGGCTGGCAGTTGGGCGAAAAGCAGCACTGGCGGAAATTTGCACTATGGGAAAATGTAATTAATACAGTTCTGATGATTAGAGTCCCTAAGGGTGCAAATGGTTTACCGAGTGGAAGCAAGAATGGATTCACCTGTTACAGAAATGTTTCTTTAGTTGATATCTTCCCAACACTCACTGAACTCTGCGGGTTAAATCCAAAGAAGGGTACTACTGGTAAAAGTTTGACTCCACTTTTAGAAAATCCTTCAACAGAATGGGGGTTTCCGGTAATCACCTCTCTTGGTGATAATAATTATTCTGTTAGAAAAGACAAGTGGCATTACATAAACTACGACGACAAAGAAGAGGAATTGTACAACTTAATCGATGATCCTGAAGAATGGCAAAACCTTGCAGAAGAAAACTCCTATAAAGACATTAAGCAGCAATTAAAGAATTTGATTCCACAGGATAGACATGATTTTGTACCGACAGACCCAATCCTTTGGAAGGATGTTCTTAGCGGAAAAACAAAGTTTTAATAGATGTAAGTCAAGAATGATTCTGGTTACTTTAGCCGGAAGCTTTTATTTCTCTTCTTTAAATGGTTAGTATAATGTTCAGGTGGAAATCTGAAATTTTTATTCTCGCAAGAAATTAAAATTATAAGGGGGAAAAGTAAGAGCAGGTGTTTACAAAAGAATAATAGTTTCATGCTGGCTGCGATCTCTTTTCTTTTAAAACCTCATCAAGATTCTCAATTAAAAATTTAGCATTACTTTCTGAAAATACTATTGGTGGTTTTATTTTAATTACATTGTAAAGTGGGCCATCAATACTTAAAAGAATTCCAAGTTCTTTCATTCTTTCAATAATATAATATGCTTGATCTTTCGCCGGCTCAAGTGATTTACGATCCAATACAAGTTCGATTCCAATAAACAGCCCCATTCCTCTTATATCACCAATGAGATCGTGTTTGGTTTTTAATTCTTCAAATCCTTCCTTCAATAGATTACCAACGTTTAATGCATTCTTTTGAAGATTTTCTTCATTCATAACATCTAGAACTGCCAAGCCAATAGCACATGAGACTGGGTTGCCGCCGAATGTGTTGAAGTATTCCATACCGTTATCGAATGCATCTGCAATTTCTTTAGTTGTGACAACCGCAGCCAGAGGATGTCCGTTTCCAATTGGTTTTCCAAGTGTTACAATATCGGGGATAACGTCTTGAGTTTCAAATCCCCAGAAATGAGTTCCCACACGCCCGAATCCTACCTGCACTTCGTCTGCAATACAAAGACCACCCACTTCTTTTACAAATCTGAACGATTCCTTTAAGTATCCGGAGGGAAAGACTATTTGCCCACCACATCCTAAAATAGATTCAAAAATGAATGCTGATAATCCTTTTCTGTTTTGATTAATTTTATTTATTGCTTGTTCTACATCACTGGCATATTTTTTAGCCGCATTAGTATCGTCAGATTTAAAAGATCCACGGTAAACATCAGGCATTGTAACCTTATGAATATGAGGTGGGTTACCGGGTCCTCCGGGTCCATCAAATTTGTACGGACTTAAATTAATTACAGATGAAGTGTTGCCATGGTATGCATTATCAATTACAATAAAATCTTTTTGTTGCGTATAGGTATTCGCTAATCGAATAGCCAGTTCATTTGCTTCGCTACCTGAATTTACAAAGTAACAAACATTGAGTGGATCAGGCATAGTTGCATTTAGCTGTTTCGCGTATTCAATAATATTTTCATGCAGATAGCGTGTATTGGTATTTAACAGAGCAGCTTGCTTTTGAGCTGCTCTTACTATTCGAGGATGGCAATGTCCAACATGACAAACATTATTGACGCAATCCAAATATGTTTTCCCCTGATCATCAAACAAATATTGCATTGCACCGCGATCAATTTTTAGCGGATTCTTATAAGAAATACTTAATGATTTACCGATATATATTTTGCGTTCCTTTCGAACTTTATTCTTTACCTTCATTTGATCGTTAATAACCTCAAATCTGCATTCTTTTCTAAATGCTTCAAGAGCCTGGACAGGATTTATTGAAATAAGTTTGTGTAAAATATTCCAGGCTGGTTGCTCGGATACGGATAGATATTCATTATCTTCTTGTAGCTCCCGTTGATAAGCTGCAATAGTCACGCTGCTACACAACCTTGTGCAGATCAAATAAAATAAAACTTCAATCTCCTCTTCTTGCAATGGATAAGTTTCATTGTAGCCGCGCACCACATCTAAAACCGAATCCAGGGGATCGTCTTTGCCAAGCATAATGTATGCACAGGCAATTGCAAGTTCACAAATAGTATTAGTGTGAACCATATCTCCAAAATCAATTATGCCACTTATCTCAAATTCTTTGCCCTCTTTTCCCTTTATAAGAATATTATGATCGTTAGCATCGTTATGTATAACACTCTTGCGCAGTTTAGGCAGCTGTGGTAAAACCATACATTCAAACTGCAAGAAAAAGTACTCTGCAATGCTCCGATTGCGGGGCTCTATTATTTTTTTAGTGAGTGGGAGTAAATCTAGTGCGTTCTTCAAGTCCCAATGCCAATAGCGGTATGCGGCCGGGTGATAGAAATCTTCAAGTGTTTTATCCATACTCCCCAACATCATTCCAAAATCATATAATAAATCAGGGAGATGATTTTTGATATCTGCTAAAAATGTACCGGGTAAGAAAGTTAGCATTCTTGCATAATACGACAAATCATTTTCGTGTTTAATCTGAACAATCTCTTCGCCTTGCTTTGTTTTACAAACTCGTGGAGCCTTGATCGATTTATTATTTAATGCAATATGTCCCATTGTCCTATTTTGCATATCAACCATATCTTTATTCTCTTCGGGGTTTGCAATCTTAAATACAAATTCTTTACCTGAGTGATCAATAATATGAAAGTTCTGTCCAATGTCACTCACAAGGGGCCTAATCGTGATGTTTAAATTATAATTATCGCGAATTAATTGTGTGATCTCCTCTTTAGAAAAAAGTGGCGGTGGTGTATTAACTAATGACATTTTTTCTCCTAATACTGAAAAGCAAATTATCTAAAGCTAACTGCTAAAAAATCACTTTGCAAATGGGGTGTGGATATTGATTGGATTTCATTTAACGTGAAGCATACAAAAAGAGCTTAGTGAAAAAATACGGAGATAGAATAATTTGTACTTAACTGTTACTTTTTAGTTACTCTACAAATACCTCACGTTCCCATCTGATTTTATTACTTAGGTTTACAAAAATTTCAAACACTCCATATTAAAAATGTAGCTCTATTACATAAGTAATTAAAGATAAATACTTTAGAGATTTATCTTCAGTAGAAAGTAACAATTATGGAAAAAACATTTAATTATATACATTTTTCGAAAACAGAATGCACTCAATTATCCAGGAACATATTTCTAATGCTTGCTTAATTAACACTTATTCTCCGTGTGAATAAAATCACCTTTTTGATTTTCTTAATTTTATAATTTCTTCAATACCAGTAGTTATAGGGTTGCCAATCAATCGCGATGTAAATTTTAATCCTTTTTTTGTAATGTATACATTAGGTGATTTTTCAGGGACATATTTATCAACTGCTCTTTCCATCACATAGCCCAGTGGGTTAAGTATTTTCAAGGTTTTTTCCATTGCCCCTTCTTTTACAAGTTTTACGATTGATTTCACGATTTTATTCTTCACATCGGACGTTATATTTTTAGTTGACTCGACAATTGATTTAGTTCCGGGATAAATCTCTTTGTCCGATTCAATGTAGGTAAACTTACAGTAGTTTTCTGTTATTAAACTAATCCTAGTAAGAAGTGTAGCGTTTACAAATCCGTCAACTATTGAACCCAAAATTTTATCAATAAACGGGATTTCCTTCATACCCTCGGAAGCAAGTTTTGAATAGATTTCTTCAACGGGATATTCAACTATTTCAGAACCTCCTATTGCTATAGAATAATATGTATGCTTAGCAATAACCAGCAGGTCTCTATTGGAA
>JABDPB010000009.1 GCA_013042995.1 Ignavibacteriaceae bacterium | reverse complement strand
TGCCGCCATTTTGCTTTGTATATTCAATTGCAAATTTCATATTATCCACCGACAAGTAACTTATCCACTGAGAATATCTTTGTTCGGCCTTTACATCTCTCAACTCAAACATACCTGCAATTGGATTTCCTTTGTGAAGTACGACAGTGTAATCATTACCAGGCTCACCGGTTTCGATATATTCCCATCCAAACAATTCAGCGTAGAATGGCTTTACAGAGGATATATCATCAGTCATTAAATCATACCAAACAAACTTTCCCGGATGACTTTCACCGGTTGCAGTAGAGTTTATTGGGGGTACTATAGGTAAATCCGGCGAACAGGAAAACGCTATTAGTGCAATAATCAAGAGGTAAAAAGTATTCTTCATAATATTATTAGACTTTCTTTCCATTACATTCTGCTTGAAAATGCAAATCCAAAGTTCAAGCTCCAGTAAGAGTAGGAATTATCTTCATTTCCACCAATCGATTTACCGGAACTAAACGCATGGTTGTATCTGCCGGTAACAATAATGTGGGTTTGTCCATCACCAAGAGGTACCAGTATACCAGCTTCGGGAGCTAAACCAAAATGCCAGTTGTTCGATTCCAATTGCCACACACCGAGATCGAGTCTTTGAAGTATATAATAAACTCCAACTCCTCCTCCGAGAAAAATTCTAAAATCTTTTCTTTTTCCAACATAGTAATGCAGGTTTGCCAGAAGCGGAAAGGCATTTACGTATCTGACTTGTGTTCCGGAAACTGTTCCGCCAAAACCTTCTTGATCAATTGTAATAGGTTCTGCTATTCTCTGATCAAAAATATTCCAGCCTAAAGAAAGTCCACCGGAGATATTCTTTTGAAAAAATCTTCTTCCTTCAATTCCAAAACCTGTGTAGCTATTGTTCGGAATATATTCGTTGAGTTTATCAGCAGTAAATCCAAAATTCCATGTAAAATCAGAAATAAATTCTTGAGAAAAAGCTGTTACTGTAAATAAGCAGAGAGATAAAATTATAATTTTAGTTTTCATTCTGTAAATCCAATTTTTCGTTTCAAAAATTATTCTTTACTTAATTGTTAATTTATTCTTAAGTAAGGTGATTGTTTGAAGCTTTGATCAATTGCTTCCTTAATTCTCCTGGATAGATTTTGAGAGGAATCATCTGTTAAGCCATTAATTCCTGCTCCCCATTGTAAATTGACCCTTCTATTTTCTGTATCGATATCTGTGGGATCAACCATTTCAATAAATATAGAGCCTGTAGTGTATGAATAAACTGTTCCACCCGGATACCAGGGATAATAACCGCCCCATCCAGAACCATAGCCAGGATAATAACTCCAGCCGGGATACCATCCCCAATAACCCCACCAGTAGCCCGGTGAGTATGCATAATTAGTTGAAGAAACTGAAGATACTAAAATCACAACGCTGGGCAGATTTGTTGAATCAACATCTTCCTGTCTTATTTGGCTATAACCAAAATTTTTAATATTTCTTTCTATATCATTTAAAATTTGATTATCATATCTTGTATCAACATTACTGGGATCTTCTCCATCATTTGTAACTCGCATGACAGTATCTAACAAAGTAAAAGTTTGAAATTTTTTGAAATCAACACCTTTTTTGAAAAATGTTGAAACTAGATCGTAGTCTTGAGTGGTTAAACCGTAATCGTTGTAGCAGCTGTTTATTGAGAATGTAATGATTGTAAATAATGATAAAATCAATAACCTTTTCAATTGTTTTTTCATCTAAATTCTCCGGTTAATTAGTTAGAATTGTAAAATTAAATTTATAGTTACAGCAAGCATAAATACAAACCTAAAATTTATCGTAACTCAAGCCCTTTTTCATCAGACTTTAAATCTTCCAGAGCATCTCCAACCAATGGAATTTGTGATGCTATTGAAAGCTGAACAAAATTTTGTATTTGAGATTCAATTTGCATAAAACGTGCAGCTAGTTGTGGATTTAGTGCTTTAGATATTTTTTTGAAATAAGATTCTTGTAAATCAAGCAACTGACTATCAATCTCAAAAGATTTTGTCATAAGCTCAGTGGTTTTTTCATCTGTAAGTGTTTCAAAATTCTCTGCATATTCTTTGATTAAAGAGATTTCCTGGTCACCAATTTTTGTGTACTCGTAATCATAATCTCTGTAAATGGGCCAAAATATCTCTGCTTCTTCAGGTGTGAACTGCATTGCTTCTGTAATTACTGCAACTTTTTTAGTCTTAAAATCTGAACTTGCCAATTCAATATATTGTCCCTGTGCAAATGTAAATGTGTACAAAATAAGGGTGAATAATAAAATCATCAATTTCATTTTAAGTTCTTTCGTTTATAAAATTATATAATGTTTTATATAAAATACTTAATGTGAATCTTCGATAAGGTTCATTCAACTATTTTATTCACTTGAAACAAACCTAGAGTTCAAAACCAAATAGTACTTTAATTCTTGAAAAACTAACTTCATTTTCTCTTGCAATTTCATCCGGATTATCCGGGTCGGGTGTTAGATCAACATCGTTTTGAAATTTATCGTTGCCAAGAGAATAAGAGATACCAAGTGTAGTCGATGAGCCTCCGATTGGAAATGTTGCACCAGCCGAAATATGATATACATCCCAGTTTGCAGCTGAGGATAAGTTAGTATTTGTATTTCTTATCTTTGCTGAAAAATCTGTGGTAAAGCCGGCTGATATAAAGAATTCTTTATTGATGATGTAATCTAATCCCAATCCATAATTAATAATACTTTTAGCTTCATGAGTTAAATCATTAATTAATTGTTCGCCGCTACCTTGAGAAACATAAGGTTCAGAGTCTAATACAATATAACTATCTATTTTATCAAACCATTCTGCACTTAAATGCAAATTAAATTTGCCAAATTGATATGCACCGCCGACACCGACCGACAAAGGATTTTTATATTCAGCCTTTACATCATCCTGATAATTGCTCTGAAATATGGTTGAATCCACACCACTCAAAAATGTATGAGTCCCAACTGAACCAGAACCTGTAATGCTTAAACTTGGTGAGGTAAGAGTTAAACCTAAAGTTAAAGGACGTAAGTCAATTCCAATCCCGAACTTAACAAGTGCTCTTAGACTATTAAATCTATAATTTTCGATATTCGTAAATGATGCTATATCTCCCTGAGAGGATAATGCTTGCAAAATAGTCTCACCTTCTTTTCTTAATGGAATATAGGCAAGATATCCGGTTATACCCACACCAACTAACTCACTTAATTTTGTAGAATATGTTACACCACCCCAGATATCATCAAATTTCTTTTCAGTTACAAAACCGCCAGCAAAACTTTCTTTTCCTGGTGAAGATCCTATAACGTCAATTGAATCAATGATCCTCGAGGAAAATTCAAAATCAGCGCTCTGTCTAGTTAATAATGAAATGGCCAGTCTATCAGTACCAAGAAAATCAAAGTCCAAATCGAAAGCCAAGAAAGAAGGAGATGGGGTTATCGTTGAAAAATTAAGATCAAGGCCCTCAGCAGCACCATCTTTAATTGTAAAATTTTCATATTGATATACCTCTGCACTCAAAATGAATTGAACATCTTCAAAAAGGGCAACAGCCCCCGGATTATAATATGTTGCACTTAAATCTGAGACACTACCAATAACAGCACCACCCAAAAGTGTTGAACGTGTTCCGTATGTTACATTCCAGTAGTATGTTTCTTGTGCATAACTAGTCGAGTTAATTAGTAATATAAACAATATTGCACTGTAAACTTTTTTCATTTTGCCCTCCAAATTTAAAGTTCATATTTAAACGAAGTCTCAAACCTATAATCAGTTTTTGATGCAGTAGTTGTTGGTTTGCTATCAAAATTAAAGTAAAAGGATAACACCCAATAAAAGTCAATAATAATTTCCCAATCCAAATCTACATTAAAATCGGTACGAATCCTCCCAAAGTTTGTAATACTTGGGAAGACATTGAGGGAAGTGTTGATGCTTACTTTTGGATGATCATAAATGAATAATTTATATTCCCCATTAATTAAACCTTCAATATTATTAACGGCCTTTGTAGAATCTACAAACCACTCACGGTTAAGTGTCAAACCTGCTAAACCATTAAACCAGTTTGTATTAGTCTGAAGAAAATATTTACCTATACCACCACCTAAAGTTGTTCTTAATTGAATACCAAGTTGAGTATTTTCTTCAGCACTTAGTAATGCACCCCAAAACCATTTTTTTTCTAGAAATCTTCTATAAGAAAACGTAATGTCTTGTTTTCTTGAAGTTGGCTTATCACCAGTGGTCGTAATCACAGAATTGGCAGTTAGTTCAGCTAGAAATATTTTTGTTCTGTAATTACCACTAAATCCTGCGCTAAATTGACCAACGCTACTTGCTTTTGTAAAGCTTGCGCCTAACCTGATGTAACCATCTAAAATATCCCAAAAGGACTCTTTAATGCGTGTAATTTTTACTATAAACTCCATAAATAGTCTATTCTCGGCAGTAACTCCTTTAATTATTAGTGAGCCTTCTATATCTCCCGGCCAAATAGAGCCATAGTATACTCTGCCATCCTGTAGTTCAATCGCATAAATATTTTTAGTTTGTACACTTCTAACTTTATCCCACTTAATACTGATGGTTTCCATATCATCTGTTTTAAGAATAAGTATTCCAAGCTCTAATCTTTTTATTTCACCGGTTATATTATCACCATTTTGCATTATAACTATATCTTCTCTTTGTGCGTAGATATCTGAAAATACCAGAAAGGAAATAACAAATATTAATACCGTTTTAGAAAGTTGCTTTAGAATTGTTAAACTCATAGATCAAAAATTATTTACTTATCACTTTCAGGGCCCAGCAAAATTGCAAGCCAACGAGTTTCTTCTGTGCTATCAAGAGCCATCTTAATTGTAATTGTAAGAGGTACAGATAAAAGCATTCCTATAGGTCCAAGAACCCAGCCCCAGAAAATGAGAGAAAGGAATACAACTAATGTGGAAAGTCCCAATCCCTTACCCATAAATTTTGGTTCGAGGATATTGCCCATGATTGTATTGATAACTATATACCCAATAAGAATTATCATTGCCTCAACAAAGCCAAGCTGTACTATTGAAAGCAATACCGGAGGGACTAGTGCAATGATAGAGCCCACGGTTGGAATGTAGTTGAGAGCAAATGCCAAGACTGCCCATAGCAGTGGATAATCCACACCTATTATTAGTAGTAATATGTAAACTAGGATTCCAGTTCCCAAACAAATCCATGTTTTTATTGCTATATACTTGTTTATGTTTTGGGCAACAGCCTGTACACGTTTGATAGATTCCTCAGGATTCGAAAATATTTTTTTAAGTTTTAATGGTAAGCTAGTTACTTCCAGCATTATAAAAATTACAGTTAGTAATATTAGAAAACCGTTTGCAAACAAGTTACTTACTTGATTTAATGTATCCCCAACAAGTTTGAGTACTGATGCGGGATTAAATGCTTCAGTAAGTTTAAAGTCTGGTTCGATAATTTGAGCCTGAATAAACCACTCTACAATAGCTTCAGTCTGACTTTCTAATTTTTGTTGATAAAATGGAATTTTTGAAGTGAAATCAGTCACTGAAGTACCCGCGAGTAATCCAATTAATGAAATAGCAATTAGAAATAATAGAATTACAACTAGCAAAGCTATCCCTTTTGGTATGCCTTTATCTTGAAGCCAAACATATGGAGGTGAAGCAATTATTGAAATGAAAATTGCAAGTAAAAAAGGAATGATTATAGACTCTGCAGCTTTCATTCCCGCTACAATAATTATAAAGGAGGCAAGCACAATTAAGACTTGCGTTGAATCAACGTGTTTTTTATTTAAATGATCCAAAAGTATATGATTTTATTATTTATCTAATGCAAAACCAATTCCGAAGACATACTTAAATCCGGTATTCATTGCCTCGGTTTTATAGAAATTAGATTGATAGTTTACTCCTAAATCTATATTCAAATTACCCATTAGGTTAACAGTTAAACCGAAACCTACCTGAAAGGCATATTTTACTAGTGTTTTATCTCCTCTTTCGCCCTCAAGATTTGTGTTCTCGAAAACCAAATTTAGACCGTTCATAAACTGAATGAAGGGCATAAATCTACTATCAATAAAATAATATCTTCCTCCAATCTCGAGTGGAATAATTGTGGAGGATGCATCCTGATAATTAACCCCATCCCTCAAATTATTTTTTATATAGCCAGTTCTTAACATTAAGAGATTGTGATCGAGGAAAGCAATTCCATAACCAACATATCCACCTGCAGCATTTGCCCAGACTTCACTGAAGTTACCAAGATTTCTTATGAACAAACCTTCAACCATAATTCTGTTCTTCAAAAATCCCTCAGTTTGTGCAAATAAATTTAACTTAGAACCGAATAATAATAATGTTAAGATGATAAAAAATATTTTTTTCATCATTAATTTCCTTTAATAATTTTTCAAACTTGTCTATTAATCAATTTATAAATTAATAACTGCCGTCTTAAAGAAAACCTTAAGTATTGGATGATTTCTATCAACATCAGGAAAGTTTTCGTATAAACTTGTTCTCCAATAGACTCCAGCACCAATGCCAAACGCAAAAAACGATGTAAGCGGATATTCACCTTCCAGATAAAATATTTGAACTCTGTGTTTTGAATCAGAAGGTTCAGTTTGTGTCCAGATCCAGTTTCCAAAATACATTATTCGTAAATAGTCCCATATACCTTCCCTGATTGAGCCCATAAACCTAAAGCCTACACCAGGTCCCATATCATAATTTCTTCCCTCAACATCAATAAAATAATCATTAGGGGTTGCACCCATCATAACAGCATTTATTCCAACTGTTGTAACAAATAAAGTTTTTTGTCCTATTGGAAATATTGACAATACATAAGGGTGTATCATTGCAGAGCCATATAACAATCCTTCAAAACCTTCTTCATCTACGCCGGGTGTTTTAGGAGGAGAAATGTTGTTATAAGTAAAATCAAGCGAAACACCGAAGTAGTGTTGCAATGGTTTAATTACTTTACCAAAAAGGTAACCAGTAGTGTTTAGTTGCGTAAAATGTGGAGCTTCTGAAGAGATTCCCATTGATATAGCAAAAAAATCAAATGGTTTCCTTGCAGTTATTGGCAGTCCGTAAGCCATCTCCATGCTGAATAAACCTTGAACGCTTTTATTCCTGAGATCTTTTATTCCATTTAGATCAACTGTTCTGGTTCCGGCATCGAAAGCAAGTACAAAATCTTTTGGTCTGCTCCAACTTGGGTTATCAAAGTTTTGATTCATTTCACCGGTTACTAATCTGTTAAATCCTCTAACCGGATTTAGAAGTGTTCCAAAAATCTCAGACCAAACTCTGTCGGAACCAGTGGCCCTGTTATCAGTGACCATTGATGATAAACGATATAATATTTCCCCTAAATTCGATCCTCCAATTCCTGTATAAACCCAATCGTTAATGGAGGGTCTGAAGGTTTCACCAAAATATTCCCAGATCGCGCTACCAGTTAAAGCCCAGGCCGTGGATTCCCAAAAATCGTATCCGTTTGTTCTTCCTGCATTGTAAAAGAGCGCCCCATGATAAGGGTGAGCAAAATTATTCGTTTGAAAGTTATCACCATCATATTCCCAACCTTTGCTGATGTTTTGCCACCAGGTTTTAGAATTAACTTTTGCCCAGTTGTCTCCCGGATTCTCCCACTTTCTAATCCAGCGTGCCAGTGCCCAAGGAATAAACTCCAAGATTGCAATTTCCGCCGCACCTAACCAGAAATGTTTTTTCGATTCCCAGGGTTCAAAATTGTCACCTAAAACAGAAGCTGGCAGATTTACTTTTCCCCATTCTTTAAAGTTAGGTTTAAACGCGAGGCTTTCGATTGTTGAGGGAAATTTTGAAGATTGTGCCGAATTATATTCCTTATTATATAATACAGAACTTAAACTAGTAAATTGATCTGACTGGCTAAAAATATTCGTCGCAATCAAAAGAAGTAAGAAAATTACAACATTGATTTTCAATTTTGTAAAATATTTATTAATAAAAACTTCCCACTTTCAGTGTCTGAGTTATTCGCCCGAAATTAATCTATAACCCACACAGTATTTTTTACTGTTTTTATTTATTTCCCTAATCGAATAAAAAACGCTGCTGTAAAATCAAATTGAGCCAAGGTTGCCCAGCTTCCCACACCAACACTGCAACCTCCCGTACCACACCATAATCCACCACCGGAAAATGTAAGAGGTAGCAGCATTCTTACTTGTAATCTTAAGCCAATGTTTTTACCCAAGAAAAATTTTCCTCCACCGCCAAATGCAACTGAGAATCTCCATTCATCGCTGAGTGTGGCATCTTTAGCATCGAATAATGTTGCACCCGCAGTTACCAGTGTATAAGGAAATGCTTTTTGTTTGCTGTTACGTCTAAATTCGTATTGAGCACCAAGCTGAATGTAATGAGTATTCATATCGAACAAAGGCTCATCTCCGCCATTAAATCGTCTTAGTCTTGCAGAGGTTTGATTGTGTGTGTAATTAAGTTCAACTAAAATTCCTCTGTCAATTCCGACATCTAAACCAAAACCATAATTGTTCCCGTCTTCAAAAGATAGGTTTCCTTCTCTGACAGGTACACTACTGTAGGTCATATATCCACCAAAACCGAAAAGCTCGATCTGTGCTGAACCTTCTGAAACTATAAATAAACTAATTGTAAAAAAAATTATAAGCAATTTTGAATATTTAACTATAATGTTATTTCGCATTCTATTCTCCATTAAATTAAGAACTAAAAATTATGTGCTCCCAGCGGCCAGTATCAATATTTGTAATTAACCTTTGCAATATAAAATTATTTTAAATATTCTAATTAAATTTTATATAATAATTTGTAAATGATTAATTGGACTGAATCCAGATTATATTAATTTTCTACTTA
This sequence comes from Ignavibacteriaceae bacterium, assembly GCA_013042995.1. Taxonomy (GTDB): domain Bacteria; phylum Bacteroidota; class Ignavibacteria; order Ignavibacteriales; family Ignavibacteriaceae; genus IGN2. The sequence goes on along the minus strand of JABDPB010000009.1, from coordinate 45,758 downwards.
TTGAAAAGGAAGTTCTTCTTGAATGGGAGGTTGAATTAAATTGTTGTCCATAAAATTCATGGTAGTAACAGTTTTAGCAAGTCGTTTTGCGAGGTAATAAATTCTCCTAAAATTTTCTATCACATCTATTTGAATTCTGAACTCGGAGAGTTCCAGGTTTTTCTCACTGTGCAATCGTTTTGACAGGTGATCCAGAGCGTTGTCGGCAAGCTCGGTTACTTCAGATTTGGCTTCGATTACTAATTCAGCTTTTTTCAAATCACCCTCAGTCAAAGAATTTATTGATAGATCTAGACTTTCAATAACCTTATTAAAATATGGTTTTGTAAATTGATCCAGTTTCTCACTGAATTCCTGATCAGATTTTAGTCTTTCTTTTCCTAGCGTGTATAAATTTGTTTCAACAACATCGCCTATATTTTCAATATAATTTGCGGCAGATAAATAACCTTGCAGTAAATTAGATTCAACATTTGTTAACTCTTCCTTAGAGAGTTTGCCTAAAAAGTCAATAATTATTTCATGGAGAGCATCAACTTCGTTATCCATCTTTCTAACCAGTTTCAGTTTTTGTTTATCATCGGAATCTAAAGCTGTGGGAATTTCTTTTACCATCCACAAAGCTCTTTTAGCCTGTCTCGCAATCTCCATTCTTACTCTGTCAAGTGCGATGTTTGGTGTTTTAAGATATATTTTGTTAACATATTTTGGTTCCACTATTTCTGGAACTAACTCAGGTTTTACGGGCAGAATCCAGGAAATTAATTTTCCCAAAATTCCTGTAAAAGGTAAAAAGATAATAGAGTTTGCAAGATTAAAAATCGTATGTGCGTTTGCTATTTGCCGCGGTGCCTCTGAAGCAATTTTATTTATTCCTGATAAATTTTCGAATGAAGGTGAAATATACCTAACTACTTCTTCTAAATTATAGAGAAAAGGAAGCCATATTGCTACACCGATTATATTAATTAATACATGACTAACTGCAGCTTGTTTGCCTTCACGGTTAGTTCCAATTGATGCCAATATTGCAGTTATGCAAGTACCAACGTTTGCACCTAAAGTTAATGCAATACCAGCTTCCAAAGTAATAAAGCCCTGTGTTGCCAGTGAAATTACTATTCCTATTGTTGCTGCCGAGCTTTGAATGATTGCAGTAAATGTTGCGGCAACTAAAATACCAATCACCGGATTCTCCATATACCTCATTGCATTTACAAAAGGTTCATAGGAGCGAAGGGGATAGGTAGCATCACTCATAAGCTGCATTCCTAAAAAGATCAAACCAAATCCCATTAACATCAATCCAAGATATTTAATTTTTTCCTGCTTAACTAAAAATCTTACCCCAAAACCAATTGCAATCATTAACAGTGAATATTCGGTTACTCTAAAAGCAATAATTTGAACTGTTATTGTTGTTCCAACTTGTGCTCCGACAATTATGCTAATCGCCTGAGCAAGACTTAGTAAACCTGCGGAAATAAAACCAACAACAAGAACTGTAGTAACTGAGGATGATTGAACAACTGCCGTGGCAAATGCACCAGTAATTGCTCCCTTAACTCTGTTGGAAGTCATTCGTGCAAGAAGATTTTTCATTTTACTGCCAGCGACAGTTGTAAGGGCATCAGTCATCTGTTCCATTCCGTAAAGGAACAGAGCCAATCCACCGAGTAGCCCGAAAATTATAGGAAGGATTTCAATCGAAGCGTTAGTTTGCATTCAAAAATTAAATTAGAATAAATCTTTAAATACTAAAAAAAGAATTAATTGCTTTAATTGCAATGTTTTAAGTAATTAAAATGTTTGATTGAGAATTGAGATAAGCTATTAAGTTAAGATAGGAATATCAAATTTTTTACCAAGCACTTTAGCAAGTTCAAAAATTTCTTTCATCATTTTTTCAAATTCTGAAATCTGTAATGATTGATGACCATCCGAATAAGAGTTTGCGGGATTAGGATGAACCTCTACAATTAAACCATCGGCACCTGCAGCGAGTGCAGCTTTACTTGCAGCTGGAACTAAGCTACTTTTGCCTGTGCTGTGTGATGGATCAACTATAACCGGGAGATGTGTTAATTCCTTTAGAGCAGGAATTGCAAGTATATCAAGCGTATTGCGTGTATAGGTTTCGAAAGTTCTAATTCCACGTTCACAAAGAATAACGTTTTCATTACCAACAGAAAGAATATATTCTGCAGCAAGGAGAAATTCTTCTAAAGTTGCACTCATGTTTCTTTTAAGAATTACCGGTTTGTTTTCTCGCCCGACAGCTTTTAATAATTCATAGTTATCCATATTTCTCGAACCAACCCGGAAAATATCAACTTCTTGCGAGAGTTCTTCAATATGATCACTACTAAGAATTTCAGTTTCAAGAAGCAGGTTTGTTTCCTGTTTTATTCTTCTTAAAATTTCAATTCCTTCCAATCCGTAACCCTGGTAAGTGTATGGTGAGGTTCTGGGTTTAAATAGAGAACTGCGGAAAATCTTAGCACCTGCTTTTTCAACTGCTATTGCTGTTTCAACTGCAATATCTTCACGTTCAACAGCACATGGACCAGCAATTACTGTAAAGTAGCCTTCACCTAATGTTAAATCTTTACTGTTAACAATTGTATTGTGCTCAGAATTGATTTTTTTAACTTTTGTTTCGTGTAGTCTATTCATTTAAAAATTCTATTCTAACAAATTTTAACGTATTTCAAGAGTAAAAATACGAAATAGTTCTAATTTTAGATATACAAATTAACAGTTTATTATATATATTAACAAAAATCTAGCTGTTGAAGTTTCAGAACTTTGTGTGATACATCACGAAAAATAATTGCTTCATTGAATAGTACTTAATCAGATAAATCCTAGTCTTGGGTTTTATTTGAAATGAAACTATACAATGATAAACGGTTTCACTCTTAAATTATTAATCACTAACATTTCCTATATTAAAAATGCTAAAAATAGAATATTCTTATACTTACTTACCAAGAGGGAATTATGAAAAACTTAATTTTTCTTTTTACACTTACAATTTTCGCTACAATTAGTGTTACGGCTCAAACCGTTGATGAGATTTTAGAAGAACATTTTGCTGTCATCGGTCAGGACAAATTGTTGGAGACTAATACATTTAGTACTACCGGTAAAATTATGCAAGGGCAAATGGAAATCCCATTTACTTCATACCACAAGAGACCAATGTACTTTCGTTCAGAGGCTACATTCCAGGGAATGGAAATAATAACTGCGTTTGACGGCGAAGAGGGCTGGGCTGTTAATCCTTTTGCCGGTTCAACAGATCCAATTCCAATGACTGCAGAACAGGTTGATCGCATGACTCTGCAAGCCGATTATGATGGTATGCTCCATAACTATAAGGCAAAAGACTATCAAGTTGAATTTATAGGAACGGAAACTGTTGATGACATTGAAACTTATGTCCTAAAGTTAACCAGACCAAATGGTGACATTATAAATACTTACATAGATTCTGAGAACTATGTAATTCTAAAAACAAGCACTAAAATGAAAATGCAGGGTGTTGAAGTTGAAACGGAATCGTTTTACAGCAACTATAAATATGTAAATGATATGTTAAGTCCGTTTTCACTTGAAACAAAAAGAGATGGACAAACAGTTATGCAAATGACTTTTGATGAAGTTAAATATGATTTGGAAATTGAAGAATCACTTTTTGCTTTGCCTGAAGTAACTGCCCCAATCGATTCTACTGATACAACAGATACAGATGAAGTGAAAGATAAAATTGAATCTGAAGAAAAACCGGAGTAAAGAAAAATGAGAAAGCAATCCATCTTTCTATTTATTTCACTAATAATTATCAGCTCTTTAAGTGTTACGGCACAAAATAAAAAACTAAAATCCAGTTTTTTTGGAACAATGAGGGCGAGACACATCGGTCCTGCAGTAATGAGTGGCAGGATAGCTTCAATTGATGCCTCAGAAGAAAATCCGCTATTAGTTTATGTCGGTGCAGCTAGCGGGGGATTGTGGAAAAGCACTAACGGGGGTACAACTTTTAAAGACGTGTTTGAAGATGAAGTGCAAATTATAGGTGCAGTTACAGTGGATCAGAATAATAACGATGTAGTATGGGTTGGAACTGGTGAACCATGGACACGAAACAGCATAAGTGTTGGTAACGGTGTTTATAAAAGTGATGATGGCGGAGAAAAATGGAAGAATGTAGGATTAGATAATTCTAATCATATTGCAGAGATAACTATTAATCCTGTAAACAGTGATGAAGTTTATGTTGCAGCTTTAGGAAATGTTTGGGCACCGAACGAAGAAAGGGGAGTCTTTAAAACTTCGGATGGAGGAACAACCTGGAGAAAAATTCTTTTTGTAAGTGAAACGACTGGATGTTCCGATTTAGCCATGGATCCCGAAAATCCAAATGTTATTTATGCGGCAATGTGGGATTTTCAGCGCAAACCATATACATTCCGTTCAGGCGGAGCAGGAAGTAATTTATATCGTACTACAGATGGCGGTGTAAATTGGGAGCTAGTAGTGATTGAAGAAAGGTTCGATGATCTTGGAAGAATATCAGTTGAGATTTCTCAAGTCGATCCAAATATTATTTATGCAGTAATTGAATCAGAAAAAACAGGACTCTATCAATCAATCGATAGAGGTGAATCTTGGGAACTTAAAACTACTTCACCTACTGTTGGTGAAAGACCATTTTACTTTTCACTTATAGTTGCTGATCCTATTGACACAAACAGAATCTACAAACCCGGATTTTCTTTGAATGTTAGTGAAGATGGTGGTTACTCATTTACATCACCTTTCGTGGAAGGTGGAAGAGTCCATTCTGATCATCATGCACTTTGGATAAATCCGAACGATAACAAAAATATGTATTTAGGAACGGATGGCGGTTTATACATTACTTATGATAAAGGCAGCACATGGCTCCATGCACAGAACCTGCCGCTCTCACAATTTTACCACGTTAGCGTTGATAATCAAAAGCCATATAATGTTTATGGTGGTTTACAGGATAACGGCTCGTGGGTTGGACCATCTGAAAGTGTTGGTAGAATTACAAATTGCGATTGGCTGAATGTTGGCTACGGTGATGGCTTTAATGTTCTGCCCGATCCAAAAGATGAAAATATTCTTTACTGGCAGTACCAGGGTGGAAACATAATGCGTTTTTATAAAAATACAAGAGAGATAAAGGAAATAAGACCTTTCTCTGATAATCCTGATGAAAAATTAAGATACAATTGGGATACTCCTATTACTTTCTCACCGACAAACGATGGTGTTATGTATGCTGGGGCTCAGTATCTTTTCAGAACCACAAACAGGGGTGATTCGTGGGAAAAAATTTCGCCTGATTTAACAACAAACGATCCCCAAAAGCAAAAACAGGAAGAGTCGGGTGGAATTACAATTGATAATTCAACCGCAGAAAATCATTGCTCAATTTATACGATCAGTGAATCACCATTAAACAGTCAAATAATTTGGGTGGGGACTGATGATGGTAATTTACAGGTAACAATAAATGACGGTGAAAGCTGGAATGATGTAACCTCAAATATTGATAATCTTCCGCAAAATACTTGGTGCTCAAAAGTTTCAGCAAGTAATTTTGATATGAACACTGCTTATGTTGTTTTCGATGGACACAGAAATGGTGATAAAAATGTTTATGTTTTTAAAACAACCAATTTAGGTGAAAACTGGACCTCGCTTGCAAATAATGACATTGAAACATTTGGTCGTACTATTACTGAAGATTATGTTAATCCCAATCTACTTTTCCTCGGAACAGATTATGGTTTGTATATAACAATAGATGGAGGAAAAAATTGGATTCGTTTTGAAGGAAATGTCCCAAAGGTTCCTATTTACGAGATTGTAGTTCATCCTACAGAAAACGATCTTGTAATTGGAACGCACGGAAGAGGAATTTTGATTTTAGATGACATTACCCCGCTACGACTATTAACAGATGATGTCTTTGCAACTGAACTTACTATTTTTCCAACCGAACCATACACAATTACAAATCCAAAATTTGCTTATGGCATTTCCGGTGATCACGAGTTTAGAGGATCGAATCCTTCATCAACAGCTCTTATTACTTACTATCTGCAAAAGCGCCATATATTTGGTGATATGTCAATCGAAATCTATAATTCTGATGGGGAGCTCATTAAAAATCTTCCAGCTGGAAAGAACAAAGGAATTAATAGAGTTGAATGGGGTGTGAGAAAAAAACGTCCAAAAGTAAAAGCTTCATCACCACGGCTTGTTTTTCGAACAGCTTTTGGACCAACTTTCCCACCTGGAGACTATAAGATTGTAATTAAAAAAGGTGAAAACACTTACGAAGGTATGATTACTTTAAAGTCTGATCCAGAATCAGGACATTCCGAAGAAGATATGCAACTGCAGATTTCTACTTTAAATAAATCTTATGATTTACTTGAAGATATTTCTTTTGCCGACAGACAGGTGAAGGATTTAAATGAGAAGCTGGATAAAATTATATCTAAGATAGATGATGGAGATGTAATACAGGACTTTGCTGAACTTGCTGAAAATCTTGAACGAATTCATACAGAATTAGTTGCAACCAGTCCGCATCGTTTGTCAGGAGAAAAGCAGCTGGCAGAAAAAGTTGGAGATATTTATGCGGGTATTATTAATTATTCCGGAAAACCAACAGAGTCACAAATCGAACGATTGAATTTACTCGAAGGAATATTTTTACAGTATAGAACTCAAATAGATTTGATTTTAACAGATGTGCTTAATAGGATTAATTCTGAATTGAAAGCTATGGGTATGGATGAAATAACAGTGATTACTAGAGAGGATTACGATAATAGTTAAATAAATCAGCCGCGAATACCATATTCACGGCTGAATAATACCAGTTTACTCAGCAGCAAAAAGAAATACTTCATCAATTACATGCACTATACCATTAGATGCATCAACGCTGCCTAAAATTTTAACTCCGTCTACATAAGTATCCCCATCTTTAACTTCAACGTCAAGGTATTGTCCGGTTGCCATATAAAGTTTAGATCCATCTTTAAGTAATTCCAAATCGAATGTGCCGGGCGCTGCATGTGAAGTTATAATACGAGCAAGTTTATTTTTGTTTTCCGGTTTCAGTAAATCATCCAACGCTCCTTCGGGTAATTTATCAAATCCAGCATTGGTCGGTGCAAAAACCGTTAACGGTCCCGGATTTACAAGTACATTTTCTAACTCAGCAGCTTGGACACCAGCAACAAGTGTCGAGTGATCAGGAGAATTAATTGCTATTTGAAGAATGTGTGGTTTTGAATCTTCATCAACAACTCCTGACTGCCCGTGAAGATTTTCAAAGGTAGTTTCATTACTGGATGAATCAGAATGCTGTTTATCGCAGGAATTGATCGTAAATAAAAGCAATGTTGAAAGAAAAATGATCAATACTTTCATCTCTTCCCTCTTTAGTTGATAATAAATAATAATTTTTAGGTTTAAATAATTGCGCTGGATAAAATAAGACAAATTTGTCTGATTATCAAGAAAAAAATTAATTTGGAGTCTTATCATCAGTACTCAGTGAAGGAATGGTAAAATATTTAACCCAATAAAATTCAGTGGCAGCAACACAATTAGTACTAAAAAGTAAAATATTACTCAATGCATTCATCAAAAGCTTTTTTTAATGCTTAAATATGATATATTTTTACAGTATAGATTTTGCTAATAATTGCAGAAACTAAAAGAGTTCTAAAAAATTTTATGCACACACATCCTGAAATGGGGACACTTGAAATGGAAGGTAATCAAAACCACTCTGAAACTGATTTTGCAATTCGAATAGGCGGGGAAGGAGGTGAAGGCGTAATAAGTGCAGGGGAATTATTTGCACAGGTTGCTGCAAGAACTGCCTACCAAGTATTTACTTATATAACATATCCTGCCGAAATAAAAGGCGGTTTCTCAATGATTCAAATCAGAATAAAGCATGAAAAAATTTATTCTATGGGAAGCACAGTTGATTACTTAATTGCGTTTAATCAGCAGGCGTATGACGTAACCATAAAAGATTTAAAGCCGGGCGGCACACTAATTTATGATCCTGATGAAGTTGAAATAAAAGAGGATTTAAATGCTGAATGCTATCCAATTAAACTAACAAAACTTGTTGTTGATGCTACCGGAGCAAAACTTGGAAAAAATGTTGTGGCTTTGGGTGCTCTCGGACATTTGTTTGGTGTAGAGTTTGGTGTGTTAGAAAAATTGATAAAAGACCGCTATGGCGCAAAGGGTGGCGACGTTATAAAAAATAATTTAAACGCTCTTAAAGCAGGCTACTTTACAGCTGAAGAAGGTAATTGGGAAAAAAAGTTTAAACTTGTTTCGGATACCCAGGCAAAAGAACATTACATGTTAATTTCAGGAAATGAAGCTGTAGCACTTGGTGCAATTGCCGCCGGATGCAGATTTGTTGCCGGATACCCAATTACACCGGCCACCCCCATTTTTGAAACCCTGACTGATCTAATGCCCAAAGTTGGAGGTAGGGCAATTCAGCTAGAAGATGAAATTGCTTCACTATCCGCTTGCATTGGTGCTTCGTTTGCTGGTGAAAAAGCAATAACTCCAACCTCGGGTCCCGGTTTGCAGTTAATGGGCGAGCAGTTAAACTTAGCATCCATGCTGGAACTACCGCTAGTCATAGTTGATGTTCAGAGAGGCGGACCAAGTACGGGTCTTCCAACTAAAACAGAGCAGTCTGATTTGAAGTTTGCTATTTATGGAACATCCGGAGAAGCTCCTAGAGTCATACTTGCACCATCATCTGTTGAAGATTGTTTTTATCAAACCATACGTGCATTTAATATTTCAGAGCGATTACAGATGCCGGTAGTAGTTTTAACCGATCAATCAATCGGTTATAGAAAAGCAACTGTGCGAATGCCCGATCTTTCAAAAATTATTGAAGTTGACAACTCCGTTTCAGGAGAAACAATCTCTATTCCATCTCCGGAAAAAATTGAACTTGCATCCAGGATTCAAATGGATCCTGAAAAATTAAATGAGTACAAACGATTTTTAGATACTGCAACTGGTGTGTCGCCAATTACTTCACCCGGCCTGAAAGGCGGACAATACCTTGGTGGTGGACTTGAACACGATGAAACTGGAAAAGCAAGTTATCTCCCAGATAATCATTTAAAGATGATGAGGAAAAGATTTAAAAAGTTAGAAACTCTTACGCACATACTAGAAAAAAATCCACCGGAATATGAAGGACCTGAAGAAGCAAAGATTGGTGTGATAGGTTGGGGTTCAACTGAGGGTGCGATTCGCGAAGCACGGATGCTTGCAGAACAGCGGGGAATTTTGTTCCGACATCTGCATCCAAAAATTCTTTCTCCACTACCTGAAAGCCAGGTTAGAAATTTTCTTGCTGGTTTAAAGCAGGTAATTATTGTTGAAGAAAACTTTACTGGTCAGTTTGCTCACTTTGTTAAAGCAAAATTCGGTATTAAACCGATTGAAATTCATAAATCTGAAGGAGTACCAATAACTCCGGAAGAAATTTTTACTGGAATTGAAAAAGTAGCGAGGATTGTTGATGAAAAAAACATTGCAAGATTATAAAAGCATCATCGAACCGGTCTGGTGCCCGGGCTGTGGTGACTATGGCATTCTTGTAAGCATCCAGAGAGCATTATTGAATTTAGATATTGATCCCGAAAATATTGTTTCGGTTTCAGGAATTGGGTGCTCCGGGAGACTTTCACATTTTTTAAATACGTATTCGCTTCATGGCACTCATGGACGTGCGGTTCCAACTGCATTAGGTGTGAAAGCAGCTCATCCGGAATTAACTGTATTTGCAGTTGGAGGTGATGGTGACGGACTTGGAATTGGCGGCGGACATATTGCTCATGCATCACGAAAAAATGTTGATATGAATTATTTATTAATTGATAACCAGATTTACGGTTTAACAAAAGGACAAACATCTCCTACTTCTCCACTTGGTGTAAAAACTAAAACCTCTCCGCATGGTGTATTTGAAGATACACTGGATGCTATCCCGATATTTTTATCGTACGATGTTTCTTTTGTTGCACGTGCAAACGGAGTAGATCCAAAATCCCTCACTCAAATTTTAATGGAAGCAATTTCCCACAAAGGAATGTCAATTGTTTACATTCTTTCTCCCTGCAGAACATTTCCACTTCTCGATGCAAAAGGATTGAAAGCAATACTTCAGCCTTTGCCTGAAGATCATCCAACGGATAATAAAATGGTTGCATTGGAAAGAGCGTACTCCGACCAGCCAATTTATACGGGCATATTTTATCAAGTGCAAAAGCCGACTCTTGAAGACAGACTTCAAAACGTAATTACAAAAGTCTGTGATAATACAAATGGCGGCGATAAATATTCGCTTGATAAAGTACTGAAGAGCTTTGCATGATAAAGCGAGTACTTTGCTTATTCTTTTTAAGAATTCGGTTGCTGTTGTTGTGAAACGTTGATTTTTTAAAGCTCGAGGAAAAATTCTTTAAGAATTTTTTAGGGGTAACTGTATGAAAATTATATTTCTCATTATCCTTTTTCCTTCCTTCCTTTTTAGTCAAAGTGAGTTTATTGAAAATGATGATTTTGGAATTAGCGGCGGATATACATTTTCAAAAAATAATATTTCTAATTCCTCTACTTTAGATTTTGTATTTACTGCATTAGGAGTTGTAGATATAGGTTTTCAAATAGGAAGTGGAAAATTAGACAACGAATACTCATCCAGCAGTTACAATTCATCAGCAAATCTGGTTTACGCTGCTTACAATGTAAAAAGAAGAAACAATAATTTAGTACTTAAAATACTTGCTGGGTACTATAGCGGATCTGTTAAATCCAGTCAAAGTACTGAATTCAGTTCATCCGGTTTGCTTTTGGGGTTGGGTGTTTATCCGAGAATAATAAAAGTAAAACAGCTTTCTATGAGAATTGCTCTAGAGTTATCGTACGGATTTTTATCGACATCAAGCGATGGAGGATACTTTAGAGATGATTCACAATTTGATAATAGTAGAACCATATCACTTGGAATAAATTGGCTCGTAGACGTAACCAAAAATTTTCATTTCGTAGTTTCACCATTTGTCTCAAAGGACTTAATGCAGTCTGAAAATTCTTTTTACTATGGAATTAATGGCAGGTTATTGTTGAGCTTTGAAGCTGCCGATAATACGTACAAATAGTTTTGAAAATATTTTATATCCTTGCCTGGTAAGTATAAAGTTCAAAGTATCTGCCTTCTTTTTCAATCAATTCCTTGTGAGTTCCGCGTTCTTCTATTTCACCATTTTCAATAACCAGTATCTGATCCGCCTGTCTGATTGTACTTAACCTGTGTGCTATTACAAAAGTTGTTCTGCCTTTCATCAATTCTTTCAGACTTTCCTGGATGAAAGTTTCACTCTCTGTATCAAGGTTAGAAGTTGCTTCATCGAGGATGAGTATTTTAGGATCTGCCAGCAATGCTCTTGCAATTGCAACTCTTTGTCTTTGTCCTCCCGAAAGCTTAATTCCTCTTTCCCCGATAAGGGTTTGAAGTCCGTCTTCCAGCCTTTCTGTAAACTCGTGAACATGAGCCGCTTCAACTGCGCCTAATAATCTATCTTCTGATGCATCGGGGCGAGGGAATAGTATATTTTCTTTAATCGTACCTTCAAATAAAAAGTCATCCTGAAGAACAACGCCCAGATTACTCCTGTAACTATTAAGTGAAACCTTAGACATATCATTGCTGTCTATTGTAACTCTGCCAATTTCCGGTGTTAGAAATGATGCAGCAATTCCAGCAATTGTAGTTTTGCCTGAACCTGATGTTCCGACTAAAGCAGTTACAGTTCCCGGGTGTGCAGTGAAGCTAATATTCTTAAGCACATTCTTTCCTTCTTGGTAAGCAAAAGATACATTATCAAAAATTATCTCACCGTTAATCTTTTTAAGTTCAATATTCCTAACGGTACCATCATCTTCAGGAGTCATATTCATTATCTCTTCCATCCTGTCTAATCCCGCCATAGCTTCTGTAAGTTGTGAACCTATGTTGCTCATTTGTATTATCGGGGCAATCATAAAACCAAGGTACAAAGTGAAGGATAAAAATTCGCCGATTGTTAACTGACCGTCTATTATCATATATCCACCAATGCCCATAATACCTGTTGATGCAACTCCAAGCAGGAACGTAGCAGAACTGGTTACAAGACTGGTGGAGGTAAGACTTTTCTTTACATTTTGGAATAACCTATCAACCCCGGCTTCAAAAGTTTTTATTTCCTGTGGCTCTGCGTTGAAACCTTTAATTACTCTTACACCGCCAAGTGTTTCGGTCAGTCTACCTGTAACTTCTGCATTAATTACTCTTCGCTGTCTGAATATCGGTCTGATATAACCGAATGCCTTTAATGATATAAGACCAAATATTGAAACGGGCACAAGAACATATAAAGTCATCATAGGACTAATACTTATTAGCAGGAATAATGAAATTACAGCAGTAAGAATTCCTCCGAATAACTGAACAAGACCAGTGCCTACAAGATTTCTTACACCTTCTACATCACTCATTATTCTTGAAACAAGAGCACCGGATTTATTGTCATCAAAAAACCTTATAGGCAGTTTAAGTATTTGCTTTTGAATTCTTGCTCGTAGAATAGCTATCAGACGCTGCGCTTCCACGCTTAATAATTTTGTTAACAGAAAAGAAGTTACTGCCTGAACAATGATTGAAGCACCTACGACAATTAATAATATTTTTAACATCTCAACGTTGCCTTTTCCAATAACATCATCCATAAGGAACTTACTTGCGCCGGGTAAAACAAGGCTGGCTAACCTGCTTATTATAATGAGCAGTAGACCAACAAGCAGGATTTTTTTTCTTGGCCAGATTATAGTTTTAAAAACGTGTCCTATTTTAACGTTTGTTTTACTTTTTTTATCCATATTTCTCTTTGATTTGAAATAAATAAATTATTGAGATGGGCTGTAACTTATGCTAAAGCAATTAATTATAAAAGATTATTACAAGCGCTTAGGCAGAAACTGATTGAGATTATATATTTTTTGATCTAGACTATTCAACTGGATTGGACTAGAATCCAACCTTTTTTGCTTGCTTTTGTTCATGCTCTTTCCAAAGCCTGCCCAATTTCATCTGTTGTAATAATTAAATGTGCTTTTGGGTGGAATTACAGCGGCTTATATTTGTACTTACAATTTATAATAACCTGTTTCATAGAAAACAATGACAGAAAATTTAGTTAAACATATAAGCAGCAAACTCTCTATAAATCAATCCCAGGTTTCAAATACAGTTAAACTGCTGGAAGAGGGTGCGACAATTCCTTTTATCTCCCGCTACAGAAAAGAAACAACGGGAAGTCTTGATGAAACAAAGATAACAGCAATTGAAAAGGAATGGAAAAGATTGCTGGAATTAGTTAAAAGACGTGAAGCTATTCTAAAAAGTATTAACGACCAGGAATTGTTAACTCCTGAGTTGGAAGAGAAAATCAATAGCTGCTGGAATATGACAGAGCTTGAAGACATTTATCTTCCATACAAACCAAAACGAAAAACCAGGGCAAGCGCAGCGCGGGAAAAAGGATTAGAACCTCTTGCAGAAATAATAATGGCGCAGAAGGATGATAAGATAGATAAGATTGCAGAAAAATATTTAAATGATGAAGTGCCGGATATCGAAGCAGCGTTAGCTGGGGCAAGAGATATTATTGCAGAATGGATTAATGAAAATGCTGATGCCCGTAATAAAATCAGGCAGCTATTTGAGCGTGATGCAATTATCAGTTCAAAAGTAATAGAGAAAAAGAAAGATGAAGGAACAAAATACCAGGACTACTTTGATTTTAGCGAACCGTTAGAACGTTGTGCAGGTCACCGTCTGCTTGCAATCAGAAGAGCAGAGCAGGAAGGGATATTGCGTGTATCAATTTCAATAGAAAATGAATCTGCAATTGAGAGCATTGAAAAAATTTTTATAAAAAATAAAAATGAATCTGCCGTTCAGGTCGGATTATCAATCAAAGATGCTTACAAAAGATTATTGGCACCTTCAATTGAAACTGAATTTAGAAACAGTTCTAAAACCAAAGCAGATGAAGAGGCAATCAGTGTATTTGCTGAAAACCTGCACCAGTTACTTTTGTCTCCTCCGCTCGGTCCAAAAGTTACAATGGCAATTGATCCCGGGTTCAGGACGGGCTGCAAACTTGTCTGCCTTGATCAGCAGGGAACCTTGTTGCATTACACAACCATTTTTCCGCATCCTCCGCAGCCTAAAGAAGTTGAAGCAACTGAGAAAGTAAAAGGGCTTCTGAAAAAATATAAAGTAGAAGCAATTGCAATTGGTAATGGAACTGCAGGCAGAGAGACTGAACAGTTTATTAAATCTCTGGTTGACAATTCCAGTACAACAGAAATATTTATGGTAAATGAAGCAGGCGCATCCGTCTATTCTGCTTCTGAATCTGCACGAGAGGAGTTTCCCGATCTAGACTTAACTTTCCGTGGTGCAATATCTATCGGAAGAAGGTTGATGGATCCGCTTGCCGAGCTTGTTAAAATTGATGCCAAATCAATTGGTGTGGGACAATATCAGCATGCTGTTAACCAGGATAATTTGAAAGATGGTCTGGATCAGGTAGTAACTTCTGCTGTAAACCAGGTTGGTGTAAATTTAAATACAGCCAGCCACCATTTGCTTAGTTATGTATCGGGCATCGGACCAAAGCTTGCAAAATCAATTATTAATTTCCGGAATGAGAACAAAACTTTTAGTTCACGCAAGGACCTAATAAAGGTAAGCGGGCTGGGAGCAAAGGCATTTGAGCAGTCTGCAGGATTTTTAAGGATACCCGGGGCTGAGAATCCGCTTGATAATAGCGCTGTTCATCCGGAAAGTTATTCGATAGTTACAAAGATGGCAAAAGATTTATCTCAACCGATTAAATCATTAGTTGAAGCAGCAAATTTACGCAAGCAGATTGATATCAATCATTACGTAACAGACACAGTAGGTTTACCAACCTTAAAAGATATTATGCAGGAACTAGAAAAGCCGGGACTGGATCCAAGGGGTAAGGCAGAAGTATTTTCATTTTCAGAAGTGATAAACGAAATAACAGATTTAAAACCGGGAATGAGTTTGCCGGGGATAGTAACAAATCTTACTAAGTTTGGTGCTTTTGTAGACATAGGAATAAAAGAAAACGGCTTGCTGCATATTTCGCAAATAACAGATCGTTTTATAAAAGACCCGTCCGAGGTGTTAAAGTTAGACCAGAAAATAGTGGTTAGAGTTGTTGATGTTGATGTTGAACGAAAACGAATTCAGTTAAGTATGAAGCAGGAATAGTCTGGTCGATTGTGTTAGATGTAGACACTTCAAACTGCAATATGGGATATCATTTTTCTTTTAGCAACCGGCATTATTGTTTCGGTGAATGGAAAATCCAGATCTGAATCTAAAAGATAAGTTGCCGGATTTGGTAAATCAGTTCTTTCCTTTATAAGCTCCTGTTTAATCGTCTCTGGTAACTTTTTTATTATTCCCTGTTTTTCAGTTTTAACAATCTTAGTATTTAATGACCTGTATTTATCCTTACCGGATGAAAATATTGAGCATTCATAACGATGGACCTGCAGCTCTAATGCAATATTATCTGTAATCATAAAGTACCCTTCCTCTTTATACATGGGTAGAATACCAACTTGCTCTAATAACATGTTCTCGTCCACGAAATCAAATAAAACGGTTCCCTCCTCAATAGTTTCGTTAATGTAGGGTAATGCCCAATCAATTAAATCGAATACTACTTCAATATTATCATTGAGTTCAAGATTCTTTGAAGTTTCAAAAATTATTTTTTGTTCCTTAAAATCAAAACCCTTAATCTGTTTTGGAAAATTCTGGCTGAGATTAACTCGTTCATCTTTTATTTGATTCAGTTCCCGGTTTAGTTTGATAAGCATTGCAAGTGAAGGATAAATTTTCTTTTGACCAAATTCAGTCCGGGCTTTTTTTAATTCCGCAAGTATTCTGTATTGATTAATTTCCCAATCTGTTTCTGAATCAAAGAATATTTCTAATGATATATGTTCCATTGTTATTTACCACTTTAGAAAACTCAATACTCCTCTGATCTAATAATTGTACCAAACAAAATGTAACTGTATATAGATTTACGCTAAATAGTGGGTTTCCGTAGAGAGAAATAAAGAAATATTTACAGGTAGGAATTATTTATTTAGTGTCTTTATTTTATTAATGTTAGCAACACTAGCGAACAATCTCTTTTAAGCTCCGGGCAGGGAGCAATATACTAAACGCTTGTTCCGTGAATCAATAGTCTCCTTATCGCTCCAAACCAAAAACAAGAAGTAACCTGAAGCTAACTGGTTCCTGTACTGCCCAAACATTCCGCTGTGTTAAATCAACAAGTGGCGTACTGCCCTCATCTATAAGCTCAGTATTTTTTTCAAGTAAATAAGCAAGTGGAAGATGCATGGTTGCAATCATCTGCAACGGACCCCAACCGTACGCAAACCCGATTGATCCGGTCATCCAGGTTTCATTTTTATAGTCGTCCCTTGAATGGGATGGCGTGAAAACATATTCCTCACCGCCTTCCGGAATTTCCGATCTGCCATATTCCTTGTTAATGAAGCTGTACTTGCGCAAAAGCAAAACACCTGCAAGAGCAGAAAAACGCCCGGTTATATTAATGGAAGCAGTCGCTTCAAATCCAGTTGCAAAAAAACTATAGCTGCCTTGAGAAAAAGATTCCCATGAAGGACTAAATCCATTTTCATAGGGCGATGAATTTCTGATGACGCCGTTTTCTGTGGCACCAATTTCACCATTCCAACGGGGAGCTGAATTATTCATGTCGGTTATCGAATATTCAAGTAGCAATCCGAAATCAAAATAACTTTTTCCGAATTTGTAATTCAACCATGGATTTATTTCAATTACATATTCATTTTCAGAATCACTGCTTCGGGGCTCACTATTTGCTTCACTGCTTGTGCTCACTACGTTGTTATTACGATTAGCATATTGAAGGAAAAATAACAAACCCAGATCAGCATCACCAATTTCCCAAAATTTTATCTTTGAATATGCACGTATCAAGTCATCAGCAATTTCATCTTCAAACCTGTCATCTGTAATATATGATCCAGAAAAATTATATCCCGGCACAGAATCTGGAAGATTACTTTTCCAATAGTAAGTCTGTCCGTTTTCTCTCCTGCCCCTATAGCGAATTGCTGATTTGTGATTGCCGTATTCATAACTAAGCTGCAAGTCAAGTTGCCCTCCATTATAGAGAGTATAATCATTTAGTAACCATGCATCAAAATTCTGGCTTGAAGTCTCAAAGATATGTGCACAGGGTGAAGTAGTCCATCCCCAGGTGAGATGATTTGAAACTGTTTCTGTCCCATTCTTTGTGAACCTGATTTCCGATTCCGGTGCTTCCATATTATTAGCCTTGTACCTTGCACTAAATCCAAAAGGATTACCAAAGAGATAATTTGCGTATATAAAGTGAAAGTCATACTGGGTTCTCAACCCATCCGTTCTTGCATTTACAGGAATAAGTTCCAATGTTTCATTATTACGAACAACTCCCTCAACACGTTGTTCCAGATCTATTTGAGTCGTTCCAACTTCCAGAAATACCTTGCCCCAGGATCCGAAATTCCAAAGTCCACCCAAACCTATTCTATTCTGAAAAATATAAGATGAGGCTCTCATATAGGACTTAATGTCGTTTGGATCGCCAGTGTATCCATTTGGAATAGGAAAATCAAAGTAATTGTAGTTACTTATGTAAGTATCATTTGGACGTTCATTTAGATTTGTCACGTGTCCCTGCCACGGAAGAGTCTGTGGATAGAAATGAGAGAAGACAGCTGCATTTGGCCAATGCAGGATATCATGCGGATAAGCAAAATAAGTGTAGTAGGGATTGCTTCCTATTGTGAAATGCGGATTGGCAAAAGCAGATGATGTAAGTATTAGCAGTAGAGTGATGACCATTATTTTCATGGCAATTCCTCTTTTTATCTCGACTGAATTATGTACTTAAACGTACAAAATTTACACCAATGAAAGTATTACATTCTATAAACTATTTATAGTTTTTCTAAAAATGATTCAGTGTAAAAAAGACTATTTGGATAGAAATTTCTACTTTTCTACGGGTGCCCTGATTTAAAGAAAATAAGAGGGTAGATTGCAAATCTGGTTTATCTTGCTGATGCTGATTATAAACTGGTATAATGATCGGCGCAAGGAAATTAGAGGCGATTGGAAAGAATAATTTTACAAATTAGAAATACAATAAACAAAAAAGATTTTTAATCTGTAGATTAAAATTCTGTTAAGAGTATTTAAACACCTAAATAGTTACTTGAAAGTTTTTTAATCAAAAGTAATTGAGGTCTACAACTTCCCAAATAAATTAACCATTTCAATTGCTGATATTGCAGCATCCCAGCCTTTGTTGCCTGCTTTAGTTCCTGCCCTTTCTAGTGCCTGCTCAATTGTATCTGTAGTGAGCACACCAAAAATAACTGGTAATCCTGTGTCCAAACCAACTTGCGCAACACCCTTAGATACTTCTGAAGAAATATAATCGAAGTGAGGAGTTCCGCCGCGTATAACTGCGCCTAGACAAATTATTGCATCGTACTTTTTAGACTTAGCCATTTTTTTTGCCACTGCTGCAATTTCAAAAGAGCCAGGCACCCATGCAATAGTAATATCTGTTTCTTTGCATTCGTGCCTAAGCAAGCAGTCTTTTGTTCCGTTGATAAGTTGGTTAGTTATTAATTCATTAAACCTGCTCGCTACAATTCCAAACTTTTTAGTTTTTGCAGTCAGTTTACCTTCAATAATGTTTGCCATTGTTCTTCCTTTAAAGTCTATTTTTGAATCTTTAAATCTGCTTTAATTAAATGCCCCAGTTTATCGCGTTTTATTTTTAAGTAATTCTGGTTTACTTCATTAGGAGGAATTTCCAGCGGAACTCTTTCAACAATTTCAATATCATATCCTTTTAATCCTATAATTTTTTTAGGATTGTTAGTCATCAACTTAATTTTTTTCAAACCTAGATCTTTTAGAATTTGTGCGCCAGTTCCGTAATCGCGTAAATCAGGTTTAAAACCGAGTGCTTCATTTGCTTCCACTGTATCCTTTCCTTCTTCCTGCAAGTGATAAGCCATAAGTTTATTTACCAAACCTATGCCTCTTCCTTCCTGTCGCATATAAAGTACAACACCGCGTTCTTCTTTTTCAATCATTCTTAATGCAGTGGAAAGCTGGTCACCGCAATCACATCTCATTGAACCAAACACATCGCCTGTTAAACATTCGGAATGAACTCTCACTAAAACAGGTTCATCTTCACGCATTTCACCTTTAACCAGTGCGATGGGATTATCATTTGGATCCAGTGTGTTTTCGTAGAGATGTAATTTAAATACACCGTATTTAGAAGGAAGATCTACGGTAACTTTTCTCTTGACAAGCTTTTCACGAATTCTTCTGTACTCAATTAAATCTGCAATGGTAATAATTTTAAGATCATATTTTTTTGCCATTTCCATCAATTGAGGAACTCTTGCCATTGTGCCGTCTTTATCCATTATCTCGCATAAAATTCCAACCGGTTTCAATCCTGCAAGTTTAACTAAATCTACAACAGCTTCTGTATGTCCGGCACGCTTGAGTACTCCGCCTCTGCGAGCAATTAAAGGAAAGATATGCCCTGGTCTTGCAAAATCAGCCGGCTTTACTTTTTCGTCAGCAGCCTTATTTATGGTTATTGCTCTGTCCCCAGCAGATATGCCGGTAGTTGTTCCGTGCCTGTAATCAATTGAAACAGAAAAAGGAGTTTTATGCAAAGAAGTATTATTTTGTACCATATGATCGAAATTTAGCTCTTCGGCTCTCATTCGTGTGATTGGTAAACACAACAAACCGCGTGCTTCACGTGTAATAAAGTTTACATCTTCTGGTTTTACTAATTCCGCCGCCATTATCAAATCACCTTCGTTTTCACGATCTGGATCATCAACAACTATTAGCATTTTTCCTTTACGAAGATCAGCTATTGCTTCATCAATTGAATTAAAATTATACTCGTTATTATTTATCATTAATAACCTAACTCCTTAAGCCAATTTTCTGATATATTATTTTTTACACCACCATTATTTTTTGATAACAATCTTTCAACATATTTAGCTAAGATATCCACTTCTATATTAACTTTATCATTAACCTGATTATACTTTAAAGTTGTGTTCTGCCAGGTGTGTGGAATAACGGAAAGTGCAATCTGATTTTCATGCACATCTGCAATTGTTAAACTTATTCCGTTAATCGCTATTGAACCTTCTTTAACTAAATATTTTTCTAAATCGCTAGTAAGTGAAATCTTAAGTAAATAGTTTTCTCCCAGTTTTTTTATTTCTGAAATGATTCCGATTCCATTTATGTGTCCCTGAACCAAATGTCCACCTAGTCGGTCATTCAATTTAACGGAACGTTCAAGGTTTACAGATTTAGAAGATTTTTTGTTTACAAAGGTAGATTTTTCTAAAGTTGCACCCACTGCATCTACCCAAAACGCTGAATCATCCAGCTTTGTTGCTGTTAAACAAACGCCATCAATACAAATTGAATCGTTTACAGAAATATCTTCAATAATTTTTTTAGCTTCGATTTTAAGAGATATTCCTCCCGCAATTGGCTGAGTTTTATCGATTTTACCTATTTCTTCAATAATTCCTGTAAACATATTGCAAAGTTAATTATTTTCAGCAAGAAACTAATTGTATTAATTTTTACCGTAGACGAGTTTAATATCCTCACCAAGTTTTGAGGTGCTTAATAATTCAAGTTTTTTCAATTTTTGGATGTTTTGAGAATAGATTCCTCTACCTAGAATATTTGGGGATTGCAGTACTATCAATTCATCAAATAGTTCTTTCTGAATAAACTGAGTAAAAATATCCGCACCGCCCTCTACTAAAAGTGATGTGATTTTTTCTTTGGTTAGTATATTCAATATCTTTTTTAAACTTAATGAATTATTCTCATTGGATTTTAATTGAAATACTTTCACTCCATTTTCAGTTAATGATTTTACTTTTCTTTTGTTCGAACTTTTCGAAGTGAATATCCAAGTATTTTGAGTGTCGTCCGTCTCAATCACCTTTGATTTTAATGATATACTCAGCTTGCCATCAATAATTATACGTATAGGATTTCTTCCTTTTACTTTTCTAACTGTTAATTGCGGATCATCAGTTTTAATGGTGTTTGCTCCAACTAGTACTGCATCATAAACCGAACGAAGTTTATGAACATACTTAACAGACTTCTCTCCGGTTAACCAGGTTTGCTTATTTTTTGATTCACTAATTTTTCCATCAATAGACTGTGCGATTTTAATAGAAATGTATGGTATTTTTTTGCTCACATATTTAAAGTAATATTTGTTTAACTCTTGTCCTTCCTGTTCTGAAATTCCTGTTGATACTTGTATCCCGGCATTCTTTAATTGCCTTATTCCTCTTCCATTTACTTCTTTATTCGGATCTATGTTGCTGATTACAACTCGACTAATTTTATTTTCAATTAAAAGCGGGACGCACGGAGGTGTTTGTTTTTTAGAATGGCAGCAAGGTTCGAGATTGCAGTAAAGTGTTGCACCTGAAATATTTACTTTGGCATTAGTAATGGCATTAACTTCAGCATGCGAATCTCCATATTTATTATGCCAGCCCTCGCCAATTACAATTCCACTTTTTACAATCACAGCACCCACAAGTGGATTTGGACTTACTTTTCCTGCACCTTTTTTCGCTAGGATAAAGCATCGCTTTAAATATTTTTTATCTAATTGATAAGTAGAGTTCATTCGAAAAATAATAAATATTTGTTTTGTTTTGGAATTTAAACATAAATCATTTTGCTTGAAAAATTATTTGTTATATCGTTTTAGATGTACAAATCATTTGCCTTCAAAAAAATTGTTATTTATGTTTAATTAATAAATTATCTGAAAAACAGGGAGTGTTGTTATGGCACAAACTTTCCATTGTCCTTATTGCAGGGGTATACTTAATGTTGAAGGTAAAATTGTCTTTTCAGTAAAAACAAAAAATGGGGTAAGGGGATTAATTTTTCTCAGTCCGGAACTGGGAAATTATCAAACAATAACTAATCCTTTTTTTAAAGTTAAAGAGGGTGAGCTGCATCATTATTTATGTCCAATTTGCCATTCTAATCTTGCGGCGCTGGAAATAAATCAAAATCTTGTTAAAGTTATTCTTACAGATGAAAACAAAAAAGTTTCTGAAATATTATTTTCAGGAATAGCCGGCGAGCACTGCACATACAAATTACGAGAAGAAGAGTTGGAAATTTTTGGTGACGATGCAGATAACTATCAGAATTTTTTTGGCGAAGGACCGAAATTTTAAATAGAGGGGTTGGGACTGGTGTTCCGGCTGGTCTTCAAAACCAGTAGTCGGCGGATAAAACCGTCGGTGGCAGGTTCGATTCCTGCCCTCTCTGCTGAATAACAAACAAAGCATTCCCATGTCGAAAAAGCAGCTTCAAAAAATTCCTGCCGTTGATTTTTTACTTGTACAAATTGAAATAAAAAATTTAAAGAAAAACTATAACAGCGAATTTGTTAAATATTGCATAAGGAATGTATTAAATGAGGTTCGGTTAGATATTAAAAAAGGTATTAAAGTTCCTTCATCAAATGAAATTATTGTAAAAATAGATTCTTTAGCTGAAAAATGCAGCGGACAATCACTTAAAAGGGTAATTAATGCAAGTGGAATTATACTGCACACAAATTTAGGAAGAGCGCCCTTTGGAGAGACTATTTTTGAAGAAATAAAACCGACAATTGCTGGATACTCAAATCTAGAATTTGATTTAAATACCGGAAAAAGGGGCAAGAGAACTGCTCACATTGTTGAGTTACTGAAATTTTTAACGACCGCAGAAAAAGCGGTTGTTGTTAATAATAATGCAGCTGCTGTTTCACTTGTGTTAAGAACTTTTTCAGAAGGAAGAGAAACGATTATTTCACGGGGTGAATTGGTAGAAATTGGCGGATCATTTCGGTTACCAGAAATTATCACTTCAAGCGGAACAAATATGATTGAAGTAGGAACAACTAACAGAACACGACTTTCAGATTATAAAAAAGCAATTAATAAAAACACCGCTTTAATATTCAAAGCATATAAATCAAACTATGCAATCGAAGGATTTACTGAAGAAGTCAACCTGAAAGAACTATCTGCCCTTGCAAAGAAAAACAAATTGATTTTGATGTACGATATTGGTTCCGGTCTTCTTATTAAGCCGGGGAAAAAAGAACTAGCCGATGAGCCTGTTGTTAAAAAAAGCTTTACATCAGGTGTGGATATTGTAACTTTTAGCTGCGATAAATTACTCGGCGGACCGCAAGCCGGTATAATTGCAGGTAAAAAGAAACTGATTGATAAAATTTCCAAAAATCCCTTGATGCGAACATACAGAGTTGATAAGCTTACAATCGCTTTGCTTTCTGCTGTGTTAAGAGCTTACATTAAAAATGAAACCAACTTACCCATATTCAAACTTCTGAATCGAACAAAAGAAGAGTTAAAAGTACTAGCCGAAAAATTATATCATGAATTTCAAATTCATCAAATAAAATCTGAGATTAGAGAAAGCACGGCATTCAGCGGTGGCGGGTCACTGCCACAAGTTAAATTGGAGAGTTATTCTGTTGTATTAATTCCAAAAGAAATTAATAATAACTTTGGAAAAAATGTTTATAAAAAATTAATGCAAGCAGAAATTCCGGTTTTAAGTATTTTAAGAAAAGGCGAAATTCATTTTGATGTTCTTACAATTTTTGAAAAAGATATTCCAGCGGTTGCTCAAATGGTAAAAAGTGTAATATGACAAATTTTATTTTAGGTACCGCAGGGCACATCGATCATGGAAAGACAGCATTAATAAAAGCACTTACAGGATTTGACTGCGATACCCATCCAGAAGAAAAGCAAAGGGGAATTACAATCAATCTCGGTTTTTCTCACCTGGATTTACCGGATGATAACAGCATTGGCATTGTTGATGTCCCCGGCCATCAAAATTTTGTAAACACTATGGTAGCCGGTGCGCATGGAATTGATATTCTTTTGTTGGTAATTGCAGCCGATAGTGGCATTATGCAGCAAACCATCGAGCATCTTCAAATTGCAGAATCACTTGGGATTAAAAAAGGATTTGTTGTTTTAACTAAGATTGATTTAGTAGATCAAGAATCTATTGCAAAGATTGAAAATGACATAAAAGATTCTTTAGAGGATTCTTTCTTGGAAGGTTGTACGATTTTACGAACCTCTGCAGTTACGGGTGAAGGCATTGAGTCAATAAAAAAATATTTAATGGGAGTAGTAGAAAAGAGCAGCAAAATTGAGAATTCAAAAATATTCAGAATGTATATTGATAGAATTTTCAGTGTTGCAGGCTTCGGAACTGTAGTTACCGGATCAGCACTCGGAGGAATGATTAAGAAAGATGATAAATTATTTCTCCTGCCAGCAAACAAAGAGTTGCGGATACGAAAAATTGAAAGACACGGAAAGGAAGTCCAAAATATTGCTACAGGGAATAGAGTTTCTTTAAATCTTGTTGGTTTAAGCAAAGAGGAATTTAAAAGAGGAATGCTTCTTTCCGATAGATTTATTGAACCTACATTGATGATTGATGTTCAATTGAGTCTTTTCAAATACATAAGACCAATTGGAACCTGGTCTGATGTAATATTCCTAACAGGCACTTACAGCAATCAAGCCAGTATGCATTTGATTGATAAAAGTAAAGCAACAGGAGGTGAAACCGTAATAGCACAGATTCACTTGAGTGAACCATGTGTAGTTTTAAGAGGGGATAGATTTATTATTCGAAATACTTCCGGATTGAAAACATTAGGCGGCGGAGAAATATTTGATGCTAATCCCCTTCATCACAAAAGAAGAACAGAAAAAACTATAAATCAATTAAGGAAAATTTCTAACGGAGATAATAGAGAATTTATTTTTTCCGAAGTTAGAAAAAAAAGAAAACCGGTATCTCTAAAAAATAATACCGAAGAATTTTTTTTTCACGCAAACAATGTTACTGATTCAGTTAATTCGTCCTTACCCGATGATATTTCTTTAATAAATACTAAGACCGAAACTTATTTAATATTAAGCAGTGAGAAGAAAAAAATAGCTGCTGAAATTTTAGGAAGCGTTGAAAACTTTCACAAACAAAATGCAATGCTGGAAAAGGGGAGAACCGCTGATGAACTGAGTGGAGTTGTTAATAAATATTTGAATGATTCAACTGAAATTATTTTAAAATCAATATTGAGTGAACTCGTAACAGAGCAAAAATTAAAACAAATTGAAAATACTTGGTCACTTTACAATCATTCAGCAAAACTAGATGATAAATTGGAGAAGCAGGTAGGTTTTATTGAAAAATACTTCAAAAATTCAAATATGCATGTACCTCTTCATGCTAAGCTTGTTCTTCAGGCTAAAACAAAAGGAATTGATGAAAAGAGGTTAAATCAAATAATTAAACTTCTTACCTCAGAAAATAAGTTGATAAAAGTTGAAAGTACTTATATTCATTCTTCAATTGTAAGGAATTGCAGAAAAAAACTGCTCAATTATTTTGATAATCATTCAGATGGAATAACTGTTGCAGCTTTTCGTGATTTGATAAAAGGAAATAGAAAAATATGTTTGCTGTTGCTTAATCTTTTCGATTCTGAAGAAACAACTTTTAGAGACGGTGATCTGCGCAGAATTACAGAAAAAGGTAAGGAACAAATAACAGAAAATGGATAAAGTTATATATTTAGATTGTAATGCGACCACACCAATAGATCCGCTTGTTGCAGAGGTTATGCAGCCGTATCTTTTTGAAAATTTTGGAAATCCTTCCAGCTCACATTACTATGGAGCAAAAGCAAGAGACGCGATTGAGAAAGCAAGAAAACAAGTAGCTTCTATGCTTGGCTGTGGAGTTGATGAAATAATATTTACAAGCGGCGGTACTGAATCAAATAACTATGCAATTAAAGGCTACGCATTTGCAAACAGGGAAAAAGGTAATCATATAATCACAACATCGATTGAACATCCCGCGGTTACAGAGGTTTGTAAATATCTTGAAACAAAAAATTTTAAGGTAACATATTTACCTGTTGATAAAACAGGGTTAGTAAATCTAAAAGATGTAAAAAAAGCAATTACACAGCATACAATTCTCATAAGTGTAATGCACGCAAATAATGAAGTTGGAACAATCCAGCCAATTAATGAAATTGCAAAACTCGCTTATAAGAAAGGGATAGTAGTACATTCTGATTGTGCCCAGACAATAGGAAAAATTAAAGTTAAAGTTGATGATTTGGGGATCGACCTACTTTCAATTGCCGGGCATAAATTCTATGCTCCCAAAGGTGTGGGAGCACTCTATGTCCGATCCGGTATAAAACTGGAGAAATTCATCCACGGTGCAGATCACGAATTGAACAGAAGAGCAGGGACCGAAAATATAATTGAAATAGTAGGGCTGGGTAAAGCTTGTGATTTAGTTCAAACAAAATTAGTTAAATATAGAAAAAATATGCAAGTTACGCGTGATTTATTGGAGCAAAAATTGAAGGAAAAACTGTCGGATTTCATTATAAATGGAAATCTGGAAAAAAGGCTCCCAAACACATCTAATATCAGTTTCAAAGCAATAGAAGCGAGCACAATTATTTCAGAATTTAATTCTGTTGCGGTATCAGCAGGAGCAGCCTGCCACAGCGATAGTGTTGATATATCAGCGACGCTAGATGCAATGAAAGTTCCAATTGATTATGCAATGGGTACTATTCGATTTTCTACAGGCAGATATACTACAAACGAA
This sequence comes from Ignavibacteriaceae bacterium, assembly GCA_013042995.1. Classification (GTDB taxonomy): domain Bacteria; phylum Bacteroidota; class Ignavibacteria; order Ignavibacteriales; family Ignavibacteriaceae; genus IGN2. The sequence goes on along the minus strand of JABDPB010000009.1, from coordinate 18,625 downwards.
GAAATTAAAAAAGCCGTAGGAGAAATTAATAAAGTTATTAAGAATTTGCAGCAAAAAGAGGAGGCAAAGGTTATTGGCCACAAAAGTGCAGAAATCAAATTAACACAATTTACACATGGCTTGGGTTGCGCATGCAAATTACGTCCGCAGCTTTTAGAAGAGGTGTTAAAGAAAATACCGGTGCCAAATGATAAAAAAGTATTAGTCGGAATTAATTCATCAGACGATGCTGCTGTATATAAATTAAATGAAGATCAAAGTTTAGTTCAGACAGTTGATTTCTTCACACCAGTAGTTGATGATCCCTTTCAATTTGGAGAAATTGCTGCGGCAAACTCATTAAGTGATATTTATGCAATGGGAGGGAAACCCATTTTTGCACTAAATGTTGTCGGATTTCCGAGTAACCGTTTACCACTGGAAGTTTTAAGAAGAATTCTTGAAGGTGCGAACGCTAAAGCAAATGAAGCAGGAATTGCAATAATCGGGGGACACACCGTTGATGATACTGAACCGAAATACGGATTAGCAGTTACAGGTATTATTGACAATAAAAAAATAATTACAAATAGTAGTGCAAAAGCTAGTGATGTATTAATCTTAACAAAACCATTAGGAACTGGAGTTTATTCAACCGCTTTGAAAAAAGGATTATTGAACAAAAAAGATGAAAAGTTTCTAGTTGGAATAATGGTAGAGCTAAATAAAACAGCTGCTGAAATTATGCAAAAATTTAATGTTAATGCTTGCACTGATATAACGGGTTTTGGTTTGCTTGGGCATTTGCTGGAAATGATGAATGCCTCAAAAACCAGTGCGATAATTGAATTTGATACTATAAATTTTCTACCAAAAGTATTAGAGCTGGCAGTTGCTGGGAATATTCCTGGAGGTACAAGAGATAATTTAAGTTATACCAATCCTTTTGTTAAATACAGCTCAGACTTTTCTGAAATGAAAAAAATATTGCTGAATGATGCTCAAACTTCGGGTGGATTATTAATATCGGTTAATAAATCTGAAGCTAATAAGCTAATTAATACATTAAAAAAAGAGGGAGTAACAGAGGCTAAAGTAATTGGAGAAATAATTAAAGAGGAAAAGCTTAGAATAATTGTTAGTTAATCATATATTAAAACATAATTTATGAAATGGACTTCTCTTTTTGAAGTTCACCTTTAAGCTGAACAATATTTTTAACTGCATCAATCGCAGTATCTATGTGATCTTCTGTATTAAATGCTCCTATACTCAATCGTACAGTTCCGTGTAATTTATCCGTACCCAATTGAGTGTGTACCAGTGGTGCACATTGTAATCCAGTTCGACAAGCAATATTGTAATCCACGTCAAGCATTGTTCCGATATTTCCAGCATCCCAACCTGCAACATTAAAACTTAAAACAGCATTATGATTTTCTTCGCTATCAGCGCAGTAAAGAGATACACCATCAATTTCTAACAAAGCGTTTTTAAGTCTGCACCATAAGTTCATTTCCTTTTTGTGAAGATTTTCCATTCCCTCTTTTTTGATCCATTTTTGCCCTGCAAGTAAACCCGCAATACCAACAATGTTCAAAGTTCCGCATTCCATTCTGTATGGAAATTCTTCTAAATGAAATGGATAAGCAGAACGGACACCTGTACCACCAAAACGTGTTCCTTTTATCGGAACTTCTTTACGAATGTAAGATCCGCCGATACCTGTTGGACCCATTAAACATTTGTGTCCTGTAAATGCAACGATATCAATATTCATTGCTTCAATATCTATATTTATGACACCCGCAGTCTGGCTTGCATCAATCGCAAAATATATTCCTGCTTCTTTGCAATACTTTCCAACTTCTGCAATAGGTTGAATTGTACCAATTACATTAGAACTGTGATTCAGAATTACCATCTTAGTATTTTTTTTGAAAGCCTTTTTTATATCATCTGGATTTATGTAACCTTTTTGGTCAAACGGAATATAAGTTACTTCAATTTCGCCTGCGTGTTTTTTATGATAAAGTGGACGGAGTACAGAATTATGTTCCACGTTGCTAGTGATAACGTGATCGCCTTTTTCTAACATTCCACCGATAATCATATTTAGTGAATCGCTTGCATTGTAGCTGAACGTTAATTGATTGGGATCTGTACCGTTAAAAAAATTGGTTAAAGTTTGACGCGTTGTATGCACAATTTCTTCGGTTTCCAAAGACATATCATATCCTGAGCGACCAGGATTTACACCGTGTTTTTGGAAGAATTCGTTCATAAATTGATAAACTTCAGGAGGTTTAGGATAGGTAGTAGCTGCATTATCTAAATAAATTATTCCGTCCATGTTAATCCCCAATATTAGGAAAAAGAATTAATGCTTTTGTAAATCTAACTAAATCAGTTATTAAAATTAAAAATCATAGACAATCTATTTGAGAAATAAATTAAATCTTTTTATAAATGACCATTATTTTTCTGGCTATTGAATTGAAAAAAGGCATTTACTTGAAGAGGGTAGATCGCACCAACAACTTGAACACAAAAATCATTTCTAATTAGTAACCTACACTATTAATTGTAGCTATTCTTTATTTTAACAACAGGATTTTATTTAGTTTTTTAAACATTTTCAATGAATAATAATTCTTTAGACCCGGTTATCTCAATAGGAACACTTGCGAAAAAGGTGGGACTTTCAGTCTCTGCAATTCGTAAGTACGAAGAACAAGGCTTAATTATTTCACACCGTAGTGCATCTGGGCATAGACTTTTTTCATACGAAGATATTGAACGCCTCCGAACAATTCAGCATTTGATAAGAAATTTAGGATTTAATATTGAAGGGATTCGAAGAATAGAGGCGATTTTACCGTGTTGGGATTTGCTGCCCTGCAGTGAAGAAGTAAGAAACAATTGTTTAGCTTTTAAAGGAAGTACAAAACCATGCTGGATGATAAAAGATGCACATTGTACAAGGCAGGGAAATGAATGCAGAAAATGTCATGTCTACCGTTTTGGTACACTACATACGGAAGGAATTAAGGTGCTGCTTCACAGTACTGGTGATAATAATAAAAAACGTAAAATAATTAATAAAGCATTAGAAGATTAAATTTTTAATATCGATGTCTAAGTAGTAAAAATAATTTTGAAAAAATATTCAGGGGTTAAAAAATGATTCTACTGTATCTGTTCACTTACTTTTCTTTATTTGTATTCATTGTATTGGTTTTTTCAAAAATAATTAAGTATTCAAGTGCACCGGTACACGTTAGATGGGAATTGTATCCAGTTGCCCACGAAAAAAATAAATACGGCGGTTCCTATTATGAAGAACCGAAGTGGTGGAAAAATGAAATTAAGAAAAGCCACATTGCAGAATTTTGGGCAATGTTTGAAGAGATAATATTCCTGAAAGGTGTTTACATTCACAACAGAAAGCTCTGGTATTTTTCTTTTCCATTTCATTTAGGATTGTATTTAATTGTGGCTACCTTCTTTTTAATTGTTATCTCAGTTTTATTTGATTTAGCTAGTTTAGTGGTGCTAAATACTGACACATTATTTGTGGGGATCCTGCTAAACAACGTAATAAATATTTTTGGCTATGGTGGTCTTGTGCTAACCTGTCTCGGCTGTATAGGTTTGATTTTTCAGCGGGCTACAGATAAGAAATTTAAGTTTTACAACTCAGCAATGGATTTTACAAATCTTTATTTCATATTGATTTTAGGCGTAGTTGTGTTTATAACACTGGTAAACTCAAATACAGGTTTTATAGAAAGTAAAATATTTGTTAAAAATTTATTCACTTTAAATTTTGCGGCGATAAATGATGTTTCATTTATCATCCACGTAATTTTACTTTCTTTATTTTTTCTTTATTTCCCAATAACTCGAATGATGCATCTTTTTGCAAAATATTTTACTTATCACAAAGTACGATGGGAAGACGAACCGAACGTAAAAGGTGGTAAGCTTGAAAAGAAAATTAAAGAAGCATTGAATTTTGGTGTTAGCTGGTCTGCTCCACATATTCAAACTGGAAAGACATGGGCAGAAGTAGCAACAACTAATCCAACTGAGGAGAAAAAATGAGTGACAATAAGATGAAATCGGTTAAAGACTTTTCTAAAATCCAAGAACAAATAACGGAGCTTGATCCTTCTGAATTTATAAAGCTCCCACCGCCTTACGATGATTGGGTTGATCCTCCGATGAAAGAATTAACTGAAGACCAAAAAAACAGGCTTGAACATTCATTAGATGGTTTTTCAGGAATTGCAATTCCTAAACCTGAAACTGAAGAAGAAAAACAAGAGCTTGTAGCAAAATTTTTATCCGGACTGAAAAAATTACTAAGCAAGGAAGATAATTGGATATTACTTCAACCCCTTTTGCTTTCCATGGAAAACTGTGTTAAGTGCCAATCCTGTTCGGATGAATGCCCGGTTTATATTGCCAGTGGAAAAGAAGAAATTTACAGACCGATTTTCCGTGGAGAAATTTTAAGACGCATAATTAATAAATATTTAAAACCCGGTGGAAAATTTTATCATAAATTTAGCGGCTCCGATATTGATTTAAACTGGGAAACAGTTGCAAGGCTTGCTGAACTTTCCTATCGATGTACACTTTGCCGAAGATGTGCTCAAGCATGCCCGATTGGTGTAGATAACGGTTTGATTTCGAGAGAAATAAGAAAATTAATGAGCCAGGAATTAGGTTTAGCAGCTGAAGAACTTCACAAATCAGGTTCGATGAAACAGCTTGCAACCGGTTCATCAACGGGAACAAATCCAACGGCAATGCTTGATATTGTAGAATTTATTGAAGAAGATCTAAAAGATATGACTGGATTGGATATCAAAATGCCGCTTGATAAAGAAGATGCTGATATATTACTTATTCATAATTTTGGAGAATTTCTTTCCTGGCCAGAAAACATTATGGCTTTTGCAATTATATTTGAAAAGGCAGGAATAAATTGGACGATGTCTTCTCAAATGGGTGGATATGATTCAGTAAATTACGGTCTTTGGTACGATGATGCACAGCTTGCAAGAGTAGCACTTGAACATATACGAATTGCCAAAGAACTTAACGTCAACCGAATTGTTATGGGCGAGTGCGGGCATGCTCATAAAGCTTTAATGCCAGTTGCCGATAGAATTTTAATTGATGAGAATATCATCCCAAGGGAAAGTGCGTATCCGATATTAGAGGAAATAGTTTTTAGTGGCAAAATAAAATTTGATCCGAATAAAAATGATTTTCCAGTTACTTTGCATGATCCGTGCAATGCGGTTAGAGCAATGGGCATTGTTAAGCCGCAAAGAAAAATATTGCGTTACTTGTGTCCACAATTTAGGGAAATGGTACCACATGGAGTTCACAACTACTGCTGCGGTGGGGGCAGTGGTTTTGCAATTATGCAGGGAAAAAATTTCCCAGACTGGCGAAATGGACTTTCATTTAGAATGAAATTCAAACAAATACTTGATGCATTTCAGGATAAAATTGAACCTTCAACTTACAAGTATGTTTGTTCACCTTGTTCTAACTGCAAAGGTACTTTTAGAGACGGACTCACTTATTATAATGCTTTTGACAAAGCTGGAATTATTTACGGTGGACTTGTTGAACTTATTGTTAATGCAATGGTGGATATCGAAAAACCGTTTATCGAATGGGAATTGAAATAAAAAATAAGAAATTAACTTATAATTAAATTCAAGCACAGGGGCAAATGATGGCAGAAGCAAAAAAAATATTAATTATTGATGATGAAACAGATGTAATTACTTACTTAACTACATTCTTTGACGATAACGGATTTAACACTATATCTGCCGTGAACGGCAAAGATGGTGTTAAAAGAGCTGTGGAAGAAAATCCTGATATCATTACATTGGATGTATCTATGCCTGAGGAATCGGGTGTGAAGGCTCTGCGTGAATTACAAGAAAATGAAGTAACAAAAAATACTCCAGTAATACTTGTAACAGGCGTCTCGTTGGACTTCAAAAGATTTATCGAAACTCGCAAACAGGTTCATGCACCGGAAGGTTATTTTGAAAAACCAATTGATAGAGATAAACTTTTAGAAAAAGTTAAGGAGCTTTTGAAGATTTAGTCTGGAGCAAGCTCATTAATATTTTTTTATTGATTTTATTGCAATGTATTTATGAAAAGGATTTGTTAAAAAGTGAATGAGGACCAAGAAAATATTGATTTCTTTAAAGTTATACTTAGTTCTATAGCAGACGGCGTTTTCACTGTTAATAGCCAGCGAATTATTACCAGCTTTAACCGTGCTGCAGAAAAAATAACCGGCGTTCCTGCCTCCCAAGCAGTTGGCAAACATTGCCAGGATGTTTTTCATTCCGATATTTGTGAAAACTGCCTACTTCAGGATACACTTGAAACTGGAATTGAAGCTATAGACCGCCCAGTAAATATTATTAATAATCAGGGTGATAAAATTCCTATTAGCATCTCAACTGCAGTACTTAAAAGTGAAGAAGGTAAAATTTTGGGTGCCGTAGAAACTTTCCGAGATCTTTCAACAATCGAACATTTGCGAAAAGAATTAAGACGCAGTTATTCGCTTGAAGATATAATATCGAAAAGCCCGCGAATGCATAAACTATTTGCTATTTTGCCGGATATTGCAGAAAGTGAAAGCACGGTTTTAATTCAGGGACCTTCCGGTTCCGGCAAAGAACTTTTTGCAAGGGCAATTCATAACCTTAGTCCAAGAAAAAATAAAAATTATGTTGTAATAAACTGCGGTACACTTCCAGTTCAATTATTTGAATCTGAATTGTTCGGATATGTTAAGGGTGCATTTACAGATGCTAAAACAGATAAAGAGGGAAAACTAACAAAAGTAAACGGAGGCACTGTTTTTTTTGATGAGATAGGTGAACTGCCCCTTTCAACGCAGGTAAAACTACTCCGGCTTTTACAGGAAAGGGAATACGAACCACTTGGCAGTACAGAAACCATAAAAGCCAATTTAAGAGTTGTCGCCGCAAGTAATAAAGATTTAAAAAATCTTGTAGCACAGGCAAAATTCAGAGATGATTTATACTTCCGGCTTGCAGTTGTAAAATTTGATTTGCCAGCATTGAAAGACAGAAGAGAAGATATTCCGTTTTTAGTTGATCACTTTATTAGAAAGTTTAATGCAAAAACAGGAAAGAAAATTATAAGCGTTAGTCCAAACGTTATGAACATTTTAATGAGATATAATTTTCCAGGAAATATAAGAGAACTTGAAAATATAATCGAGCACGGTTTTGTTCTTTGTCATGGAAGTATAATTAAAAGAGAACATCTTTCTCCTGAGCTTTTACCTAGAGAACAGGATTCATTCACTGATATAAAATCAGAATCCACACCTGTTACAGAATCAATTGATGAACAGGAAAGGATTATAAATGCCATTCAAAATTGTGGTGGAGCTGTTTCAAAAGCTGCTGAACAATTAGGAATCCACCGCACAACACTCTGGCGTAAAATTAAGCGCTACAATATCAACATTGATCAATATTAATATAACTGCTTTCCCATTTGTAAAGTGCACTTAATGCAACAACTACTGTTGCAACGCAACAATAAGGTTGCAATATTTGCATCATCAAATATTATTGCACTCCTGTAACTTATTCAATATAACAACTTAAGTTAGTTGCAAATATTCGGCATTTAGGTTGCAACGATGGAGTTTATGAATGTTGCAATACCAATCCTTCACAATCAGATAGCTCCATGTTTTGAAGCTGCTAAGCAGTTTGAAATCCATTCAATTAAAAACAAAAGAATTGTGTCTTCAAAAAAGATTAAATGTGTTGCTAGTGAAGGATTTATGCGAGTAAGATTGCTCAGGCTATACGAAGTTCAAACAATTATTTGCAATGGAATAAAAAATTTTTACAAAGATCAACTACTTGCAATGGGTGTTTCTGTAATACCAAATATTAATCAACAAATTAGTGCAGCATTGGATTTATATCTTCATGGTGAGTTAAATAAATATGAAGTAACTCAAGACAGTTCCGAGACCGATCAAATTGTTTCTCATGATGATTTAGTTAGCTGGGCAGATGAATTATTCAGAAATAACGGATATTCAGTTTCTTTATCCTCAGAGGAAGATACATACTTGATAGATCTTATCGCCAAAATGAACTGTCCGGTATGTGGCAAGCAAATCAAAATTGCTGTTTGTTGTGGTGCACAGATTTATAAAGCTGAGCAAGAGATAAAAGAATTTCATCACAATACTAAGACACAATTTAATGCAAGAGTATATGTTTATTTAATGAATCCAAAACTGGAAAAAAGCTGCAAAGATTATGGCATAGAATATTTAAGTCCTGAAAATAAAATAAAGAATTTAGATAAATCCTGTAGTTCATTAATACCAATTCTTCAAAGACCAATTGAAGGACATGAAAAAGCATTTAACTTAGCCGTATGAATTACATGGGAATAAATATTAATGATAATTACACTTTTGAATAAAACAGGAAACAAATGAATACTACTGTCATTACAGATGAAGAAAAGCAGAAAGCATTTAAATCATTAAGAAAACCTGAAACGATTGAGAAGCAAAAGCTTGACGTTCGCTATCATATCGAAGATTTTGATGTTTCTGAAAGACCGCGAAGATTTTTAGAGGCATTTGCTGCAATCCTTAAACATTCAAATTATAAAATGGCACTCGATCATTTTATTAGAATGAGTGCTAAGTGCTCTCGATGTGCGACCACATGCCAGGTTTACCAGGCAACGGGAGATTTGAAAGACATACCTTGTTACCGTTCTGAATTACTTTTAAGTGTTTATAGACGTCATTTTACGATTGGCGGTTTGATTAAAGGAAGATTATTAGGAAGTGGTTATTTAACTGATGATAAAATTCAGGAGATGGCAGATAGCTTCTGGAACTGCACAGCATGCAAAAGATGTTCGCTAGAATGCCCCTCAGGAATTGATCATGCATTAATAACACATTTAGGAAGATATATTTTAAGTGAAATTGGAATAGCACCAAGAGCTTTAGTTGTAAGTACCCGTGAACAGTTGGAAGGTGCAACTAAAAACACATCTGCAATTCCGGTTCCTGCATTGAAGGATACACTTGAGTTTTTAGAAGACGATATGTTCGAAGAAAAATCTGTGAGAATAAAATTTCCTATTGATGTTGAAGATACTGAATATGTTTTCTTTCCTGCAGTAAGTGATTTTTTAATGGAAGCAGAATCATTAATGGGTATTGCTGCAGTTTTTACTGCTACAGGTGATTCCTGGACAACTGGTACAGGATATTTCGATGGAATTAACTACGGTCTTTTTTACAGCGATAGAATGCTGGAAAGAGTTGTGAAGAAAGTTGATGAAGAAACCAAAAGACTGAGGGGTAAAAATATTTTAATCGGTGAGTGTGGGCATGCTTCCCGTTCGGCAAAGTACTTTATTCCTACTTATTGCGGAGGAAAAGATGCTCCGCTGGTAATTAACATTATGGAATACACATATATGGTTTGGAAAGAAGGAAAATTAAAATTTAATCCAAATATTGTAACAGAAAAAGTAGCATACCACGACCCTTGTAATATTGCCCGACAAAGATGGATAATTGATAAACCTCGCGAACTGTTAAAAGCGTTCTGTAAAAATTATGTTGAAATGACTCCATCAGGTGAAAACAATATTTGTTGCGGTGGTGGCGGCGGAACAGTTTCAATTGATGAATTAAGAACATACAGAACAACGGTTGGCGGCAAACTAAAAGCAGATCAAATAAGAAAATCGGGCTGCGAAATTTTAGTTGCTCCTTGTGCTAACTGTAAAAAGCAACTTAGAGAATTAGTTGAAGATCAGGGTATCGCTTGCGAGGTAGTTGGTCTTCATGATTTAATTTATAAAGCGATAATTTTTGATGATTCACTCATCGAAAAAGAAGAAGCTAAATCAGAATCATTACCGAAGGAAAACTAACTATGGAATCTTGGCTTGAATTTGCAAAAGGACCATTATTTCGACTGACCTTTGCAATAATGCTTTTAGGTTTGATAAGAATTTTTATGTTGGATATTTGGGGTATATATAAAGCATACCGAAAAGCAGGTGATAAAAATATGCCGTGGAAGCTCGTACTAAGTAGAGGACTGGAATGGTTTTTCCCCGTAAATAGAGTAGCTCGCAATCGTCCTTTCTATTCAACCTTTTCAACGCTCTTTCATATTGGATTACTTGTGGTTCCAATTTTCCTATATGCACATGTAAAGCAATGGGAAAAGTCAATTGGTATTTCTTGGATTACTCTTCCATTTGATTGGGCTTATTGGTTAACTATTTCAACAATTGTATTTGCAATTGCACTTTTGATGGGACGAATGTTTAACAAATCGTCAAGTTTTTTAAGCCGCAAGCAGGATTATCTTTGGCCCATTTTGTTGCTGATTCCTTTTATTACAGGATTTGTTTGTGCTCATCTAAATGTAAATCCCACTTACTATCAGTTTTTTATGCTTATGCACGTACTTTCAGGCAATTTGATTTTTATCCTGATTCCATTTACAAAAATTGCACATTGTGTATTAATGCCTCTTTCACAGGTGGTGTGCACAATTGCGTGGAAATTTCCCCCAGAAACTGATGAAGCAGTTTGCTCAACATTAAACAAAAAAGGAGCTGCGGTTTGAGTAAAGCAATTTTAACAGATATTACAAAATGTATTGGCTGTCTTAAGTGTGTTTCTGCTTGTAAAGAAACAAATAATCTCGAAATGGATGTTCCAAGAATATGGCAGAAAAATGATGGTTTATCTGCAGAGAATTGGACATCGATAATTCAAAAACCTGGAAATCATTTTATACGAAAACAATGCCGGCATTGTCTGGAGCCAGCGTGCGTAACGGCCTGTCCTGTTGGTGCATTACAGAAAACGAATGAGGGTGCTGTTGTTTACGATAGTGATAAATGCCTTGGCTGTCGTTACTGTATGATGGCTTGTCCATATGGAATTCCACGTTATGATTGGGACCAATCTGTACCTTATGTTAGAAAATGTATTTTATGTTTTGATAAAATTAAAAATGGAGATCAACCTGCCTGCACAAAAATCTGTCCGGAAGGTGCAACAATTTTTGGCGATCGCAATGAACTATTAAAGATTGCTCATAATCGAATAGCAGAAAATCCTGGGAAATACATAAACAAAGTCTGGGGTGAAAATGAGATAGGCGGTACTTCAGTACTCTACCTTTCAGATATTGATCTTAGTTTTCTATCGTACAATACTCATCTTGGAAACAAGCCGCTCCCTGAAACAACGGAGCCTGCAATGAAATCTGTTCCGTTTGCTTTTGTTGGAATGGGTGGTTTTATGCTTGGTTTAAATTGGATAATAAGACGCAGAATGGAACTAAGTAAAAATCAAAATGAAGATCGGGGAAATAAAGATGAATAGAGTTCAGAACACAAAAATTATATTATGGTTAATTACAGGATTTGCTGCAGCAGTCGGGCTGAATCGTTTTATCTTCGGTTTGGGTGCAACAACAAATTTAACTGATTCAACCCCATGGGGTTTATGGATAGGTTTTGATGTTATGGGTGGTGTTGCACTTGCAGCTGGCGGTTTTGTTATGACCGCTATCTTTTACATAATGAAAAGAGAGGAATTTCATCCACTTGTTAAACCTGCGGTATTAACTGCCTTTCTTGGATATATGGCAGTAATTCTCGGTTTGCTTTTCGATTTAGGTTTACCGTGGAATATCTGGCATATGATAATTTTTTGGAATCCGCATTCTCCATTGTTTGAAGTCGGTTGGTGTGTAATGTTGTACTCAGCAGTTCTGCTGCTAGAGTTTAGTCCTGTTCCACTTGAAAAATACAGTCGCTACGCCAAGATCAGAAACTTTTTAATGAAGTTTCGTTTTGTTTTTGTCTTACTGGGAATTATGCTTTCAACTCTGCATCAATCATCACTTGGCTCACTGTTTTTAATAATGCCTTTTAAGCTTCATCCGCTGTGGTATTCCAACATACTACCTATCCAATTTTTTCTTTCAGCCGTTGCGCTTGGATTGATGATGGTGGCCTTTGAAAGTTTAGCATCTCATTGGCTATATAAACGTAAGCCTGAGACTAGTCTTGTTGAAAAACTCGGTAAAACGGTTGTGTGGGTTTTATCAATTTACCTCATAGTAAAAATTATAGATATTCTTGCCGCGGGTGAAATTACAATTGTATTAAATGGAAGCTGGGAAAGCTTTGTATTCATATCTGAAATTTTCATTTCAATCATTTTTCCAATAATAATTTTTTCTGTTCCGAAGATGCGTAGAAATATAAAAGCACAGTGGATAGGTTCTTTTATGGTTGTGTTTGGAATGGTATTTAACAGAATTAATGTTGGTGGATTGACTATGCTAAGTATAACTGGAGATAGTTATACACCATCGTGGATGGAAATCACAATTAGCCTTGGTGTTGTGTCTGCAGCAGCATTAGTTTTCTTATTTGTAATAGAGCACTTTAATATTTGGGATTTAAAACCTCAGGATCCAGAATCACTTCCGCATACTGCTCCATCTTTTGATTATTCATCGCACGCTTGGCTTGGAACACCCGATGCTGCCTCTTTAACAAAATTTTCACTTGCATTTGTATTAAGTTTTGCAGTTGGTATGGCTCTTATGCCAGAAAAAAAATTACACGGGAAAGGAATTGAAGAAATAACTGTTAGCAGAGCAAGCGGAATAGAGAGATTACTGATTAATGGTAATAAGGATGATAATTTGGTTGAATTTCCGCATAAAGAACATATTGCAAGACTTGGAGAAGATCAATGTGCCCAATGTCATCATTTAACGCTGCCAAGATTTATAGAAAATAGCTGCTGGGAGTGTCATACAAACATGTATAAACCAGTTGATTACTTTAAACACAATTGGCATGCTTCTTCAAGCGGTGCAAATATTAAATGTGATAATTGCCATGTTGAAGGTGTGCAAAGAGAATCTAAATCAGCAAAAAACTGTGTTGATTGTCATCCAAAGTATGACTTTAACAATGCAAGGTTTATAGGTAGCCAAAAATATTTTGCGATCTCTTATACAGATGCATTTCATCAGTTGTGTGTTTCCTGCCACTTCATAAAAGCAGATGAACTAAACAAACAAAACCTTACGGAGTGTAAATCCTGCCACAAAGTTAAGATTCACGATCAAGTGGCTGAAAATTTAAAGTGGAAAACTACACTTCCTCATTTTAACAGCGTAATTCTGCCAAACATAGAAAAGGAAAAAAATCAATCAGAAATGAGTAAAGATGAAAAAGAAAATATTAATAATTGATGATGAACCTGATGTAATCGCATATTTAATGGCTATTCTGCAGGCAAATGGCTATGAGACATATTCAAATAGTAACGTAAAAAATGGATTAGAGTTACTTCATGATATTAAACCAGATTTGATTTGTCTTGATATTATGATGCCTCACGAAACTGGATTGTCTTTCTATAAAAGGTTTCGCCAAAATGAAGAATTCCATCAGATACCTGTAATAATTATTAGCGGTGCAATAGAAAGTGGAAAATTTGATTTCAGGAATTATGTTAAAGATGATGCTATTAAAGTACCAGAAGCTTATTTGGAAAAACCGATAAATGTGGATGAGTTTATACAAAGTGTAAATCATCTTTTAGAAACCAAACAATTACATAGGAGTTCAAATTAAAAGTATAAATCAAAAATATACCCCGGAGCAAGTAAGAGAATTAATCTATGGGGAATTGTTTGAACAGGTACCTTTTAATGTGGCGGTCATCGATCGGGATTATAACGTCGTTGAGGCTAATCAAAATTTTAAAGACTATTTTGGAAACTGGAAAGGGAAAAAATGTTATTCGGTGTATAAAAAATTAGAAAATCCATGCAACGATTGTCCATCAGAAGAGGTCTTTAAAAAAGGACGTGCTGTTGTTGCTGATGCGGTTGGAGTTGATCAACATGGACGCAAGACACATTATGTAGGTCACGTTATTCCTATTAAAAACAAAGAGAATGACCATATTGATTTTGTAATGGAAATGACCAGAACTGTAACCGAAATTAACAGGTGGCAGCAGGAATACCAGATTCTGTTTGATAGGGTACCATGTTATATAACAGTAATTGGTGAAGACTTTAGAATTGTTCGAGCCAATGAAGCCTTTAGGGAAAACTTTGGTGATGTATTGGGAGAACACTGCTATAAAGTATATAAAAGACGTGAAACTAAATGTCGAAATTGTCCGGCTGAAAAAACTTTTAAAGATGGTGAAGTTCATCATTCTACTCAGAAAGGAATCGGAAAAAGAGGACAGGATATTAATTATCAGGTGTCAACATCAGCGCTAATGCGTGGCAGTGGCGATGTTGCTCACGTAATTGAAATATCGAATGATATTACAGAATTAAAAAAATTAGAACATAAAGTTATTGAAGCCGAAAGACTTAGTGCTGTTGGCCAAACAGTTGCAGGACTTGCTCATAGTATAAAAAACATTCTGATGGGTTTAGAGGGAGGAAAATATATTGTCAGCCTTGGATTGAAGAAAAATAGTAAAGAGATGATAAACCAGGGTTGGGAAATGTTGGATAGAAATTTCGACAAAACCACATCTCTTGTTAAAGATTTTCTTAGTTTTTCAAAAGGTCGTTTGCCTGAATTACAGCTTGTGGATCCCAGAGACCTTATATATGAAATAATCGATCTTTATAAAAATATAGCTGCACAGTCAGGAATTGAACTAAAGACAGAAATTAGTGAAAAAGTAAAAACTGCTCCACTTGATCCAGCTGGAATTCACACCTGCCTTACAAATTTAGTGTCAAATGCACTTGATGCTTGTTCGATGGGTGAACAAAAAGGAACTGAAGTTTTATTAAAGCTTTATGAAGGGAGAGATAAACTTATATTTGAAGTAACTGATAATGGCAGTGGTATCGATTATGAAATAAAAAGTAAAATATTTACAACTTTCTTCACTACAAAAGGAGGAGCAGGAACAGGACTTGGACTATTAACAACAAGAAAAATAGTACAAGAACATGGAGGTAAAATTTTAGTCGATTCCCAAAAGGGCAAAGGTGCAATGTTTAGAATGGTGTTTCCAAGAAAAAGGTTGCTAGCTCTCTATAAAGAAACAAAAGATAAAAAATAAAATAAAGGAGTCTACAATGCCTATTGGAGATAAGAAGAAGATTTTAGTTGTGGATGATGAGGCGGATGTTCGTAATTTTCTTAATGCCGCTCTTCTCGAAGCGGGCTTTGAAGTTATAGTGGCTGAAGATGGTGATAAAGCAATAGAGGAAGTGAAAAAACAATCACCTGATTTGATCTCTTTGGATTTAGTAATGCCAAAAAAGTCAGGAGCTAAATTTTATAGAGAATTAAATAAAAATAAAGAATGGTCCAGAATCCCTGTCATTATTGTAACAGGACATGCTCGTGATGATCTTGGCAAAGCAGATTTAAAGGAACTTACGATGTCTGGACCCGGAATCTACTTGGAAAAACCAGTCAAACCGCACAATTATATTGCAGCAATAAAAAAGACTTTGAATATGGAAACTACTGATGATGAAAAGGAAAAAGCGGAGCTTGTTGAATTACAAAGTAATCTGAAAAATTTAATTGATAGTTCCGATCCTAAAACTCTAAAAAAATTAAAAGAGCTGCTTAATAATTCTGAGTAATTACTTAAGAAAATCTATTTTAAATTTTAAATAACGATATGAGGTAAATATGTCAAAGATTGCTATACTTTATTGTAAAAGAATTCAGGATCACTCGTGCATTGCATGTGCAAAGTGCTACAAAGGAATTTATGAGCGAAATGGGGAATTTGCTAGATATGATGATATTGAATTGGTAGCAATGACGGATTGCGGTGATTGTCCTGGTCTAGCCGTACCACGAATGAAACTCCTCAATGAAGTTGCAAATAACCTTGAAAGACCAATCGAAAAGCTTCATTTAGGTACTTGTATTAAACTTGCAATGGAAACCGCGGAATGCCCAATTGACTACGACCATTTGAAAATTACTTTAGAGAAAAAGTTTGGGATGGATGTTGTTTTAGGGACTCATTCTTATTAAATGAGTAATAAAGATGTTGGCGAATAAAATTTAGTCTGGGCGCTTTTTTAACATCTTTACCATAAACTCACTTCCTTTTCCTTCTTCAGATTCAATTTTAATTGAACCGCCGTGAGCTTCGGCAATTTTATTTGCAATAAATAAACCTAAACCTGTGCCGCCGGCACCTTTTGATGAAAAGAATAAACTAAATGCTTTTTCGCGGGTTTCACGATCCATTCCGATTCCGTTATCAGAAACATTAAAAACAATTTGATCAGCGTCTTGATCCACTTTTAAAGTTACTGTATGAGTTTTCTTTTTTGTATCAATCCTGCATGCATCAAGTGAATTATCTAGCAAATTTATCAGAAGAGAACGGAGTGCATTTCTATCAGCTTCCATTTTTATAGCATCCGGATCAATTTCACAAATATAATCAATGTTATTCCGTTTAGCCCTATCGCCGAAGTTTTCGCATACCTCATCCGTGAGTTCTTTTATTGTTATATCTTCCCATTGCGGTTCACGGTCTTTTGCATAATATAGGATATCCATTACCATACTTCTAATACGCCTGATATTTCGTGATGCAATCTCCCAACCTTGATCTATTCTTTTTCGGTCATCTTTTTTCAGACCTGTGTTTACTAAATAGATACCTCCGTCAAGACCGTTTAGCAGTCCTTTAATTCCATGAGAAATTGAACCGATCAACAATCCAACTGAGGATAGTTTATCCTGCAATTGCCGAATTTCAGTTATGTCAGTACTCATTTCAATTACGTGCTCAACTTCACCATTGCCATTTTTAATTGGAGCGGCATAAACCATTACATTTATACGTTTATTGTCCTGCGAAGTCACCACTTCTTCATGTGAATGAATTTTACCATCTTCAAATGTTTGCTGAATTATGCACGGTTCGCATTTTGTGTTGCGATGTTTGTATACTTTGTAACACATACTTCCAAATGAGGTTCCAAAAGCTTCTCTGTGCATGCGATTGGCTTCGACTATTTTAAGATTTTTATCCTGAATAGATATATAGCACGGCACTTCCTCAAAAAGCAGATGGTATTTTTGTTGGCTAGTTCTTAGTTGATCTTGAAGGTTTTTTGCGTCGGTAATATCGGTTGACATTTCCATTACGGAAATGATATTTCCATTATCATCATAAATGGGAGAAGTATTAACAATTACCCAAACATCATTTCCATTGTGGGTTTTAATTTTTTCTTCACTGGTGTGTGGTTGTCCATCACGAAAAGTTTTCTCAACAGGACAGTTCTCACATTTTTCAGATCGGTTTTTGTATACTTGATAACAATATCGACCCTCTATTTCGCCAAAATCATTTTTGAATTTTTGATTTGCATCCAAAAGATGAAAATCTTTATCCTGTATAGTAAGATAGCTAGGAACGGAATCGAAATATTTTTTATAAATCTCGTCCATTTCAATCTTAATTTTTATTTCTCAGCAGAAACCTTTTCCTCTTGCCCTACTTCAAAAATCTTACGAAGATTTCTTATTAATCCATCTTCTGTGATGGGCTTGTCCATATAACCTTCCGGATGAGAGTCAGGATGTTCGTAAATAAGCTTTCTCAGTTCAGGCTTGCCAGTAATTATGCAAACAGGTATGTCTCTTAATGATTTATCCTTTTTAATATCCTCGAAAACTTCAACTCCTGATTTACCTGGCATTGAAATATCGAGCGTAATCAAATCAGGTTTTTCTATTCGTGCAAGTTCTAAAGCCTGCTCGCCATCGTAAGCTTTTATTACTTCGGCACCGTTATCTTCAAGTAAAGTAGAAATAAATGTAACAAAATCAGGTTCATCATCTGCGACAAGAATTTTACGGCCTGCAAATTCAAGTTCTTCAGCTTCTGGTACTACTTCAATCGGCACAGCGACTTTTTCTTCAATTACAAGTGCATTCGAAACTAAATTTACTAGCTGTGTAACTTGCATACCAAGTTTGTAATGTCGAATAACATCAGTTAATCCATCAACACAATTGTGACACGAGGTTACTACGGTTGAAGCACCAGTTTCTTTAAGTTGATTTGCTTTTACAATTCCTGATTTCAATCTTCGGTTTGTATATTCTGACATTGACATTGCACCACCACCTCCAGTACAGCAGTAGTTTTCAGCTCTGTTCGGGTACATTTCTCTAAAATCAGAGCAAACAAGCTGAAGCAATTCGCGAGGCTCTTCGTAAAGTCCACAGCTTCTAGCATTGTTGCAAGAATCGTGAAAAGTTACAGGTGTCGTGTTTTTACTTTTATCTACTTTAATCCTTCCTTCTTTAATGTACCTAAGCATTGTATCAACCGAGCTTTCCATCTCAAACGGAACATCATATCCGCCCCAATTTGGAGCCTCGCATCTCGTTGATCGGTAACCATGTCCGCATTCAGAAATAACTAATTTTTTCCCGCCCAGCTCCTCAACCTTTTCATATAACCGTCTTG